>NZ_JAWRWY010000005.1:0-487545 GCF_046535315.1 Paraburkholderia sp. SIMBA_027
GTGCGGATTGCCCGTGTGAAAGTAGGTAATCGTCAGGCTTCTTATGCAGTACGTCCAGAACCCCGGCTTCTCCAGAAAGAGAGCCGGGGTTCTGGCGCTTGGGCGTGGGAAATACGCGTACCCTGGGCAGAAAAAAGCCGCCTCAAGGGCGGCTTTTTTGTTTCCACACGACACAGCAAACTACGCAGAAGAACTACTTCTGCGCGAGAAATTTCGTCGCCAATTGCACCCAATACGACGATCCGACCGGCAGCAACTGGTCGTTGAAGTCATAGCTCGCGTTGTGCAGCATGCACGGACCTGCGCCGTGTCCAGACTCGCGATGTCCACCGTCGCCGTTACCGAGAAACGCATAGCAGCCCGGCTTTTCCAGCAGCATGAACGAGAAGTCTTCGGCGCCCATCGTCGGCTCCACGCTCGCGTCGACGCGAGCCGCGCCCACCACCTCGCGCATCACCTCGGCGGCAAATTGCGTTTCCGCGCTGCTGTTCACGGTGGGCGGATAATTGCGATGGAATGTGATCTCGACCGAGCAGTCGTACGCATCGGCCGTGCTCTCGGCGATCTTGCGCAGTCTCGACTCGATCAGATCAAGCGTTTCCGTCGTGAAGGTGCGCACCGTGCCCGCAATCCACGCCGTATTCGGCACCACGTTCACGGCATCGCCCGCATGAATCTGCGTGATCGACAGCACAGCGGTATCCAGCGGCTTCTTGTTGCGCGTGATGATGCTTTGCAGCCCGTTGGCGATCTGCACTGCGGTGAACACCGGATCGCGCCCGTTGTGCGGCAGGGCGGCATGCGAGCCCACGCCTTTGATTTCGATTCGGAATTCGTTGCTCGACGCCATGATCGGCCCTTCGGTCACGCCGAAGACACCAGCGGGCATGCCAGGCCAGTTATGAATGCCGAATACGGCATCGACGGGAAAGCGCGTGAAAAGACCGTCGTCGATCATCGCCTTCGCGCCCGCGCCGCCTTCCTCGGCGGGCTGAAAGATGAAGACAATGGTGCCGTCGAATGTGCCATGCCGGGCGAGATATTGCGCGGCGCCCAGCAGCATGGCCGTATGTCCGTCGTGGCCGCACGCGTGCATCTTGCCGTCGTTGCGCGAGCGATGATCGAAGGTGTTCAGTTCCTGAATCGGCAGCGCATCCATATCGGCGCGCAGGCCGATCGAGCGTGCGCCGTTGCCGCGTTTGAGCACGCCGACCACGCCCGTCTTGCCCAGACCGCGATGCACCTCGATACCCCATTCGGCCAGTTTCGACGCCACGAGATCGGCGGTCTGGCTTTCTTCGTAGCGCAGTTCCGGATGGGCATGGATCGTTCGTCGTAAGCCCTGGATTTCGCCTTGGGCGGCCTGGATTTCCGGGATCAGTTTCATGGCGGGCAGTGCTCAAAAAGTGGGCGCCCGGCGATCAGGCCGGGTCTAGACGAACCATTCTACGCCGAAGCTTTTTTTTCGCGCTCCAGCCCCCGGCGCATGGCGGTTGGGTGCGCTGCGCATAATAAAATCGCAGTACTGACACCTTGCCGCACCCACGGAATCTCTCATGAACGCCCGAGCCGACTTTGCCCGCGCCGTCTGTCCCCACGACTGCCCCGACACCTGCGCGATGCGCGTGACCGTCGAGAACGGCAAGGCGATCAAGGTGAGCGGCGACCCCGATCACGCGCCGACGCAAGGCGTGCTCTGCACGAAGGTCACGCGCTACGCCGAACGCGTGCACCATCCGAAGCGTCTGACGCAGCCAATGAAGCGCGTCGGCGCCAAGGGAGAGGGGCGTTTCGAGCCGATTACCTGGGACGAGGCCTGCGCCATCGCGGCCGAGCGGCTCGGCGAGATCGCGCAGCGCGCGCCTGAGGCGATCCTGCCGTACAGCTATGCGGGCACGATGGGGCTCGTGCAAGGCGACAGCATCGCGCAACGCTTCTTCCACAAGCTCGGTGCGTCGCGGCTCGATCGCGCGATCTGCGCGGCGGCCGGCGCGGCGGGCCTGCGCTACACGTATGGCTCGAGCCTCGGCATGCTCACCGAGCACTTCGCGGAAAGCGAAGTCATCCTGATCTGGGGCGCGAATCCGATCGCGTCGAATCTGCACTTCTGGACCCGCGCGCAGGAAGCGAAGCGCAACGGCGCGAAGCTGATCGCGATCGACCCGTACCGCTCGCTGACCGCCGAGAAGTGTCATCAGCACATCGCGCTGAAGCCCGGCACCGACGGCGCACTCGCGCTCGGCATGATGCACGTGTTGATCACCGAAGACCGGCTCGATCACGACTACATCGCCGCGTACACGCACGGCTACGAGCCCCTGAAAGCGCGCGCGCTGACTTACACGCCCGCCCGCGTCGCGCAGATTTGCGGCATCGAGGAACAGACCATCGTCGATCTCGCGCGCCTTTATGCGTCGACACGCAAGGTCGCGATCCGCATGAACTACGGTCTGCAACGCGTACGCGGCGGCGGCAACGCGGTGCGTGCGATCGCCTGTCTGCCCGCGCTCACCGGTGCGTGGCGCGAGCGTTCCGGCGGCGTGCTGCTGTCGTCGTCGGGTTGGGCGCCGGTCGATGCTCACGCGCTGCAGCGTCCCGACCTGATCCCGGGTTGGCCGAAGCATCAGCCGCGCATCGTCAACATGAACCAGATCGGCGACGCGCTCACGCATGCGGGCGACACCGCGTTCGGTCCGAAGATCGAAGCGGTCGTGGTCTACAACTCGAATCCCGTTGCCGTCGCGCCGGACTCCGCGAAGGTGGCGACCGGCTTCGCGCGCGACGACCTGTTCACGATCGTGCTCGAACAGTTCCAGACCGATACCGCCGATTACGCCGATCTGTTGCTGCCCGCGACCACGCAGCTCGAACACCTCGACGTGCATAAGTCCTACGGCCACACGCACGTGATGGCGAATCTGCCTGCAATCGCGCCGGTGGGCGAGGCGCGTCCGAACACGGAAATTTTCCGCTCGATTGCGCGCGCGATGGGCCTGACCGAGCCCGCGCTGTTCGAGAGTGACGAAGAGGTGGCGTCGCGTGCATTCGACTGGCGCGATCCGGCCTTCGACGGCGCGAACTGGGACACGCTCAAGCAGAACGCGTGGATCAAGCTGAATATTGCCGATGCGCCGTTCGCGCACGGCGGCTTCCGCACGCCGACGGGCAAGTGCGAGTTCTACAGCGAAGCGCTCGCGCAAGCGGGCCTCGATCCGCTGCCCGACTATCTGCCGCCGCACGAGTCGGCCGACGGCGCGCCCGAACTCGCGGCGCGTTATCCGCTGGCGATGATCTCGCCGCCCGCGCGCAATTTCCTCAACAGCACCTTCGTGAACGTCGAGAGCCTGCGCGCCACCGAAGGCGAACCGCACATCGATCTCAATCCCGCCGACGCCGCCCTGCGCAATATCGTCGACGGCGATCAGGTTCGCGTCTTCAACGATCGCGGCTCGATGCGTGCGCGCGCACGCGTGTCCGAACGCGCGCGCGAAGGTCTCGTGGTCGGCTTGTCGATCTGGTGGAAGAAGCTCGCGCCCGACGGTCGCAACGCCAACGAGGTGACGAGCCAGGCGCTTACCGACCTCGGCAATTCGGCGACGTTCTACGACTGCCTCGTCGAAGTCGAGCGCGCGTAAACCCTGGCCGAAAGGGTTGGAGGGCGCTTTCTAACTCGCTGATTCCCGTAAGAAAAACACGGTCGCCGTGCTACGATCCATTTTTTAGCACGACCATTCGAAAATATAGAGGAGGAGACGCCGCATGGAAAAGGTCTGGCTGAAATCGTACCCGCCGGGCGTGCCCGCCGAGATCGACGCGAGCCAATACGCGTCCATCACGGCGCTGCTCACGGAGAGTTTCAACGCGAATCGCGCGAAGCCCGCGTTCGCCTGCATGGGCAAGGCCATCACCTACGGACAGCTCGACGAGCTGTCGAAGCGGCTCGCCGCCTGGTTCCAGTCGCGCGGCATCGCGCCCGGCGCGCGCATCGCCATCATGATGCCCAACGTGCTGCAATATCCGGTCGCGCTCGCCGCGATCCTGCGCGCGGGCTACGTGGTCGTGAACGTCAATCCGCTTTACACGCCGCGCGAGCTCGAGCATCAGCTCAAGGACAGCGGCGCCGAAGCGATCATCATCCTCGAGAACTTCGCCAACACGCTCCAGGCCGTGATCGCGCAAACGCGCGTGAAGCACGTCGTGGTCGCGTCGATGGGCGATCTGCTCGGCGCGGCGAAAGGCTTCATCGTCAATTTCGTCGTGCGCCGCGTGAAGAAGATGGTGCCCGCGTGGAGTCTGCCCGGTCACGTGCCGTTCAAGGCCGCGCTCGCGGCCGGCGCGCGCCAGAGCTTCAAGCCCGTCGAGCAGAAGCCCGACGACGTCGCCTTCCTTCAATACACGGGCGGCACGACCGGCGTATCGAAGGGCGCGACGCTGCTGCACCGCAATCTGATCGCCAACGTCCTGCAGTCGGCGGCGTGGACCGAGCCTGCGCTCGCGCGTCTGCCGGCCGGCGTGCAGCCGGTCACGGTCGCGGCGCTGCCGCTCTATCACGTGTTCGCGCTCACCGTCTGCGGCTTGCTGACGATGCGCACGGGCGGCCTCGCGATCCTGATTCCGAATCCGCGCGACATCGCGGGCATGATCAAGGAACTGCACGGCTATTCGATTACGACGTTCCCGGCGGTCAACACGCTCTATAACGCGATTCTCAATCATCCCGATTTCGACAAGCTCGACTTCTCGCATCTGCTGGTCGCGAACGGCGGCGGCATGGCGGTGCAGGAAGCGGTTGCGAAGCGCTGGTACGAGCGCACGCAAACGCCGATTGTCGAAGGTTATGGGTTGTCCGAAACATCGCCGAGCGTGACCTGCAACCCGACCACGGCCACCGAGTACACGGGCACGATCGGGCTGCCGCTGCCGTCCACCGAAATCTCGATTCGCGACGACGACGGCAACGAACTGCCGATCGGCGAAGCGGGCGAGATCTGCATTCGCGGACCGCAGGTGATGGCGGGTTACTGGCAGCGTCCGGAAGAAACGGCGAAGGTCATGACTGCCGACGGCTACTTCAAGTCGGGCGACGTCGGCGTGATGAATACGCGTGGCTATATCAAGCTCGTCGACCGCAAGAAGGACATGATTCTGGTGTCGGGCTTCAATGTCTATCCGAACGAAGTCGAGGACGTGGTCGCGAAGCTGCCGGGCGTGTTCGAGGTGGCGGCCGTGGGCGTGCCCGATCAGCATTCGGGCGAAGCGGTGAAGCTCTATATCGTCAAGAAGGATCCGGCGCTCACCGACAAGGACGTGTTCGACTACTGCAAGACGCAGCTCACGGGCTACAAGCGTCCGAAGCTCATCGAGTTCCGCAACGATCTGCCGAAGAGCAACGTCGGCAAGATCCTGCGTCGCGAATTGCGGGACACGCGCGTGTCGTAACAGCGCGGCGCTCGCAGCGTTCGTGAAAAAAGCCTGCCCGAAAGGGCGGGCTTTTTTTATGCGCCGCATCAAAGAAAAAAGGCGCCCGCGGGCGCCTTCGAGACTACTACGGCTGTTCTTCTTAGAACTTGTGACGGATGCCGACGCGGGCCGTGAACTGGTTCTGGTTCGACGAACCCGACAGGCCGTTGATGCCAGCCGTCGCGTCGACCACCTGACCTGCGTAGTTCAGCGTTTCGCCCAGCGCATGCTGGTACACGCCGATCACGTAGACGTCGGTGCGCTTCGACAGGAAGTAGTCGACGCCGACTGCGCCCTGGTGGTACTGGGCACGCGAAGCGCCGTTGATCGACGCGCCGCGCGTGTAGTCGTACGCCGCGCCAACCAGCAGAGCCGGCGTGAGCTGGTACTTGAAGTTCACTTCGGCGTTGTTGAACGTCGCCGACTGGCCGCGGTAACCGGCGATCGCTGCGTTCGAGTACGACGAGCCGAGGTTCGCGAAGCGGATGTTCGAATACGTCAGGCCGAACGTTGCTGCGCCGAACGTGTACGCGCCGCCCGCACCGATCACCTGGTACGTGTTGGCCGAAGCGAAGCCCGCGTAGACCGGCGAGCTCACGGCGTAGCCCGAAGCCGCGGCGCCCGTGTTCGCAGCGATCGTGCCGCCGTTGTTGAAGAGGCCGCCCGAGGCTGCCGGCGTGCGCGCGTTCAAATAGGCGAGGCCGAGGGCCAGCGGGCCGTTGTTGTAGCCTGCGCCCAGCGACCAGATCTGGTTGTGGGTGAAGTCGCCCGCCGTGCCGCCGAAGCTGTACGTGCCGCCAAACGTCAGGCCAGCGTAGTTCGCGCTGGTGAACTTGATCGTGTTGTTGGTGCGGTACGCGTTGTTGAAGTTGTCGATGTCGCCCGGGTGAGCCGCGATGTAGCCACCCCACTGGTCGCCCGCTTCGAGCGGACCGACGTAGTCGACGACGGAGTCGTACTGACGACCCAGCGTGACCGTGCCGATCTGCGTGTTGCTCAGGCCGACGTAGGCTTGACGACCGAACATCAGGCCGCCTTGACCGAGCTTGCCGTTGTTCACGTCGAAACCGTTTTCGAGCACGAAGACCGCCTTCAGACCGCCGCCCAGATCCTCAGCGCCGCGCAGGCCGAAACGGCTGCCCTGCAGCACGCCGCTCGAGAGGTTGTACAGGTGCTTGCCGCCCGAGTTCGTGTTGATGTTGAAACCTTCGTCGATGATGCCGTACAGCGTGACACTGCTCTGTGCGTGAGCAACGCCCGCGAACGCGCCCAGCGCAGCAAGCGCGAGAAGCGACTTCTTCATTGAATGATCTCCAGTATTTTGCGAATCTTTTATGCGTCTTTTTACAAGGCCGATTCTTATGTAGTGCGATGTGTCGTGCTGTGGCCTTGCGTGTCTAACTTCGCGAGAAGTTGCACGTAATGTAACAAAAGGGTTAGGGGTGACAAAGGAAAAGGCAGGACGCTCCTAAGTACCTGTTTCGTTTACACAACATGGTCTAGAATATGCGCCGGGTATCGGCGCTGCCCCTGATTGACGGCGCGGCGAGAGTTCCTGTAGTGCTTTTTTAACGGCCGGTCGGTCGGCGAATGCGAGATGCTTATCAGACGCATTTCGCGCCAGGTCGTCGGCGCTCGGGGTCGTGTTTTGGCTGTGCTTTTGCCGTGCTGTTTGCAGTGCGCGAGGAGGGAGGTTGGATGACGCTTGACGAGTTGATTACCGAATTCGATCGGGGCCTGCGCTCGATCACTGGCGTGTCGCGCATGTCGCGGCCCATCCCTCAGCCTTCCCCCGAATCGGCCGCGGCGCGCACGCGCGCGCAAGACGTCGCACTCGCGGCCGGCGACGAATCCGAAGTCGCTGGCGTGGCGGCGGTCGGCACCGCGCCCGGCGAGCTCACGGCCGCCGAGCGTTCGCACGCGGCGGGCCTCATGCGCGTGAATCACGTGGGCGAAGTTTGCGCGCAGGCGCTTTATCAGGCGCAGAAGATCGCCACGCGCTCGCCGTCGCTGAAGGCCGCCTTCGAGCACGCCGCGCAGGAAGAGGAGGATCACCTCGCCTGGACCGCGCGCCGTCTGGAAGCGCTCGATTCGCGTCCGAGCCTGCTCAATCCGCTCTGGTACGCGGGCGCGCTCGCGATCGGCTTCGCGGCGGGCCGTCTGGGCGACCGGGTCAGTCTCGGCTTCATGGCCGAAACCGAACGCCAGGTCGAACATCACCTGGACAGCCACCTCGACGCCTTGCCGCCCGCCGACCTCGAATCGCGCGCCATCGTCGAACAGATGCGCACCGACGAGATCGCCCACGCGCGCTCGGCCACCGACCTCGGCGGCATCGAATTGCCGCTGCCGATGCGCTCGCTCATGCGCGCCGCGTCGAAAGTCATGACGCGCACGGCCTACTACATCTAGTGATTTTGCGCGGGCAGGTGGGAGACGCCCGCCCGCGCGATTACCGCCCCTTTAGCGCATTTAGCCTTTCGCTTTAATCCCCGCCAACGCCCCGCACCACCGCGATTTTCACCGCCTATTTCACGTATCACCTTCACAACCTGCGTTAGCTCATTCATTCATAACGGTTTTTGGCTTTGCGCCTGACTTGAACAAGTGCCGCTAAGTCCTTGTTCTAGCGGATAAATTTCGTCAAAAAACGCGCCAGCCACCTTGACCCTCGTTGGGCCTTCCTCTAAAGTGGGAGACAGTGTGAGAAAGTGTATTTTTGTGTGATTCCAGATACGTATTCGGGTAAATTTCCTGAGATTTAGACGGGCGGCGATCGGCGCCGCGTGAGGGGGAGCAAATTGTTCCAGGGGGCGTCGGCGCTGACACTCGATGCGAAAGGACGGATGTCGATTCCGTCTCGCTATCGGGACGCGCTGCAACAACAGGCAGAAGGCCGGGTGACGATCACCAAGCACCCGGACGGCTGCCTGTTGCTATTTCCGCGCCCTGAATGGGAAGTCTTCCGCGCGAAAGTCGCCGCATTGCCGATGGACGCCCACTGGTGGCGCCGCATTTTTCTCGGTAATGCGTCCGACGTCGACCTCGACAGCGCGGGTCGCGTGCTCGTCTCTCCCGAATTACGTCTCGCAGCTGGTATGGAAAAGGAAGTCATGCTGCTCGGCATGGGTAGTCATTTTGAGTTGTGGGATGCGCAAACCTACGCCGCGAAGGAACAGGCGGCGATGGCCCAAGGCATGCCCGACGCCTTGAAGAATTTCACGTTCTGATCGCGGTTTAAAACGCTATGGCATCTGCGATGGGACAAGGATTGCAGCATCGCACGGTGCTGCTCGATGAAGCGGTCGATGCGCTCGTGACGCGCGCGGACGGCGTCTATGTGGACGGCACGTTCGGTCGCGGCGGGCACAGTCGCGCGGTTCTCGGCCGGCTTTCCGAAGCCGGGCGCCTGATCGCGTTCGACAAGGACCCGCTGGCGATCGCCACGGCCGAACAGGTCGGCGACGCGCGGTTCTCGATCGTGCACGAGAGTTTTGCTTCACTGCGCGACGCGATGGCGGAGCGCGGGGTAGGGCGTGTGTCGGGGATTTTGCTGGACCTGGGCGTGTCGTCGCCGCAAATCGACGACCCGGAGCGCGGTTTCAGTTTCCGCGCCAATGGTCCGCTCGACATGCGGATGGACCCGACGCGCGGCGAGTCCGCCGCTGACTGGCTCGCGCGGGCCACGTTGCAGGAACTGACGGAGGTGATTCGAGATTATGGGGAAGAACGGTTTGCTTTTCAGATTGCAAAGGCGCTTGTTGCTCGCCGGGCAGAGTCCGACCGTCTCGGGCCTCTCGACAGCACGGGCGAGCTTGCCCAAATCGTGGCTAACGCCGTCAAAACCCGTGAGAAGGGTAAGGACCCGGCAACCCGCACCTTTCAAGCTATACGGATTCACGTCAATCAAGAGCTTGCGGAGCTGCAGGTCGTTCTAGAAGCAGCGCTGGCGTTGCTGGAGCAGGGAGGGCGGCTCGTGGTCATCAGCTTCCATTCGCTGGAAGACCGAATCGTGAAGCGGTTCATGCAGGCGCACGCCACCGCGCCCGCGATCGATCGCCGCTTGCCGATCCGCGCCGTCGACCTGCCCAGCCCGCCGTTGAAGCTGCTCGGCCGCGTGTTCGCGAGCGACGAGGAAGTCGCCGCGAATCCGCGCGCCCGCTCGGCCGTGATGCGCATCGCGGAGCGCGTCACGCCATGAACCGCCTGAACATCTTCCTGCTGATCGTCGTCATGGGTTGCGCGTTGTCGGTCGTCAACGCCACCAATCAGCAGCGTCAGATCTTCATTCAGTTGCAACGCGCGCAGTCGCAGGAGCGTCAGCTCCAGCAGGACTACGCGCAACTTCAGTATCAGCAGAGCGCGCTGTCCAGAACGTCGCGCGTCGAACAGATCGCTACCGATTCGCTCAAGATGCAGCCCGTGACGACCGGACGCACGCAATACCTGACGCTCGCACCGGGCGCGGCCACCGCTGTGGACGCGCCCGTGCCCACGTCCGCGCCGGCGCAGGGCGCGGCGGCGGCCAACCGTCGCGGAGGCGCGCGATGAAAAAGGGCAACAGCCGCAAGAGCGTCGCCTTCACCGCGAATCCCATTCTCTCCGTGCGCCTGCCGATGTGGCGCTCGAAGCTCGTCGTCTTCATGCTGTTCATGGCGTTCGTCGCGCTCGCCGCGCGCGCGTTCTGGATCCAGGGACCGGGCAACGCCTTCTATCAGAAGCAGGGCGAAAGCCGCTATCAGCGCACCATCGAACTGCCCGCCACGCGCGGCAAGATTCTCGACCGCAACGGCCTCGTGCTCGCCACGAGTCTGCCCGTGCGCGCGATCTGGGCGATTCCCGAAGCCGTGCCCGACGACCTCGGCGCCGACAAGCTCGCGCAGCTCGGCAAACTGCTCGGCATGACGCAGCAGGAACTGCGCAAGAAGCTTTCCGAAGACAAGACTTTCGTCTATGTGAAGCGCCAGGTGCCGCTCGACATCGCGCAGCAGATTACGGCGCTCGACATCCCCGGCATTTATCAACGCAACGAATACAAACGTTTTTATCCGGAAGGCGACGTCACGGCCCACCTGATCGGCTTCACCAATGTGGAAGACGAAGGGCAGGAAGGCGTCGAGCTGTCCGATCAGAAAATTCTTGCCGGCATGCCCGGCATTCGTCACGTCATCAAGGACCGGATGGGCCACATCGTCGAAGACGTCGACGAAACGGTCGTGCCCCACGATGGTACGGACGTCGAACTGTCGATCGACAGCAAGATTCAATACATCGCCTATTCGAACCTGAAGGCGGCGGTGGAGAAGTTCAAGGCCAAGGCCGGCGCGGCGATGGTGGTGGACGTGCGCACGGGCGAAGTGCTCGCGCTCGTGAATTACCCCACGTACAACCCGAACGACCGCTCGCACCTCACGGGCGAGCAGTTGCGCAACCGCATTCTCACCGACGTGTTCGAGCCGGGCTCGATCATGAAGCCGTTCACGGTGTCGCTGGCCCTCGATCTGCACCGCGTCTCGCCGACTACACTGGTGGATACGGGTGCGGGCCACTTCACGCTCGACGGCGCGACCATCACCGACGACGCCGGTTTCGGCGTGCTGACGGTGGGCGGCGTGATCCAGAAGTCGTCGAACATCGGCGCGACCAAGATCGCGATGACGCTCCGGCCCGAAGAAATGTGGAACATGTACACCAGCATCGGTCTCGGGCAAGCGCCGAAGGTCGGGTTCCCCGGCGCGGCGCCGGGCCGGCTGCGTCCGTGGAAAAGCTGGCGCCGCATCGAGCAGGCCACCATGTCGTACGGTTATGGCCTCTCGGTGTCGCTGTTCCAGCTTGCGCGCGCGTACACGGCCATCGCGCACGACGGCCAGATTCTGCCGGTGTCGATCTTCCGTCATCCCGGCGACGACCAGCCCGTGGTCGGCACGCAGGTGTTTGCGCCCACCACCGCGCGCGAAGTGCGCACGATGCTCGAAAGCGTGGTGTCGAAGGACGGCACCTCGCCCGACGCGGCGGTGCCTGGCTATCGCGTGGGCGGCAAGTCCGGCACGGCGTACAAGCACGGCCCGCACGGCTACGACCATTCGAAGTACCGCGCGTCGTTCGTCGGCATGGCGCCGATGCCGAACCCGCGCATCGTGGTGGCGGTGACGGTCGACGAGCCGACGGCGGGCAGCCACTTCGGCGGCGCGGTGTCGGGGCCGGTGTTCTCGGGCATCGTCGGCGACACCTTGCGCTCGCTCAACGTCCCGCCGGATATGCCGGTCAAGCAGCTCGTGGTCTCGGATGATAGCGCCTCCGCGCCGGCCGCCGCGAACGCGCCCGCCGGTCCCACGAAGCGCGTCGCGAGTGCGGCGCCTGTCCTGAAAACCCCTGTCGGCGCGCATCACATGACCGTCGCCGACAACGCGAAAAACCGTCCCGGAGTCGTCCGATGAGCGCCACGCGCAATCAGCATCCCGCGCACCGGCAGATCGCGGACGCGCTCGCCTGGCTGCGCGCGCGCATCGCGCCCGCCGCCAATCTGCACGCCGACACGCGTTCGCTCCAGCCGGGCGACGTGTTCCTCGCCTACGCCGTCGAAGGCGCGGACAACCGTCCGCACATCGAAAGCGCGCTTGCGCGCGGCGCGGCGGCGGTCGTCTATCAGCCGGAAGGCTATGCAGGCACGTTCGACTTCTCGCAGGCGCAAAACGCGCTCGCCGTGCCGCAGCTCGACGTGGTCGCGGGCGAGATCGCGAGCGGCTGGTATGGCGATCCGAGTGACGCGATGCTCGTGGTCGGCGTGACCGGCACGAACGGCAAGACTTCGTGCAGCCAGTGGATCGCTTCGGCGCTCACGGCCATCGGCCAGAAGTGCGCGATCGTCGGCACGCTCGGCAGCGGCTTTGTCGGCCAGCTCGTGCACACCGGTTTCACGACGCCCGACGCGCCGCAACTGCAGCGCTCGCTCGCGCAACTGCAGCAATCGGGTGCGAAGGCGGTTGCGATGGAAGTGTCGTCGCACGCGTTGCATCAGGGGCGCGTGAACGGCACGTCCTTCGACATCGCCGTGTTCACGAATCTGACGCAGGATCATCTCGACTATCACCGCACCTTCGAGGCGTATGAAGCCGCGAAGGCGCGTCTGTTCGCGTGGCCTGGTCTGCGCGCGGCGGTCATCAACGCCGACGACGCAGCGGGCCGCCGCCTGATCGCCGCCACGCGCGGCACGGCGCGCACGATCGCGTACGGCGTGGAAACGCCCGCCGCCGATGCGCCGGCCGCCGACGCCTGGCTGCGCGCCACGAACGTGCGCGCGACCGCCACGGGCACCGCGTTCCATCTGGAAACGTCGGACTGGGGCGAAGCGAACGTCGAAGTGCAGACGCTCGGTCTCTTCAACGTCAGCAATCTGCTCGGCGTGCTCGGCGCGCTGCTGGCGGCGAACGTGCCGCTTCTCGCGGCGCTCAACGAAATCGCGAAGCTGCAGCCGGTGAACGGCCGCATGGAGCGTCTCGGCGGCCGCACCGATCACGACGAGCCGCTCGTGGTGATCGACTACGCGCACACGCCCGACGCGCTCGAAAAGACGCTCGACGCGCTGCGCCCGATCGCCGCGGCGCGCGGCGGCCAGCTGATCTGCATGTTCGGCTGCGGCGGCGACCGCGACTCCACCAAGCGTCCGCTGATGGGCGCGATCGCCGAGCGTCTCGCCGATCAGGTCGTGGTGACGAGCGACAACCCGCGCAGCGAATCGCCCACGGCGATCATCGACCAGATCGTCGGTGGCATGCGCGAGGCCGCGAAGGCGCGCCGCATCGAGGACCGCGCGAGCGCGATCCTGCAGGCGGTGCGCGGCGCGGCGAAGGAAGACGTCATCGTGCTGGCCGGCAAGGGGCACGAGGCAACTCAGGAAATCATGGGCAAGAAGCGCGCGTTCTCCGACCAGGACCACGCGCGCCTTGCGCTCGCAGCCCGACCGACTTCCGATCGGCATGGGCGCGGAGGCGGTGAATGACAATGCTTTCCCTGCGCGAAGCGGCAGCGCTGATTCCCGGTGCGAGTGTTCTCGGCGACGAGAACGCCACGTTTGCGCGCATCTCGACCGACAGCCGCACGACCGGTCCCGGCGATCTTTTCGTCGCACTCAAGGGCGACCGCTTCGACGCGCACGACTTCCTGCCCGAAGTGGCTGGCCGTCACGTGAGCGCGGCGCTCGTGTCGCGCAGCCCCGGCGACTGGCGCATTCCGGCGCTGCGCGTGGACGATACGCGCACGGCGCTGGGCGCGCTCGCACTCGGCTGGCGGCGTCGCTTCACGCTGCCGCTCGTCGCGGTCACGGGCAGCAACGGCAAGACCACGGTCAAGGAAATGATCGCGTCGATCTTCGCAGCGGCCGTCGGCGCCGAAGCGCGTCTCGCGACCGCGGGCAATCTGAACAACGACATCGGCGTGCCGCTCACGCTGCTGCGTCTGAACGCCTCGCACAAGCTGGCGGTGGTCGAGCTGGGCATGAATCATCCGGGCGAAACCGAGTTGCTCGCGAAATTCGCGGAGCCGACCGTCGCCGTGGTGAACAACGCGCAGCGCGAGCATCAGGAGTTCATGGCGACGGTGGAAGCCGTCGCGCTCGAGCACGCGAGCGTGATTCACGCGCTCAAGCCCGAAGGCACGGCCGTGTTTCCCGCCGACGACGCTTACGCAGGCATCTGGCGCGTGGCGGCCACCGGCTCGAAAATTCTCGATTTCGCGCTGCATACCGATGAACGCGCGGTCGATGCCGCGGTCACAGGCAAGCTGGTGAATGCGTCGCGGCTCGCGATCGCGACGCCCGACGGCCATCTCGAAGTGGAATTGCAGGTGCTCGGCGCGCACAACGCGCACAACGCACTCGCCGCTACGGCGGCGGCGCTCGCGGCGGGCGTGTCGTTCGACGCGATTCAGCGCGGCCTCGAAGCGTTCGAGCCTGTGAAGGGCCGCCTGCAGGTCAAGCGCGCGGCGCTCGGCGAACTCGCGGGCGCCGTCGTGATCGACGACACCTACAACGCGAATCCCGATTCCGTGCGCGCGGCCATCGACGTGCTGGCGGCGCAGGCCGCGCCGCGTGTGCTCGTGCTCGGCGACATGGGCGAAGTCGGCGACGACGGCCCGGCGTTCCACCGCGAGGTGGGCGCTTACGCGAAAGAGCGCGGCATCGATGCGCTTTATACGCTCGGCGACGCGGCGCGCGACATCACGGCGGCATTCGGCGCAGGCGCGCTGCACGCCGCCGACGCGAACGCGCTCGTGAGCGCACTCGCTGGCGCGGGCTACGGCCCGGGCGCCACGATCCTCGTGAAAGGCTCGCGCTTCATGCAGATGGAGCGCGTGGTGGCCGCACTCACGAATCCGCAAACCCCTGCACCGGACGCAGCGTCCGGCGCGCACTGAAATACGAAGGAATACAAGGCATGCTACTGGCGCTGGCGCAATGGCTGCAGAATGACGCAAGCTTCTTGCGCGTGTTCAGTTATCTGACGTTCCGTGCGGTGATGGCGACCATCACCGCAATGGGTATTGGTTTGTTCTTCGGACCGTACGTGATCCGCAAGCTCACGGCCATGAAGGTCGGTCAGGCGGTGCGCAAGGACGGCCCGCAGACTCACCTCGTGAAGTCGGGCACGCCCACGATGGGCGGCGTGCTGATTCTCATCGGCATTGCGGTGTCCACGCTGCTGTGGGGCGATCTCACGAACCGCTTCATCTGGATCGTGATGCTGGTGACGTTCGGCTTCGGCGCGATCGGCTGGGTCGACGACTATCGCAAGGTCGTCTACAAGGATCCGCGCGGCATGTCCTCGCGCGAGAAGTATTTCTGGCAGTCGGTGATCGGCCTGTTCGCGGCGGTGTATCTCGCGTTCAGCGTGTCCGAAGCGAGCAACGTGCGCGTGTTCGACCTCTTCATGGCGTGGGTGCGCAGCGGCCTCTCCATGGGCTTGCCCGCGCGCGCCGACCTGTTGCTGCCGTTCCTCAAGTCGATCAGCTATCCGCTCGGCGTGTGGGGCTTCATCGCACTCACGTATTTCGTGATCGTCGGCGCGAGCAACGCCGTGAATCTGACCGACGGCCTCGACGGCCTCGTGATCATGCCGGTCGTGCTCGTGGGCGCGTCGCTCGGCGTGTTCGCCTACGTGATGGGCAGCTCGGTCTACTCGAAATACCTGCTGTTCCCGCACATCGCGGGCGCGGGCGAACTGCTGATCTTCTGCTCGGCGATGGGCGGGGCAGGGCTCGCGTTCCTCTGGTTCAACACGTATCCCGCGCAGGTGTTCATGGGCGATGTGGGCGCGCTCGCGCTCGGCGGCGCGCTCGGCACGGTGGCGGTGATCGTGCGTCAGGAAATCGTGCTCTTCATCATGGGCGGCATTTTCGTCGCGGAAACGCTCTCCGTGATGTTGCAGGTCACCTGGTTCAAATACACGAAGAAGCGTTATGGCGAAGGCCGCCGCATCTTCAAGATGGCGCCGCTGCATCACCATTTCGAGCTGTCCGGCTGGAAAGAGACGCAAGTGGTCGTGCGCTTCTGGGTCATTACGCTGATGCTGTGTCTGATCGGTCTGTCGACGCTCAAGCTGCGCTGATCCGCAGCCGCGCGAAGCAACAGTCTTTGGTCATCGGGTTGGTCCTCGGGTTGGTCCTTTAGGTCACTTAGGAAAGCAAGCAATGTTTGGCGAGAAGTTTCGGGATCGGCAAAAGCCGATGGTGCTCGTGCTGGGACTTGGCGAATCGGGTCTCGCGATGGCGCGCTGGTGCGTGCGGCATGGTTGCCGCCTGCGTCTTGCCGACACGCGTGAAACGCCGCCGGGACTCGCCACGCTCGCGCCCGAACTCGCCGCGCGCAATCTCGAGACCGACTTCGTCGGCGGACCGTTCACGCCCGCGCTGCTCGACGGCGTGGAGCTGGTCGCCATCAGCCCGGGCCTGTCGCCGCTGGCGGAAGACCTCGTGCCGCTGATCGCCGCCGCGCGCGAACGCGGTATCGACGTGTGGGGCGAACTCGAACTGTTCGCGCAGGCGCTGCGCCATCTCGGCGAAAGCGGCTATCACCCGAAGGTGCTGGCGATCACCGGCACGAACGGCAAGACCACCACCACGAGCCTCACCGGCCTGCTGTGCGAACGCGCGGGCAAGACGGTCGCGGTGGCGGGCAACATCAGCCCGGCGATGCTCGACAAGCTCACCGAGGCAATCGACAACACCGCGCTGCCGGATGTGTGGGTGCTCGAACTTTCGAGCTTCCAGCTGGAAACGGCGCATACGTTTGCGCCCGACGCGGCCGCGATCCTCAACATCACGCAGGACCACCTCGACTGGCACGGCGGGCTCGACGCCTACGCGGCTGCGAAGGGCCGCATCTTCGGCGCGCAGACCACGCGCGTGCTGAACCGCGAGGACGCGCGCGTGATGTCGCTCGCGAACGCGGAGCAGGTCGGCGAAGCGAAGGTCGTGACCTTCGGCGTGAACGAACCGCAACGCGCGGGCGACCTCGGCGTGCAGCGCGAGAACGGCATGTTCTGGCTCGTCCAGGCGCACGATCTCGACGCGAGCGACGAACCGGTTTCGCCGCGCCGCCGCAAGCAGCAGGAAGCGGCGCCCGTGAATCTCGCGATGAAGCGTCTGATGCCCGCCGACGCGCTGCGCATCCGCGGTCTGCACAACGCGGCGAATGCGCTCGCGGCGTTCGCGCTTGCCCGTGCGATCGACCTCGCGCCCGCGCGTCTGCTGCACGGTCTGCGTGAATATCGCGGCGAGCCGCATCGCGTCGAACTGATCGCCTCGATCGACGGCATCGATTTCGTCGACGACAGCAAGGGCACCAACGTCGGCGCGACGGTCGCGGCGCTCGACGGCCTCGCGCAACGCGCGGTGCTGATCGCGGGCGGCGACGGCAAGGGCCAGGACTTCGACCCGCTGGCCGCGCCCGTGGAGCGCTGGTGCCGCGCGGTCATGCTGATCGGCCGCGACGCGCCCAAGATTCGCGCCGCGCTGGAAAACACCGGCGTCGCGCTCAGCGACCACGCCACGCTCGAAGACGCCACGCGTGCGGCCACGACGCTCGCCGAACCGGGCGACGTCGTGCTGCTCTCGCCGGCGTGCGCGAGCTTCGACATGTTCAAGGGCTACGCGCATCGCGCGGCCGTGTTCCACGACACCGTGGAAGCCATTGCCGCTGAACGGGGGACGATGATATGAGCTGGTCCGAACGATTCGGCGGGCGGCTGTCGCGCGAAGCGAGCGGCGGTGCAACGGACGGCGCGCGCGGCGCAGGCGGCGCCAACGGCGCGCGCACGAGCGGCATTTCGAGCGTCGTCAACGGCGTGCGTCCGGCGCGCTCGCGCATGCTCGACTACGACCACTCGCTGCTGTGGGCCGTGATCGCGCTGCTCGGTCTCGGCGTGGTGATGGTCTATTCGGCCTCGATCGCCATGCCCGATTCGCCGAAGTACGCGTCGTACCGCGACTGGGCGTTTCTCGCGCGTCACATCGTGTCGCTCGTGGTCGCCACGGTCGCGGCGCTGATCGCGTTCCGCATTCCGGTTTCCGTCTGGGAGCGTTACGCGCCCAAGCTCTTTCTGATCGCGCTGGGCATGCTCGTCGTGGTGCTGATTCCGCACATCGGCAAGGGCGTGAACGGCGCGCGCCGCTGGATTCCGCTCGGCATCACCAACATGCAGCCGTCGGAAATCATGAAGCTCGCGGTGACGATCTACGCCGCGAACTACACGGTGCGCAAGCAGGAATACATGCACAGTTTCGCCAAGGGCTTCTTGCCGATGGCGTTCGCCGTGGGCGTGGTGGGCGCGCTGCTGCTGCTCGAGCCGGACATGGGCGCGTTCATGGTGATCGCGGCGATCGCGATGGGCGTGCTGTTCCTCGGCGGCGTGAACGGCAAGCTGTTCGGCGGCCTCGTGGCCACGGCGGTCGGCACCTTCACGCTGCTCGTGTGGGCGTCGCCGTGGCGTCGCGAGCGGATCTTCGCGTACCTCGATCCGTGGGACGACCGTTACGCGCAGGGCAAGGCGTATCAGCTCACGCACTCGCTGATCGCGTTCGGCCGCGGCGAATGGTTCGGCGTGGGCCTCGGCGGCAGCGTCGAAAAGCTCAACTATCTGCCCGAAGCGCACACCGACTTCATTCTCGCCGTGATCGGCGAGGAACTCGGTTTCGTCGGCGTGCTGGTCGTGATCCTGCTGTTCTACTGGATCGTGCGGCGCTCGTTCGAGATCGGCCGCCAGGCGCTCGCGCTCGACCGCACCTTCGCCGGTCTGGTCGCGAAGGGGCTCGGCGTGTGGTTCGGCGCGCAGGCCTTCATCAACATGGGCGTGAACCTCGGCTTGCTGCCGACCAAGGGTCTCACGCTGCCGCTCGTGAGCTACGGCGGTTCGGGCATTTTGCTGAACTGCATCGCGGTGGCGCTGCTGCTGCGCGTCGATTACGAGAACCGGGTTTTGATGCGCGGAGGCAAGGTATGACCGCAGCAACGCGCACGCTCATGGTGATGGCCGGCGGCACCGGGGGACACGTGTTCCCGGGGCTCGCCGTCGCGCATCGCATGGAGCAGTGGGGCTGGCGCGTGGTGTGGCTCGGCAACCCCGCGGGCATGGAAGCGACGCTCGTGCCGAAGCACGGCATCACGATGGAATACGTGCGTTTCGGCGGCGTGCGCGGCAAGGGCATCAAGACCAAGCTGATGCTGCCGCTGAACCTGCTGCGCGCCTGCACGCAAAGTCTCGCGGCGCTGCGCCGCGTGAAGCCCGACGTCGTGCTCGGCATGGGCGGCTACATCACGTTCCCGGCGGGCGTGATGAGCGCGCTCTCGGGCCGTCCGCTCGTGCTGCACGAACAGAACTCCATCGCGGGCCTCGCGAACAAGGTGCTCGCGAAACTCGCGAAGCGCGTGCTCGTGGCGTTCCCCGGCGCGCTGCCGCACGCCGAGTGGACCGGCAATCCGATCCGCGAGGAACTCGAACACGTCGTGCAGCCGAAGGACCGTTACGCGCAGCGCAGCGGTCCGCTGCGCGTGCTCGTCGTGGGCGGCAGTCTCGGCGCGGCGGCGCTCAACGAAGTCGTGCCGCGCGCGCTGTCGATGCTCGCGCCGGGCGAGCGTCCGCAGGTCGTGCATCAGGCGGGCGCGAAGCATATCGACGCGCTGCGTCAGAACTATCTCGACGCCGGTATCGAGCCGGGCGAAGCGGCGCAACTCGTGCCGTTCATCGACGACATGGCCAGCGCCTATGAGCGCGCGGATCTCGTGATCTGCCGCTCGGGCGCGATGACCGTGGCCGAGATCGCGGCGGTGGGCGTGGCGGCGCTGTTCGTGCCGTTCCCCTACGCGGTCGACGACCACCAGACCACCAACGCGGCGTTCCTCGCGGAGCAGGGCGCGGCGCGCGTGGTGCAGCAGCGCGAGCTCTCGGCAGAGGCGCTCGCGGATTGGCTCAAGCAACAAACCAGAGAATCGCTGGCGGAAATGGCAGAGCGCGCTCGCGCGCTCGCGAAACCCGACGCCGCCGATCAGGTCGCGCGCATCTGCGCGGCCGTGGCGGGCGTAAGCGCGGGAGGAAAGCAATGAAACACATCGTCAAACACATCCATTTCGTCGGCATCGGCGGCGCGGGCATGAGCGGCATCGCCGAAGTGCTCGTCAACCTCGGCTATCACGTGAGCGGCTCGGACCTCGCGAAGAACGCGGTCACCGACCGCCTCGCCGCGCTCGGCGCGCGCATCGCGATCGGCCACGACGCAGAGAACATCGAAGGCGCCAACGCCGTGGTCGTCTCCACGGCCGTGCGCAGCGACAACCCCGAAGTGCTGGCCGCGCGCCATCGCCGCATTCCCATCGTGCCGCGCGCCGTGATGCTCGCGGAACTCATGCGCCTCAAGCAGGGCATCGCGATCGCGGGCACGCACGGCAAGACCACGACCACCTCGCTGGTCGCGAGCGTGCTGGCGGCGGGCGGGCTCGACCCGACCTTCGTGATCGGCGGCCGTCTGAACAGCGCGGGCGCGAATGCGCGTCTGGGCACGGGCGACTTCATCGTCGCGGAAGCCGACGAGTCGGACGCCTCCTTCCTGAATCTCTTCCCGGTGATCGAAGTCATCACGAACATCGACGCCGATCACATGGACACCTACGGGCACGACTTCGCGCGCCTGAAGCAGGCGTTCATCGAATTCACGCATCGCCTGCCGTTCTACGGCATCGCGGTGCTGTGCGTCGACGACCCGAGCGTGAAGGAAATTCTGCCGTTCGTCTCGAAGCCGATCATCCGTTACGGCTTCGCGCCGGACGCCCAGGTGCGCGCGGTGAACGTGGTGCCGCGCGACGGCAAGATGTATTTCACGGCGATGCGCGAAGATGCGCCGTCGCTCGACATCGTGCTGAACCTGCCGGGCGATCACAACGTGCAAAACGCGCTCGCGGCCATTGCGATCGCGACCGAGCTCGAAGTGAAGGATGAGTACATCCAGAGCGCGCTGGCCGAATTCAACGGCGTGGGCCGTCGTTTTCAGCGCTACGGCGAAATTCCGGTCAACGGCGGCGGTACTTACACGTTGATCGACGACTACGGCCACCATCCGGTCGAAATGGCGGCGACAATTGCGGCCGCGCGCGGCGCGTTTCCGGGCCGCCGTCTCGTGCTGGCGTTCCAGCCGCACCGCTACACGCGTACGCGCGATTGCTTCGAAGACTTCGTGCGCGTGCTGTCGACGACCGACGCGCTCGTGCTCACCGACGTCTACGCGGCCGGCGAAGCGCCGATCGTCGCGGCCGACGGCCGGGCGCTCGCGCGCGCGATCCGCGTGGCGGGCAAGGTCGAGCCGGTGTTTATCGAAACGGTGGATGAGATGCCGGACGCGCTGGCCGCAGTGGTCCGCGACGGCGATGTGGTGATTACGATGGGCGCGGGTTCGATCGGCGGCGTGCCGGGCCGGATCGCGCAACAGGAACAAAAGGCGTGAGCGACATGAGCAGTATCGATACCCAATACGAGAAGATCGACCCGAAGCAGTTTGGCAAGGTGGCCGTGCTGCTCGGCGGCGTGTCCGCCGAGCGCGAGGTGTCGCTCAAGTCGGGCTCGCTCGTGCTGCAGGCGCTGCAAAGCGCCGGCATCGACGCGCATGCGTTCGATCCGTCCGAGCGTCCGCTGTCGGCGCTCAAGGAAGAAGGTTTCGTGCGCGCGTTCAACGCGCTGCATGGCGGCTACGGCGAGAACGGCCAGATCCAGGGCGCGCTCGACTTCTACGGCATTCGTTATACGGGCACGGGCGTGCTCGGTTCGGCGCTCGGTCTCGACAAATTCCGCAGCAAGCTCGTGTGGCAGCAACTGGGCATTCCCACGCCGGCGTTCGAAGCCGTGCTGCGCGGCGACGACTTCGCGGCGCGCGCGCCGCAGATCGTCGCGAAGCTCGGTCTGCCGCTGTTCGTGAAGCCCGCGAGCGAAGGCTCGAGCGTGGCCGTCATCAAGGTGAAGCAGGCCGCCGAACTCGTGCCGGCGCTCGAGGAAGCCGCGAAGCACGACAAGATCGTGCTGGTGGAAAAGAGCATCGAAGGCGGCGGCGAGTACACCGCGTGCATCGCGGGCGACCTCGATCTGCCGATCATCAAGATCGTGCCGGCCGGCGAGTTCTACGACTACGACGCGAAGTACATCCTCGACACGACGCAGTATCTGATCCCGTGCGGCGTCGCGCCGGAGAAGGAAGCGGAACTGAAGAAGCTCGCGCGCCGCGCGTTCGACGTGCTCGGCTGCACCGACTGGGGCCGCGCCGACTTCATGATGGACCGCGCAGGCAACCCGTATTTCCTCGAAGTGAACACGGCGCCCGGCATGACCGATCACTCGCTGCCGCCGAAGGCCGCGCGTTCGGTGGGCATCGAGTATCCGGAGCTCGTGGTGCGCGTGCTGGCACTCACGCTGAAAGATTGAACCCTTAATTAATCTCTGACCGACGAATTGCAGTCCGTGCATTGAATCGACAATCTCGACATGTGGAATAACGTACGCCAGCTCAACCTTGCCGCCAACGCGTTGCACGCGCTGCTCGCGCTCGCGCTTCTGGCGGCTGGCTGCTACTGGCTCGTGCAGCGTCCGAACTTCGCGCTGCGCGAGATCCGCATCGAGGGCGACACCGAGCACATCAACGCGCCGACGGTGCGCGCGAGCGTGGTCGGCCGGCTCAAGGGCAACTTCTTCACCGTCGATCTCGATACCGCGCGCGCCGCGTTCGAGCAGATGCCGTGGGTGCGCCATGCGAGCGTGCGCCGCGTCTGGCCGAATGCGCTGGCGGTGTCGCTCGAGGAGTACAAGCCGCTCGGCACGTGGGGCAGCGATCAGCTCGTGAGCACCGACGGCGAACTGTTCACCGCGAACCAGGGCGAGCTCGACGAAGATCTGCCCGCGTTCGACGGTCCCGACGGCACCGCACCCGAAGTGGTCGCGCGCTATCGCGATTTGCAGAAGTGGTTCGCGCCGCTTGGCATCGAGCCCGACGAAGTCACGCTGTCGTCGCGCTACGCGTGGACAGTGAAGCTGTCGAACGGCATGGAAGTGGAGCTGGGCCGCGAGCGCAACGCCGACACGCTCGGCGAGCGCGCGCATCGCCTCATCGCCGCGTGGTCGGCGGTCACGCAACGCTGGGGGAAAGACATCGAGTATGCGGACTTGCGCTATCCGAACGGTTTCGCGATTCGGGCCGCCGGCATGCGGTTCATCAACGACACGCCGGGCCCCGGCAAGAAGTAACAGCACATCACACGCAACGAGCACGATATGAGTAAAGACTATAAGGATCTGCTGGTCAGCCTCGACATCGGGACGTCGAAGGTGGTGGCCGTCGTCGCCGAATTGAAGGGCGAAGGCCACTACGAGGTGATCGGCCTCGGCCAGAGCGAATCGAAAGGTCTCAAGAAGGGCGTGGTGGTGAACATCGAGGCCACGGTGCAGTCTATCCAGCGTGCGCTCGAAGAAGCGGAACTCATGGCCGACTGCAAGATCACTAATGTGTTCACCGGCATCGCAGGCAGCCATATCCGCAGCTTCAACTCGAGCGGCATGGTCGCCATCAAGGAGAAGGAAGTCACGCAGACCGATGTGGCGCGCGTGATCGAAACCGCGAAGGCGATCAACATCCCGACCGATCAGCAGGTGCTGCATATCCTCACGCAGGAATTCATCATCGACGGTCAGGAAGATGTGCGCGAGCCGATCGGCATGAGCGGCATCCGCCTCGAAGTGAAGGTGCATATCGTCACGGGCGCGGTGAGCGCGGCGCAGAACATCGTGAAGTGCGTGCGCCGCTGCGGCCTCGAAGTGAACGACCTGATCCTGCAACCGCTGGCGTCGTCGCTGGCGGTGCTCACCGACGACGAGAAGGAACTCGGCGTGGTGCTGGTGGACGTGGGCGGCGGCACGACGGACATCGCGATCTTCAGCGAAGGCGCGATCCGTCACACGGCGGTGATTCCGATCGCCGGCGACCAGGTGACGAGCGACATCGCGATGGCGCTGCGCACGCCCACGCCGGACGCGGAAGAC
The DNA here is from genome assembly GCF_046535315.1 of Paraburkholderia sp. SIMBA_027. Classification (NCBI taxonomy): domain Bacteria; kingdom Pseudomonadati; phylum Pseudomonadota; class Betaproteobacteria; order Burkholderiales; family Burkholderiaceae; genus Paraburkholderia; species Paraburkholderia sp. SIMBA_027. Next base: position 24,021 of record NZ_JAWRWY010000005.1, read on the forward strand.
ATCAAGGTGAGCTACGGCATCGCGAAGCAGGCGCTCGCCGATCCGGACGAGATGATCGAAGTGCCGGGTCTGGGCGAGCGCGGTCCGCGCACGCTGTCGCGCCAGGCGCTGGCGGCCGTGATCGAGCCGCGCGTCGAAGAACTGTTCTCGCTCGTGCAGCAGGTCGTGCGCGAGTCGGGTTACGAAGAACTGCTGAGCTCGGGCGTCGTCCTCACGGGCGGCGCGGCGATGATGCCGGGCATGGTCGAGCTGGGCGAAGACATCTTTTTGAAGCCGGTGCGCATTGGCGTGCCGGAGTACGCGGGCGGTCTCGCCGACGTCGTGCGCAATCCGCGCTATTCGACGGCGATGGGACTGCTGGCGGAAGGCCGCGCGCAGCGTATGCGCGGCCGCAAGGTAGCGGTGCAGTCGGGATCGATGGGCCAGGTCTTCACGCGTATGAAGGACTGGTTCCTCGGCAACTTCTGATACCGCGCCGACAGGTTGAAGCAGCTAACGCAGCAACAAGGGTTAAAGCAGAGACCGATAGCGCTGGTGACGGCGGCTGGCGCGCAGTGGAGGGTTGCCCGACTCTCCCTGAATAACTGCCGAGGAGCGGAATCTTTTTCTTGACGGAGGCAACATGGAATTCCAGATGCTGGAAACGGAAACCAACGGCACCATCATCAAGGTGGTGGGCGTCGGTGGCGCTGGCGGCAATGCCGTTCAGCACATGATCAACCGCGGCGTGCAAGGCGTCGACTTCATCGTGATGAACACGGACGCCCAGGCGCTCTCGCGTTCGCGCGCGCCGGCCGTGATCCAGCTGGGCAGCACGGGTCTGGGCGCGGGTGCGAAGCCGGAAATGGGCCGCGCCGCCGCTGAAGAAGCACGCGAACGCATCGCCGACGCACTGCGCGGCGCGCACATGGTGTTCATCACCGCCGGCATGGGCGGCGGCACGGGTACGGGTGCAGCGCCCGTGGTCGCGCAGATCGCCAAGGAAATGGGCATTCTCACGGTCGGTGTCGTGAGCAAGCCGTTTGAATTCGAAGGTGGCAAGCGCATGCGCGTGGCGGAAGCCGGCTCGCAGCAACTGGAGGATCACGTCGACTCGCTGATCGTCGTCCTGAACGACAAGCTGTTCGACGTGATGGGCGATGACGCCGAGATGGACAAGTGCTTCCAGTGCGCGGACGACGTTCTGAACAACGCAGTTGCGGGCATCGCCGAAATCATCAACGTCGACGGTCTGGTGAACGTCGACTTTGAAGACGTGAAGACGGTGATGGGCGAGCAGGGCAAGGCGATGATGGGCACGGCCACGGTGGCCGGCGTCGATCGCGCGCGTCTGGCCGCGGAACAGGCGGTCGCAAGCCCGCTGCTCGAAGGCGTCGATCTGTCGGGCGCGCGTGGCGTGCTGGTCAACATCACGTCGAGCCGTTCGCTGCGTCTGTCGGAAACGCGTGAAGTCATGAACACCATCAAGAGCTACGCGGCGGAAGACGCCACGGTGATCTTCGGTGCCGTGTACGACGACGCGATGGGCGACGCGCTGCGCGTGACGGTGGTGGCAACGGGCCTCGGCCGCGCTGCCGCATCGAAGCAGCAAGCCGCGCCGATGACGCTGCTGCGCACGGGCACGGACAACCATCCGGTTGCCGCCGCGCCGCATTCGTACGCACCGCCGCCCAACACCGCCGACTACGGCGCGCTCGACACGCCGGCTGTGTGGCGCACGTCGCGCGACACCGCGGCTTCGCACGTGCAGGCGCTGCAGGAAAAGGGCGTCGACACGTACGACATCCCGGCGTTCCTGCGCAAGCAGGCGGACTAAGGCGGACTGCGCACTGCTCAGATCCGGCTGCGGCGTGGCGCATTGGCTTGCGCCCCGCCCGCGGACGGTCAGGCAGGCTGCATGTCGTGAGAAGACGGGAAAGAACGCGCAACGCCGCATCCCTGTGGATGCCCGGCTGGGACGCTTGCCCGCTGCGTTTCGACGCACCGTGCGAAGTTGCCCGGATTCCGGCCGACGTTGCCAGGCGCGTCGCCAGCACGCATTTCACATGCGCGAAGCGGGCGCCGGCGGTTTTTTCGGTCCATCGCGACCGGGCGTATGATGGCCCGATGCAGCGTGCCGACGTGCCTTGCGCATCGATGTGAAGGACGAGTCATGATCAAACAGGGTGAAACGCTGCCCGATGCGACCCTCTTCGAGTTCATCGAAGACGAGCGCGCGGGCTGCACGCTGGGGCCTAACAGCTTCGGCGTGCGCGAGCAGACGGCGGGCAAGCGCGTGGTGATCTTCGGATTGCCCGGCGCTTTCACGCCCACCTGCTCGGCGAAGCACGTACCGGGTTATGTCGAACAGTTCGACGCGCTGCGCGCGGCGGGCGTCGACGAAATCTGGTGTGTGTCCGTCAACGACGCGTTCGTGATGGGCGCGTGGGGGCGCGATCAGCGGACCTCGGGCAAGGTACGCATGATGGCCGACGGCAGCGCGGCGTTCACCCGTGCGCTCGGTCTGGAGCAGGATTTGTCGGCGCGTGGCATGGGCATTCGGTCCCAGCGCTACGCCATGGTGATCGACGACGGCGTGGTCAAGACGCTGAACGTCGAAGCGCCCGGCAAATTCGAAGTCAGCGATGCCGCGAGCATCCTGGCTGCGCTGAGCCCCGCATGAACGCGTTCGCCGTCCCAGCGTTGCCCTTGCGCAACGGGCCGGCACCGTAAATGTGACGGGCGATTACCTCAAGCCGTGCGGGCCGATGGCCGGGAACGCCTCCGTTCCGGTCATCGGCCCGTCGTCCATCCCGACAGCTCCCGTCAGAGTAACAACGGGAAACAGATTGTCACGCCCGGGACGACGACGGTTTCTGCATACTTGGAGTATAATTCGGGCTATGAGTTAAAAAATCCCGATTGGGATTTTCAATGAGTAGAACACTATGTTGAAGCAGCGAACCATCAAATCGATCGTGAAGACGGTCGGCATCGGCCTTCATTCGGGCCGCAAGGTCGACCTGACGCTCCGCCCGGCGGCGCCGGACACGGGCATCGTGTTTTCGCGCGTGGATTTGCCGACCCCCGTCGACATCCCCGCTTCGGCGATGTCGATCGGCGACACGCGCCTTGCCTCCGTGCTGCAGAAAGACGGCGCGCGCGTTTCGACGGTCGAGCATCTGATGTCGGCCTGCGCGGGTCTTGGGATCGACAATCTCTACGTCGACGTCACGGCTGAAGAGATTCCGATCATGGACGGCAGCGCTTCGTCGTTCGTGTTCCTGATCCAGTCGGCGGGCATCGAAGAGCAGAACGCACCGAAGAAGTTCATCAAGGTGAAGAAGACCGTGGAAGTGCGCGACGGCGACAAGTTCGCGCGTCTCGACCCGTTCTTCGGCTTCAAGCTCAAGTTCACCATCGACTTCCGCCACCCGGCCGTCGACAAGACCGGTCAGGCGCTCGAAGTCGACTTCGCGAACACTTCGTACGTGCGTGAAATCGCGCGTGCACGCACGTTCGGCTTCGCGCACGAAGTCGAAATGATGCGTGAGCTGGGCCTCGCGCGCGGCGGCAGCATGGACAACGCCATCGTGCTCGACGAATACCGCATCCTGAACAACGACGGCCTGCGCTACGACGACGAATTCGTGAAGCACAAGATGCTCGACGCGATCGGCGATCTGTACGTGGTCGGTCATCCGCTGCTGGCGGCGTACGACGCGTACAAGTCGGGTCACGGCCTGAACAACGCGCTGCTGCGCGAACTGCTGGCACACGAAGACGCCTACGAGATCGTCACGTTCGACGACACGCAGAAGGCGCCGCGCGGCTTCGGTTACGAGGCGCAGACGGCGTTTGCCTGAATTTCGGCGCTGATATTCGGCGCAGATTGTGCAGATATGAAAAAGGGTGGCGATATGCCACCCTTTTTGTTTTTCACGCCGATATTGCGTGCCTGCGGCGACGCGTCGCGGAGCGCCTGGCGTCTAGCGCCGCCGGAGATGCCGCGCCGCCATCTTCGCGAGCGCTTCCTGCAGCGGCGAGGGCGGCAGCGTCTCGCTGAGCGTGGCGAGCGCGGCGGCGCCGACCGGCGTCATGCGCGCCTGCTTCGGCTGCGGCGGCTCCTTCACCGCTTGCGGACGCACGCGGATGCGCACGCCGTCGATCGGCCAGCCGCGCGCCTGCAGGTCGGCGACGAGTCGCGGCTCCAGATGGCGCAGGCGCGCCGCGAGCGCGTTATGCGCGGCGAACAGCGCGAGCTTGCCGTCCTTGATAAAGCCGGGTTCGATGCTCGTCGCGAGGTAATCGGGCAGCAGCGCGCCCAGATCGCGCTGGATCGCCGCGATCTGCTCGACGCCCGCACGCAGCGGCGCGAACGCGTCGGTGCGGCTCAGCACTTCGGTGAGCAGCTGCGGCGCACGCGGCGCGCCGGACTTGCGCGATCCGCCGGGGCTGCGTGCAGCGCCGGTCGCGCGCGGGGCGCCAGGCCTTGAAATCGGCGAGAAACGGCTCATGTGGCAGGAATGGGAGCGCGCGCGGGTTGCGCGGCAATGTCGTGATTGTAGCTTGCGCGCTTTCCCTCCACGCGTCTCGTGGAGTGGCCGCCACGCGTCGCGCGCCGCTGCGGGCGCGCGCCAGCGCGGGCAGGGCGGCTGCACCGATCACTGAGCCGACACAGGCGGTGTCAAGGGTGCGTGCTAAAATGCCCGATTCGAATCCACCAATTTGGGCTTAAGCCGCCGAGGTCTTTCCGATCCGGGTGCGTGGCGCGAGTCGTATGCAAACCTGGCGCAATCCGGGCGCACACGAGCCGCGCAGGAATCCCGGCCGAAGCCGCGACGCAGACACCGATCCGATGACCACCGGTTTCTTACAGAAAATCTTTGGCAGCCGCAATCAGCGCCTGATCAAGCAATATCAGAAGACGGTCGCGGCGATCAACGCGCTCGAACCGACGATCGAGCAGTACACCGACGAGCAACTGCGCGCCAAGACCACCGAATTCCGGGAGCGCGTCGCCAAGGGCACGTCGCTCGACGAACTCCTGCCCGAAGCGTTCGCCGTCTGCCGCGAGGCCAGCAAGCGCGTGCTGAAGATGCGTCACTTCGACGTGCAGCTGATCGGCGGCATGGTACTGCACTACGGCAAGATCGCCGAAATGCGCACGGGCGAGGGCAAGACGCTCGTCGCCACGCTGCCGGTGTACCTCAATGCGCTCTCGGGCCGCGGCGTGCACGTCGTCACGGTGAACGACTACCTCGCCCAGCGCGACGCCGAGTGGATGGCGCGTCTCTATAACTTCCTCGGTCTTTCTGTCGGCATCAATCTGTCGCAGATGGATCACGGCATGAAGCAGGAAGCCTATAACGCCGACATCACCTACGGTACGAACAACGAGTTCGGCTTCGACTACCTGCGCGACAACATGGTCTACGAGACCGAAGCGCGCGTGCAGCGTGCGCTGAATTTCGCCGTGGTCGACGAAGTGGACTCGATCCTGATCGACGAAGCGCGTACACCGCTGATCATCTCGGGTCAGGCCGAAGATCACACCGAACTCTACGTGCGCATGAACGCGCTGCCGCCGCTGCTCGAACGCCAGATCGGCGAAGAGAAGGCCGACGGCACGGGCGTCGAAAAGCCGGGCGACTACACGCTCGACGAAAAGGCGCGTCAGGTGTTCCTCACGGAATCGGGCCACGAAAAGGCCGAGCGCATGCTCGCCGAGTGGGGCCTGATCGGCGAGGGCGAAAGCCTCTATGCGCCGCAGAACATCACGCTGATGCACCACGTGTACGCCGCGCTGCGCGCGCACACGCTGTTCTTCAAGGATCAGCACTACGTCGTGCAGAACGGCGAAGTCGTGATCGTCGACGAATTCACGGGCCGTCTGATGGCCGGCCGCCGCTGGTCGGACGGGCTGCATCAGGCCGTCGAAGCGAAGGAACACGTCAAGATCCAGAGCGAGAACCAGACGCTCGCGTCGATCACGTTCCAGAACTACTTCCGCATGTACGCCAAGCTCTCGGGCATGACGGGTACGGCGGACACCGAAGCGTACGAATTCAACGAGATCTACGGTCTCGAAACGGTCGTGGTGCCGACCAACCGCGTGCCGAAGCGGATCGACAAGCAGGATCAGATCTACAAGACGGCCAAGGAGCGCTACGACGCCGTGATTCGCGACATCCGCGAATGCTACGAGCGTGGCCAGCCGGTGCTGGTCGGCACGACCTCGATCGAAAACTCGGAACTGCTCTCGCATCTGCTCACGCAGGCGGGTCTGCCGCACGACGTGCTCAACGCCAAGCAGCACGGCCGTGAAGCCGCGATCGTCGCCGAAGCCGGCCGTCCGAAGCGCATCACCATCGCCACCAACATGGCAGGCCGCGGCACCGACATCGTGCTGGGCGGCAATGCCGAGAAGCAGGCAGCGTTCATCGAGGCCGACGAGGCGATTCCGGCCGACGAAAAGGCGCGCCGCATCCAGCAGCTGCACGACGAATGGCAGACGCTGCACGATCAGGTGAAGGCCGCGGGCGGTCTGCACATCATCGGCACCGAGCGTCACGAGTCGCGCCGTATCGACAACCAGCTGCGCGGCCGTGCGGGCCGTCAGGGCGATCCGGGTTCGTCGCGCTTCTATCTCTCGCTCGAAGATCCGCTGCTGCGCATTTTCGCGGGCGACCGCGTGCGCGCGATCATGGACCGCCTGAAGATGCCGGAAGGCGAGGCGATCGAGGCAGGCATCGTCACGCGCTCGATCGAGTCGGCGCAGCGCAAGGTCGAAGCGCGCAACTTCGACATCCGCAAGCAGCTGCTCGAATACGACGACGTCTCGAACGACCAGCGCAAGGTGATCTACCAGCAGCGCAACGAACTGCTCGAAGCGCACGACATCACCGAAACCATCGGCGCGATGCGACATGGCGTGATCACCGAGATCGTGCGTCAGTTCGTGCCGGCGGGCAGCATCGAAGAGCAGTGGGACGTACCCGAGCTCGAGGAAGTGCTGCGCAACGAATGGCAGCTCGACCTCGCGATCCAGGAAATGATCAACGAGTCGTCGTCGATCGATGCGGACGAGATTCTCGAAGCCGTGCTGGCTGCCGCCGACGAAGCGTACGAGCAGAAGGTCGCGCTCGTGGGCCGCGAATCGTTCAGCGGGTTCGAGCGCTCGGTCATGCTGCAGACGCTCGACCGCAGCTGGCGCGAGCACCTCGCGGCGCTCGACCATCTGCGTCAGGGCATCCATCTGCGCGGCTATGCGCAGAAGAACCCGAAGCAGGAATACAAGCGCGAAGCGTTCGAACTGTTCGCTGCGATGCTCGACGCCGTGAAGACGGAAGTCACGCGCATCGTGATGAACGTGCAGATCCAGTCGCAGGAGCAACTCGAAGACGCCGCCGAGCAGATGGAAGAGCAGGGCGGCCATCTGGAGAACGTCGAGTTCCGTCATGCCGAATTCGCGGAAGCGGGCGAAGGCGTGCCGGCAGCCGCTCCGGTCGCGGCGGACGCCGCCGCGGCGATGGTCGGCGCGGCCATGAGCCACGAAGCGCTGCTCGGCGCGGACGGCGTGCCGAAGGTCGGCCGCAACGACCCGTGCCCGTGCGGCAGCGGCAAGAAGTACAAGCAGTGCCACGGCAAGATCGCGTGATGCGGCGTGGCGCACCCGTCGCGCGAGTTGCACGACGGGCGCGCCGCCTGCTTCATGACGTGCTTGCGCGTTGATTCCGGTGGCCCGCTCGTCAAGGCGGGCCTTGCGTTATGAATTCCCGATGCCGGCCCGGCCTTCAGGCGCCGCGGCCGGCATTGCCTTTTCGACAGGTCGCCCTCATGGCTGTCAATTTCCCCTCGATCGATCCTGCCCAACTTCATCCGGTCGCCGGCGTGACGCTCGGCTGGGCCGAAGCGCATATCCGCAAGCCCAACCGCAAGGACTTGCTGGTGATTTCCGTCGATGAAAGCGCGAGCGTGTCGGGCGTGTTCACGCTCAACCGCTTCTGCGCCGCGCCGGTCACGGTGTGCCGCGAGCATCTCGCGAACGTGCGCGCGGGCGGCAAGGGGATCCGCGCGCTCGTGATCAACACGGGCAACGCGAACGCGGGCACGGGCGAGCCGGGCATGGCGAACACGCGCGCAACCTGCGACGCGCTCGCGAAGCTGGCGGGCATCGAGCCGTCGCAAGTGCTGCCGTTCTCGACCGGTGTGATTCTCGAACCGCTGCCGATCGACCGCCTCGTGGCCGGTCTGCCCGCCGCGCTCGCGAACCGCAAGGCCGACAACTGGTACGACGCCGCCCAGGCGATCATGACGACCGACACGCTGCCGAAGGCCGTGTCGCGCCAGATCGACGTCGACGGCCACACGATCACCTTCACGGGCATCAGCAAGGGCGCGGGCATGATCAAGCCGAACATGGCGACCATGCTCGGCTTCCTCGCGTTCGACGCGAACGTCGCGCAGCCGGTGCTCGACGAACTCGTGAAGTACGTGGCCGACCGCTCGTTCAACTGCGTCACGATCGACGGCGACACCTCGACCAACGACTCGTTCATCCTGATCGCCTCGGGCCAATCGAGCCTGCCCGCGATCACGTCGACGGACTCGCCCGCGTACGCCGCGCTGCGCGACGCCGTCACGGAAGTCTCGCAGACGCTCTCGCAACTGATCGTGCGCGACGGCGAAGGCGCGACCAAGTTCATGACGATCCAGGTGGAAGGCGGCAAGGACGTCGCCGAATGCCGCCAGATCGCCTACGCAATCGGCCACTCGCCGCTCGTGAAGACGGCGTTCTACGCCTCGGACCCCAACCTCGGCCGCATCCTGGCCGCGATCGGCTACGCGGGCGTGACGGATCTCGACGTCGGCAAGATCGACCTCTATCTCGACGACGTGCTCGTCGCGAAGGCGGGCGGCCGCAATCCGGACTACCAGGAAGAAGACGGCCAGCGCGTCATGAAGAAGAGCGAAATTCTGATCCGCGTGGTGCTCGGCCGCGGTAACGCCGAAGCCACGGTCTGGACCTGCGACCTCTCGCACGACTACGTGAGCATCAACGCCGATTACCGTTCCTGATCTCCGTTTCCGATCACTTTACGCACCACGCAATGGACAAGCTCGAACAGTTTCTGACCCGCGCCGAAGCGCTGCTCGGCCGCCTCGAAGCCGTGCTGCCGCCGGCGACGCCCGAAGTCGACTGGAACTCGGCGGTTGCGTTCCGCTGGCGCAAGCGCCAGGGCCGCGGCTTCCTGCAGCCCGTGCCGGCGATCTCGACGATCGCGCTCGACGACCTGCAGAACATCGACCGCCAGAAGGACCTCATCGACCGCAACACGCGCCAGTTCGTGCAGAAGAAACCCGCGAACAACGTGCTGCTGACGGGCGCGCGCGGCACCGGCAAGTCGTCGCTGATCAAGGCCTGCCTGAACGCCTACGCGCAGGACGGCCTGCGCCTGATCGAAGTCGACAAGGACGACCTGCACGACCTCGGCGACATCGTCGATCTGATCTCGACGCGTCCCGAGCGCTTCATCGTGTTCTGCGACGATCTCTCGTTCGAAGACGGCGAATCGGGCTACAAGGCGCTCAAGGTGGCGCTCGACGGTTCGGTCGCCGCGCAGTCGGACAACGTGCTGATCTACGCGACCTCGAACCGCCGCCATCTGCTGCCCGAGTACATGAGCGACAACGAGACCTACAAGCACATGCCCGACGGTGAGATTCATCCGGGTGAAGTGGTGGAGGAGAAAATTTCGCTGTCGGAGCGTTTCGGGCTGTGGGTCAGCTTCTATCCGTTCAAGCAGGACGACTATCTGACGATCGTCGGCCACTGGCTGCGTCACTTCGAATGCAGCGACGCCGAAGTGGAGTCGGCGCGCGGCGACGCGCTCGTCTGGGCGCTGGAGCGCGGTTCGCGCTCGGGCCGTGTGGCGTGGCAATTCGCGCGCGACTGGTCGGGCAAGAAGGCGCAAGAGGCATGAGCGAGCAAGGCAAGGACGGCGCGCAGAATCCGCCGGCGCGCCCTGTCACCGAGGTGGCCGTGGGCGTGCTGGTGCAGCCGGACGGGCGCTATCTGCTGGCGCAGCGTCCCGAGGGCAAGCCTTATGCGGGCTACTGGGAATTCCCGGGCGGTAAGCTGGAAAAGGGCGAGTCGGTCGAAGCCGCGCTGGCGCGCGAACTGCACGAGGAACTGGGTATCGACGTGAAGGCGTGCCATCGCTGGCATACGCTCGAACACGATTATCCGCATGCCTACGTGCGGCTCTACTTCTGCAAGGTCACCGAGTGGACCGGCGAGCCGCATGGCCGCGAAGGTCAGGCGTTCGTCTGGCAGTCGCTGCCGGCCAGCGTCGAGCCGCTGCTGCCCGCCACCATTCCGGTGCTGGAGTGGCTCGCGGCGGAGTAAGCTGAGCGCGACGCCGTAAAGACAAAAGCCGCTGTGCGACGAGCACTGCGGCTTTTTTTCATTCGGGCGGGACCGGACGGGGCGCGCTTATTGACGCGTATCCGTGGGCGGCGCTTCGTCGTCCGGCGGCGTGTCTTCTTCATTGCCGCCGATCCGGTACTTTTCGGCGGCCCACGCGCCCAGATCCATCTGCTTGCAGCGTTCGGAGCAGAAAGGGCGGAAGCGGTTTTCCGGCACCCAGCGGACATCTTTGCCGCAGGTCGGACATTTCACGACAGTGGTCATTCGGTCGAACGTTCAGTAGCTGTGCGCCGCCGTCGGGCGGCGCGGTTGGCAAGTGGCTGGCCCTGGCCGCGCTTTACAGGCTGCAGAGCGTGAGCTGGAACGGCACGTCCTGATCGACGGCGCGCGGACGCAGATCGCCGTCCTGCACCGTGAAGCGCACCCACAGCATATATTTGTTGGCGCTCGCTTCGGGGATCACGCGCAAATCCGGCGCCACGCGCACCTGCATCAGTTGATACGTGCGGCCCGAGAGCATCTGCTGATAGCTGCCCTGCATGGCCATGACCTTCGACGCCTGGCCCGATTCGCGCGCGAGACGCAGCACGATGCTCGCCGCGTCGCGCAGCGGCAGCAGCGGCGTGACCCATTTGGCGATGTCCTGGCGGCGCTGGTCGGCGTGCAGTTGTTGCCACGCGTAGTACGACGGCAGGTCGAATTTGCAGGTGCCGCCCGGAATGATCGCGCGGCTGCGAATGCTCGTGAGCCATTCGTTGTCCGCGAGATGCTGGCCGGTCTTGCCCTGCATCTGCGTGAGGCCCGCGAGCGTCTGCTCGATTTCGCCGAGGACGGATTCGAGCGCGTTCTGTTCGATGCCGGGATTGCCGCGGAACGGAGCGAGCGTTTGACGCTGTCGCTCGAGTTCCTTCATCAGGTCCGATTTGAGGTCGGCGCGGCCTGCGACTTCCGCGATTTCGAACAGCGTCGTGAGCGCGACGTGATGTTCCCTCGGGTCTTCCTGCGTCAGGAAAAACGTGAAGCGCTCGAACAGGTCCTCAAGGCGCAGCAGCGTCCGGATTCGCTCGTTGAAGGGATACTCGTAAAGAATCAAGCGCGCTCGCCTCGGGCGTGGTCGGTGAAGGATTTGCAGGACATTCTAATGCCGTGGGACTGCTGTCGCAATCGCATGCGGCCCGCGATTGCTTCACGCGCTATTCCGGCTGCGTGCCAGGGATGTGTCGCGCGGTGTTTGAACTGCGCTTGAACTGTATTCGAGCCGCTATTCACGCACGCTCAAACGCATTTAAACGCATTTAAACGCATTCGAGCGCATTCGAGCGCGCCAGAAGCACTCTTGCGCTTTGTTGCGGCGCGCTTTTAATCGGCGTGTCTGCTATCGCGCGGCGTTTTGCGCACCCGCAAGCGAGAGATAGCGCTGATGCAGTATTTCGACGTCCTGCGCGAGCGCCTCGAGCTTGGCGCCGTCGTTGACGATCACATCGTCGGCGGCCGCGAGGCGCGCTTCGCGCGTGGCCTGGCGCGCGATGATCGCCTGCACCTGTTCGCGGCTGAAGCCGTTGCGGCGCATCACGCGCCCGATTTGCGTTTCCACGCTGCAATCCACGACGAGTACGCGCGCGACGCGCGATTTCCACGCGCCCGATTCGACGAGGAGCGGCACGACCACGATCACATACGGTCCGTTCGCCTCGCGCGTCTCGCGCTCCGTTTCCGCGCGGATCAGCGGATGCGTGATGGCTTCGAGGCGCTTGCGCGCGGTTTCGTCGCTGAATACGAGGGCGCGCATGCGTGCGCGATCCATCGAGCCATCGGCGGCGACGAATTCGGGGCCGAATTGCGCGGCGATCGGCGCCATGGCGAGACCGCCCGGCGCGGTGATGCGATGCGCGATCACGTCGGTATCGACGAGCGGCACGCCGCGCGCCGCAAACAGGTCGGCGACCGTGGACTTGCCGCTGCCGATGCCGCCCGTCAGTCCGAGCGTGAAAGGCTCGCGCGTTGCGCCCGATGTTGTGCCAGTCATTGCGCCCGTTATGGTCATCGATCAGATCCCCCAGGCGAAAGCGGCGTACAGCGGCGTGCCCGCGAACAACGTGACGAGCGCGCCCGCCGCGAGATAAGGGCCGAACGGCAGCGGTTCCTCGAAACGCATACGCCCGCTCGCCGTGGCAACGAGGCCGACGATCGCGCCGGCTACCGCCGCGATCACGACGATCTGCGGCAGCGCGCTCCAGCCGAGCCATGCGCCGAGCGCCGCGAGCAGTTTAAAGTCGCCGTGCCCCATGCCTTCGACGCCGCGCAGCAGCCGGAACAGCCAGTAGACGCACCAGAGCGCGAGATAACCGGCGACCGCGCCGATCACGGCGGCGTGCAGATCGGTGAAGGTCTCCGCGAGATTGACGAGCAGTCCGGCCCAGACGAGCGGCAGCGTGAGCGCGTCGGGCAGCAACTGATGTTCCAGGTCGATGGCGCTCATGGCGATCAGCGACGCGCACAGCACGAACGCTGCAAGCGCCTTGCCCGAGGGCCCGAAGGCGAGCAGCGCCGCGGCGGCACACGCGGCGCTGGCGATCTCGATGGCCGGATAGCGAGCGCTCACACGCGCGTGACAATGCGAACAGCGCCCACGCAATGCGAGCCAACTGACGAGCGGAATGTTTTCCCATGCGCGCAGGACGTGGCCGCAATGCGGGCACGCGCTGCGCGGCAGCCAGAGGTTGTAGCGCGCGGGCAGACCGTCGTCGGCGAACAGTTCGCCGGAGGGTTCGGCATGGCCGAGTGCGTCGGCCGCGTCGGCGCGCCAGGCGCGCTCGAGCATGATCGGCAAACGGTGGATCACGACATTCAGGAAACTGCCGACAACGAGGCCGATGACGATCGCGAAGCCCGTCAGCACGCCCGGCGGCAACAGCGCGAGGGCGGCGGTGAAGGGCAGCGCGGACGACGCTGCATCGGCGGAAGCAGGGGAGACGGGCATGAGCGGGGAATCGTAATCTGGCAGCGATGCTACACCACGTTGCCCAGTTGAATGATGGGAAGATACATCGCGACGACGAGGCCGCCGACCAGCGCGCCGAGCACGACGATCACGAGCGGTTCGCACAGGCTCGCGACGAGCGCGATTCTTTCGTCCACCTGACGGTCGGCGAGCGCGGCGACGTCGAGCAGCATGGCGTCGAGCGCGCCCGACTCTTCGGCGACCGCGACCGGCTGGATCACGTCGAGCGGAAAGCAGCCCGCCGCGCGCATCGCGGCGGCGAGCCGTTCGCCGTGACGCAGCCGCGCGCTGATGCCGGCGCTCGCGTGGTCGAAGAAGGCATTGCCGCTTGCGTGCGTGAGGGAGTCGAAGGCGTCGGCGAGCGGCGTGCCGGCGGCGAGCAGGGTGCCGAGCGCGCGGCTCCAGCGCGCCGCGCACAACGTAGTGAGCAGCGCGCCGACGAACGGCACCGCGAGCGCGACGCGACCGTACGCGAGACGCGCGTCTTCGGAGCGCCGCAACAGCGCATGTGCGCCGAATACGCCTGCGCAGGCACACGCCGCAGCCGGTAAGCTCCAGCGCGCGGCGGCGGCCGAAAGCATCAGCACGAACTGCGTGGGTGCGGGCAGCGCGGCGCCGAAACCGTCGAAGATCTGCTTGAACGTCGGCACGACCCAGATCAGCAGCGCGGCGGTGATGGCGATGGCGAACAGCAGCACGGCGACGGGATAGGTGAGCGCCGCGCGCACTTTCGCGCGTTGCGCCGCGCCGCGTTCGCGGTCGTCGGCGATGCGCGCGAGCACAGCCGCGAGCGCTCCCGACGCTTCGCCCACGGCGACGAGCTGGCAATACAGTTGGCCGAAACGCGCCGGATGCCGCGCAAGCGAATCGGCGAAACGCGTGCCCGCGAGAATGTCGCGCGTGAGCGCGGCGGCGATGCGCGGCATGCCGTGCGGCCCCGGTGATTGGGCGAGCAAGTCGAGCGCGCCCGCGAGCGGCAAGCCCGCGCGCAGCAGACTCGCGAGCTGACGCGTGAAGCGCGTGACGTCGGCATGATTCGCGCGCGGCTGCGGCGCGGGGCCGCGCCGCACAATGGCGGTCGCGGTGATGCGGTCGTGCTTGAGCTTGAGACGCACGGCGGGTGCGTCGAACGCGATCAACGCGCCGCGCCGGGGCGATCCGTTTGCATCGAGTCCGCGCCAGGCGAAGCGCGAATCCGTTGCTGACGACACGGCGTGGCGGGCGTTCATGGCGTATCCGTGGCGGCCAGCGCTTCGGCGAGACTCGTGGTGCCGTCGCGCACGCGTGCGAGCGCGGCGTCGCGCAAGGTGGCGACGCTTTCTGCGCGCGCCTGATGGGCGATCTCGTGCGCGCTGCGCTTCCCCACAATCATCTCGCGCATGGACGCGCTCACCGGCATGACTTCGTGTATGCCCACTCGCCCGCGATAACCGATGCCGTGGCACGCCTCGCAACCGCGCGCCGCGAATATGGATGAAGGCGATGACAAACTCGATGCGCGTGCATCGACTTCGAGACCGGCCGCGCGCAACGCCGCCTCGGACTCGTTCGACGGCACGCGGCATTGCGGACACAGCCGCCGCACGAGTCGCTGCGCGGTGACGAGGCGCAGCGCGGCGGCGAGGTTGTACGGTTCCACGCCGATGTCGATCAGTCGTGCGACCGCGGCGGGCGCGTCGTTCGTGTGCAGCGTGGACAGCACGAGGTGGCCGGTTTGTGCCGCTTTCACGGCGACGCTGGCGGTCTCCTCGTCGCGAATCTCGCCGATCATGATGACGTCCGGGTCCTGACGCAGCAACGCGCGCAACGCGAGTGCGAACGTGAGCCCGGCTTTCTCGCGCACGTTGACCTGATTGATGCCCGCGAGCTGAATTTCTGCGGGATCTTCCACCGAGCAGAGATTGCGCGAAGCGTCGTTCAGCCGTTGCAGGAAGCAGTAGAGCGACAGCGTTTTCCCGCTGCCTGTGGGACCCGTGACCAGCACGAGCCCGTGCGGTGCGGCGATGGCCGCGCCGAGCGTGTGCTGCTGTGTGTCGTCGAGGCCGAGCGCGGCGAGCGAGAGATCGGCGGGCAGCGCTTCGAGCCGCCGCAGCACGAGTTTTTCACCGTGCAGCGTGGGCAGCGAATTCACGCGATAGTCTTCGGCCGACGCGTGTTGCGCAAGCGGAGCGAGCCGCAGCCTGCCATCCTGGGGAATGCGCCGCTCGGCGATGTCCATGCGCGCGAGCACTTTCACCCGCGTGACGAACGCGTCGCGCAGATGCACGGGCGGTCTGGCGATCTCGTGCAGCACGCCGTCGATGCGTACGCGAATGCGCCAGCCCTGTTCGAGCGGCTCGACATGCAGGTCGGAGGCGTTGCGCCGCGCGGCTTCGCGCAGCGTGTCGGCGAGCAGACGTACGGCTGGGGCGTCGTCGAGCGAGGCGGCCGGCGACGGTGTGTTCAGCGACGCGCGCGCGTTGCCGCCGGCACCGCCGCCGTTGGATAGGCCCTCGGCGGCCAGTGCGTGCGAACCGTTAGAACTGCGCGAACGATGAGGAATGGAAAACATCGAGAGCCGGCCCGAAGCCGCCGTGAGCGTGACGGCTTCATGATCGGCTGGCGCGGCTGCGCGCGCCACTCGGCCAAACGGCTAACGTCTAGTGGCCGGGCAGGAGCTTCTTCGCCTTGCCAAGCGTGCTCGCGAGGCCCTTGCCGGATTTGGCGCCGGGCTTGAAGAGCTTGACGGTGCGCACCGACTGGTCGTCGCTGCGCAGCACTTCGAGTTTGATGTCGCCGATCTGCAGGCACACGTCGCCGTCGGGAATCTCCTCGAGCATTTCGAGGATCAGGCCGTTGAGCGTCTTCGGGCCGTCCGTCGGCAGCTTGATCTGCAGCCAGCGGTTGAGTTCGCGCAGCGGCATGCTGCCCGGCACGATGCACTCGCCTTCGTCGTTCCAGCCGCCGCGTCCGGTGCCGCTGCGCGGCATGGTCGTGGTGAACTCGCCGATCAGCTCCTCGATGATGTCTTCCGGCGTGACGAGTCCTTCGAGTTCGCCGTACTCGTTTACGACTAGCGCGATGCGATGACGGCTTTCCTGGAAGTACTGAAGTTGCTGGAACACGGCGGTGCCGGTGGGCACGAAGTACGGTTCGGTGAGCAGTTCGCGCAGCGTCTCGCGCTCGAAATCCTGGTTATGCAGCGCGGCGAGCGTCTTGCGCACGTGCAGCACGCCGAGCACGCGATCGATGTCGCCTTGATAGACGATCAGCTTGTTGTGATAGCAGGTTTCGAGCTGATGCAGGATGTCTTCGAGCGGCGCGTCGTAGTCGAGCGCTTCGATGCGCCGGCGCGGAATCATCACGTCGTCGACGGTGATGTTTTCGAGATCGAACAGATTCAGCAGGATGCTGCGGTGTTTGGTCGGCATGAAACTGCCCGACTCGAGCACGATGGTGCGCAGTTCCTCGGTCGAGAGACGCTGGTCGCGCGCTTTGTGCGTGTTGATGTGCAGCACGCGCAGGATGGTGTTCGCGAAGCCGTTCACGAACCAGATCAGCGGCTTGGTCACGCGCATGAGCGGTGCAATCAGCAGGCTCGCGGGCAGCGCGATCTTCTCGGGAAAGGTGGCGCCGACGATCTTCGGCGTGATTTCCGCGAACACGATGATGAGAAACGCGACCATGCCGGTCGCCACCGAGAGCACCAGATTGTCGTGGCCGAATGTGTGCAGCGCGATCGAGGTGGTGAGCACCGGAATGATCGTGTTGAACAGATTGTTGCCGATCAGGATGACCGAGAGCAGCAGGTCAGTGCGCGCGAGCAGCTTCTGGGTGGTCTTCGCGCCGAGTGCGCCGTGGTTCGCGAGGTATTTGAGCCGATGGCGGTTGAGCGCCATCATCGCCGTTTCGGAGATGGAGAAGAAGCTGGAGCAGATGAGCAGGACGAAAACGGCGCAAATCTGCGCCCATAAGGGAAGGTGGTCCACGCTTGGAGACAGTGAGGGGAGCGGATGAGGGAAACTATAACAGAGGGTGCGCGCGCCAAAGTCGCACGGGGCGGGCGCTGGATGCCACGTTGGCCATCGGGATAAGACGGCCCGCGCTGGACGCGGCAGTCAGGCGCGATGCGACCATGCACGATGTATGGACGAAAAAAAACCGCACAACGTTGTGTGCGGTTTTTTTTGAAATTCTGGTCGGGGTGAGAGGATTCGAACCTCCGGCCTCTACGTCCCGAACGTAGCGCTCTACCAGGCTAAGCTACACCCCGAATTTTTACTGCCAGAACTCTCTGAGCTGCTTTGTCTTGTTCAAGACTGGCGCGTCGTCGAGTAAGAACATAATTCTAGCAGGCTATCTTTGTAATTGGAAGAGGGAAATGACGAAATTGCATCTGCGGCTGCTTGAGCCTCTGCTTTCGCGCATTGCAGCGTGTGGTCGAGCGCGCCCGAGCGCGTGATGGCCGCGAAGATTTCGTCGAAGCGCGTGGTGCCGCCTTGCTCGATGGCTTCGCGCGCGAGTGCCGCTTCCGCCGCGGTGCCGTGTTCGATCAGCCAGATCAGCGGCAGGGTGGGTTTGCCTTCGCGCAAGTCGTCGCCGGCGTTCTTGCCCATCGATTCGGGCGTGCCCGTGTAGTCGAGCCAGTCGTCCATGATCTGGAATGCCGTGCCGATGCGCCGACCATATTCCGCTGCCGCTTCTTCCGTACGCGCGTCGGCGCCCGAGAGCACCGCGCCCAGTTGCGCCGCCGCTTCGAACAGCTTCGCCGTCTTGTAGCGGATCACCTGCATGTAGCGCGTGGTGTCCACGTCGGCATCATGCATGTTCAGGAGTTGCAGTACTTCCCCTTCGGAAATGATCGTGGTGGCCTGCGAGAGGATTTCCATCACGCGCATCTTGCCCACGCCCACCATCATCTCGAACGAGCGCGAATACAGATAGTCGCCAACCAGCACGCTCGCCGCGTTGCCGAACAGCGCATTGGCCGTCTGGCGGCCGCGCCGCAGGTCCGATTCGTCGACTACGTCGTCGTGCAGCAGCGTGGCCGTGTGGATGAACTCGACCACTGCCGCGAGCGTATGCCGCTGCGGACCGCGGTCGCCGAGCGCGCCGGCCACGAGCAGCAGCAGCGCCGGACGCAGCCGCTTGCCGCCCGCACTGATGATGTACTCGGAGATCTGGTTGATCAGCATCACCTCGGACGCCAGACTCTGCCGGATGACACGGTTTACCTGCTCCATGTCGCTGGCAATGGGGGCAAGCAGGGTGGCTGCGCTGGGGGAGGGGGTGGCAGTGGACGACATGATGGCAAATAGGGGTAGTGCCGCGGATTATAAGGCGAATCGGCAAGATGCCGGACGCTCCCCTGCCGTCCGGCCAGGGATTTGACCGCGCTTTCGTCGATGCTTCCCTCTATTCGGTCCGCGCGCGGCGGCACGCCCGGGCGAGGCCGGCGGCTGTCGCAAACGGCGCTCAGACAAGGCTGGAGCGGCTCACGCGGGTTTCCGGCGGCCTGTCAATGCGTGCGTCAAACCTTTTGACCGTGCAGCTAACTCTATGTATAATCTAGGGTTTCGGGCGCGCAGTGCGTCTGAAAAGATATTTTAGAGTGAGGTTCTCAATGTACGCGGTCATAAAAACCGGCGGCAAGCAGTACAAGGTTGCTGTTGGCGAAAAACTTAAAGTAGAACAGATACCGGCTGACATTGACGCAGAAATCACGCTCGACCAGGTTCTCGCAGTGGGCGAAGGCGAATCGATTAAGTTCGGTACGCCGCTGGTCAGTGGGGCTGTCGTCAAGGCCACCGTCGTGTCGCAAGGTCGTCACGCAAAAGTGACCATCTTCAAGATGCGTCGCCGTAAGCACTACCAGAAGCATGGCGGCCACCGCCAGAACTACACCGAACTGCGCATCGACGCGATCAACGCGTAAGCGCACGACGGTTAAGGAGCAAATAAATGGCACACAAAAAGGCAGGCGGGTCGTCACGTAACGGCCGCGACTCAGAGTCGAAACGACTTGGCGTTAAGGTGTTCGGCGGCCAGGCTATCCTCGCAGGCGGCATCATCGTTCGCCAGCGCGGTACGCGTATGCACCCGGGCCTGAACGTCGGCATTGGCAAGGACCACACGCTCTTCGCGCTGGTCGACGGCCACGTCGCGTTCACGACCAAGGGCGCTGCGAACAAGCACACGGTCAACGTCGTTCCGGCAGCGGCCTAAGTTCTAGTCCGCTCGCAATCGACGCAAGGAAGGCCCCGCGAAGTTTGCGGGGCCTTTTGTTTATCTGTTGATTTATCTGGGTTCCGATCCAGATCGCCAATCCGCCCATGGCGGACGTGACCGGCGCCTGTCGGTTTGCACTGGCCATTCGGCCAGGTGGGCAAGTACGGCGACGGCGCGCACAATACGTTGGCAAAATAACGACACTCACCGAGTACGGGACGGAGTAACGCATGAAGTTCATTGACGAAGCGAAGATCGAAGTCATCGCCGGCGATGGGGGCGATGGCAGCGCGTCGATGCGGCGCGAGAAGTTCGTCCCGTTCGGCGGGCCGGACGGCGGCGACGGCGGGCGAGGCGGCAGCGTCTACGCCGTCGGCGATCGCAATATCAATACGCTGATCGACTACCGCTATACGAAGAAGCACCTCGCGCGCAACGGCGAAAACGGCCGCGGCGCCGACTGCTACGGCAAGGGCGGCGACGACATCACGCTGCGCATGCCGGTCGGCACGGTAATCAGCGACATGGACACGGGCGAGCTGATCGCCGACCTCACCGAGCACGACCAGCGCGTCATGGTCGCGAAGGGCGGCGCGGGCGGCCTCGGCAACCTGCATTTCAAGTCGTCCACGAACCGCGCGCCGCGTCAGAAGACCGACGGCAAGCCCGGCGAGCGCCGCATGCTCAAGCTCGAGCTGAAGGTGCTGGCCGACGTCGGCCTGCTCGGCATGCCGAACGCGGGCAAGTCCACGTTCATTTCCTCGGTCTCGAATGCGAAGCCGAAGATCGCCGACTACCCCTTCACCACGCTCGCGCCGAACCTCGGCGTGGTGCGCGTGGGTCCGAGCAAGAGCTTCGTGATCGCCGACATTCCGGGCCTGATCGAAGGCGCGGCAGAAGGCGCGGGCCTCGGTCACCAGTTCCTGCGCCATCTGCAGCGCACGAACCTGCTGCTGCATCTTGTCGACATGGCGCCGTTCGACGAGGGCGTCGACCCGGTTGCGGAGGCGAAGGCCATCGTCGAGGAACTGCGCAAGTACGACGAAACGCTGTACGACAAGCCGCGCTGGCTCGTGCTCAACAAGCTCGACATGGTGCCGGAAGACGAGCGCGCTGCGCGCATCGCCGACTTCGTGGAGCGTTTTGAGTGGAAGGGCCCGGTGTTCGAGATTTCGGCACTCACGGGGCAGGGCTGCGAGAATCTTTGCTACGCGATCTACGACTACGTCTCCGAGCATTCGGATGCGCGTCGCGCCGAGGAAGCGGAAGATCTCGCCTCCGACGTGCGCTTCCGCGGCGGCGAGGGCGGTGCGCCCGAAGCCGGGCAGCCGCAGGAGTAATTCGCGGTCGTTCGCAGTATCAGCAGCATCGCAGTTCACGCCGGCGCGCAACCCGCGCCGGCTGCTTCACGCGTCATCAAGTCAATTGGGAGACCGCGCAGCATGCGTTCCGTCATCGCCGATTCCCGGCGTCTGGTAGTGAAAGTCGGTTCGAGCCTCGTCACCAACGACGGCCGTGGGCTCGATCATGCGGCCATCGGCCGTTGGGCCGCGCAGATCGCGGCCCTGCGCGCGCAGGGCAAGGAAGTCGTGCTCGTCAGTTCGGGCGCGATTGCCGAGGGCATGCAACGCCTCGGCTGGAGCAAGCGACCGCGTGAGATCGACGAACTGCAGGCAGCGGCGGCGGTCGGGCAGATGGGGCTCGCGCAGGTCTACGAAAGCCGTTTCTCCGAACACGACATCCGCACGGCGCAGATCCTGCTCACGCACGCCGACCTCGCCGACCGCGAGCGCTATCTGAACGCGCGTTCCACGCTGCTCACGCTGCTGCGTCTGGGCGTGGTGCCGATCATCAACGAGAACGACACCGTGGTCACCGACGAAATCAAGTTCGGCGACAACGACACGCTGGGCGCGCTCGTGGCGAACCTGATCGAAGGCGACGCCCTCGTCATCCTCACCGATCAGAGCGGTCTCTATACGGCCGATCCGCGCAAGGACCCGACTGCCACGCTCGTGCAGGAAGCCGACGCAGGCAAGCCCGAACTCGAAGCGATGGCGGGCGGCGCGGGGTCGAGCATCGGCCGAGGCGGCATGCTCACCAAGATCCTGGCGGCCAAGCGCGCGGCGCACAGCGGCGCGAACACGGTGATCGCGAGCGGTCGCGAGGAACAGGTGCTGGTGCGGCTCGCCGCGGGCGAGGCGATCGGCACGCAACTCATCGCACGTACTGCGCGCATGGCCGCACGCAAGCAATGGATGGCCGACCACCTGCAGGTGCGCGGCCATGTGGTGATCGACGACGGCGCGACGCAGAAGCTCACTGCCGACGGCAAGAGCCTGCTGCCCATCGGCGTGACCGATGTGCAAGGTGCGTTCGCGCGCGGCGAGGTCATCGCGTGTCTGAACGGCGAAGGCCGCGAGGTCGCACGCGGGCTCACGAACTACAGCAGCGCTGAGACCAAGCTCATCCAGCGCCATGCGAGCACCGAGATCGAAAGCGTGCTGGGCTACATGCTCGAACCCGAACTGATCCATCGCGACAATCTCGTGCTGGTCTGAGCGCCGGGCTACGTCAGGACGCAAAAAAAGCCGCAGCGGTCGTCGACCGTTGCGGCTTTTTCTTTGTGCCGCCGTTTGACGAGGCGCGCGATCAGCGCACGAGCGTCGACTGCGTGCGGCCGAAGCGGATGTTCTCGATGATGGTCGAGGCCTTGCCGATCGGCATCTTGTTCGCGCAGAAGTAGTCCTGATACAGCGCCGAGTGATACGCGTTGAGCGTGCCATTCTCGATGCGCGACCAGTCGTTCGCAACGGTCTGATCCCAGCCGTTGTGGTCGGCGTTCAGGCTCGCGTAGAGGCGCCACTCGTAGGTGTCGCAGCGAATGCCTTCGTAGTTGATGTTGCGCGCGCCGCCCGGGCTCGTGATGACGATGGCGTAGCGCACCACGCCGTCGCTGCCCACGCTGAGCGAGGCCGGATCGACGGCGAATTTGAGCTGCGTGTTGTTCGACACGTCGAACGGCAGCAACTGCGTGCCTGCCTGCGGCAGCGCCGGCAGGCTTTCGACCTTGTTCTCCTGCCAGGTGCCTTTGCGGTCGAGCAGATACGTGAACGCGCTGTCGTCCTTGTTGGTGGGGGCGGAACTGCCGCAACCGGCCAGCAGGACGCTACTTGAGGCCGCAGCGCACGCTGCGGCAAGAGCAATTCGTTTCAAATTGGTTTTCCTTCGATGCTCCGGCGCTGGGCGCACGAATGCGCGGCGCCGCGAATGCGGACCGGCCGAGGTCGCGCCGCGTATTCGCATACGCAGCGCGGACGAGGCCGCTCCGGGCGTTCAGTGCGCCGCCACGAGACGTAACCTGGCTGACTCGTGTTACTCGTGCTCGTCCGGCGCAGGCTCGATCATACTCCCCGCCGTACCGCAGTCGCTTTCCAGCACCGTGCGCACTTCGACCACCTCGCCCTCGATGAACGCGGGTTCGATCTGCACCGCCTGGGCGTGCGCCGACGTCACGATGCGCGGATAGCGCACCTCGTGCCCATGCCCGTGCGAGCCGGCGCTGCGTTCCACACGCGGCGCCGCAGGCCGCCGCAGAAAACGCGAAAGCTCGGTCAGCGCCAGTTGATAGACGTCGCGCTTGAACTCGATGACCGCTTCGAGCGGCACCCAGTACTCGTTCCAGCGCCACGCATCGAACTCGGGATGCTCCGTTGCCCGCAGGCAGATATCGCAGTCGCGCCCGACCATGCGCAGCAGAAACCAGATCTGTTTCTGACCGCGATAATGGCCGCGCACTTCGCGCTTGATGAACTTGTCCGGCACCTCATAACGCAACCAGTCGCGCGTGCGACCGACGATCTTGACGTGCTCCGGATGCAAACCGGTTTCTTCGTGCAACTCCCGAAACATTGCCTGCATGGGGGTTTCACCATACTTGATGCCCCCTTGCGGAAACTGCCAGGAATGTTCGCGAACCCGCTTGCCCCAAAACACCTCGTTTCGCGCGTTCAAGAGGATGATGCCGACGTTCGGGCGAAACCCCTCACGATCCAGCATACAACCACCTTCGAATCCTTTAAAATTGCTTTGATTATAAACAGATAACGGTCCTCACGCACCCGACGGCCAGAATATCGGACCGATTTGCCGCGTATGCGCAAAAGCGCCCGGCGGCGCGATCGGCGCCGGACCTGGCGGGCGTCATCGGTGCGGCGCACGGCGTGTTGTCATAATGGCGGTTTCCTGAACTCCACCGTTGGTCTCTCTTCGGGCGGTCCGCACTGGCCGCCGCTTTTGGAAAATCTGAATGAAAGCCTCCCGTTTCTTTATCGGCACCCTGAAGGAAGCGCCGGCTGACGCCGAAATCGTCAGCCACAAGTTGATGGTCCGCGCGGGCATGATCCGTCGCGTCGCGGGCGGCATCTACAACTATCTGCCGATTGGTCTGCGCTCGATCCGCAAGGTCGAGCAGATCGTGCGCGAGGAAATGAACCGCGCGGGCGCCATCGAACTGCTGATGCCGGCGGTGCAGCCGGCCGAACTGTGGCAGGAATCGGGTCGCTGGGAACAATACGGGCCAGAACTGCTGCGCTTCAAGGATCGCAAGCAGAGCGATTTCGTGATGGGGCCGACGCACGAGGAAGTCGTCACCGACATCGCGCGCAATCAGATCAAGAGCTATCGCCAGCTGCCGGTGAACTTCTACCAGGTGCAGACGAAGTTCCGCGACGAAATCCGTCCCCGCTTCGGCGTGATGCGCGGCCGCGAATTCATCATGAAGGACGCGTACTCGTTCGATAAGGACGTCGACGGCCTGAAGCTCTCGTACCAGAAGATGTACGACGCCTACGTGCGCATCTTCACGCGCCTCGGTCTCGATTTCCGCGCGGTCGTGGCCGACAACGGCTCGATCGGCGGCAGCGGCTCGCACGAATTCCACGTGATCGCGGAAACCGGCGAAGACGACATCGCCTACTGCCCGAGCTCGGAATTCGCCGCGAACGTCGAAGCCACC
Source organism: Paraburkholderia sp. SIMBA_027 (assembly GCF_046535315.1). NCBI lineage: Bacteria > Pseudomonadati > Pseudomonadota > Betaproteobacteria > Burkholderiales > Burkholderiaceae > Paraburkholderia > Paraburkholderia sp. SIMBA_027. Next base: position 48,657 of record NZ_JAWRWY010000005.1, read on the forward strand.
GACGCGCTGCCGCTGATCGCCTCGCGCGCCGCGGCAAGCGAAGCGCTCACGAAGACCTCGACGCCCGGCGCGGCGAAGTGCGAGGCCGTGGCCGAACTGCTCGGCATCCCGCTCGAACGCACCATCAAGTCGATCGTGCTGGCCACGGACAACGAAGGCGCCGAACCCACCGAACCCACCGAACCCACCATCTGGCTGCTGATGCTGCGCGGCGACCACTCGCTCAACGAGATCAAGGTCGGCAAGCTCGAAGGCCTGAAGGGTTTCCGCTTCGCGACCGAAGCCGAGATCGTCGAGTGGTTCGGCACGCCGCCGGGCTACCTCGGTCCGCTCAACACGAAGAAGCCCGTGAAGGTGGTCGCCGACTCGACGGTCGCGAACATGAGCGACTTCGTCGTGGGTTCGAACGAAGTGGACTTCCACACCACGGGCGTGAACTGGGGCCGCGATCTGCCGGAGCCGGTCGTCGCCGACATCCGCAACGTGCAGAAGGGCGATCCGTCGCCGGACGGCAAGGGCGTGCTCGACATCTGCCGCGGCATCGAAGTGGGCCACGTGTTCCAGCTCGGCACCAAGTACTCGGAAGCGATGAGCGCCACGTACCTCGCCGAAAACGGCAAGCCCGCGCCGATGCAGATGGGCTGCTACGGCATCGGCATCACGCGTATCCTGGGCGCCGCGATCGAGCAGAACTTCGACGACAAGGGCATCATCTGGCCGGAATCGATCGCTCCGTTCCAGGTGGTCGTGTGCCCGATGGGCCTGGACCGCAGCGAACTCGTGCGCGAGCACGCCGAGCGCGTCTACAACGAGCTGGTCGCGGCAGGCGTGGACGTGATTCTCGACGACCGCGGCGAGCGTCCGGGCGTGATGTTCGCCGACTGGGAACTGATCGGCGTGCCGCATCGTCTCGTGATCGGCGATCGTGGTCTGAAGGACGGCAAGATCGAGTATCAAGGCCGCCGCGACACCGAAGCGACGCTGCTGCCGGCCGAAGAAGCCGCGCAGACGGTGGCGCAGAAGATCGCCGCCGCGCTGGCAGTGTGATGCGCGCCGTTTCTCGTCTCGGCTAAAGGAGCGCCGCGAGCGTGGAATACAGTTTCCTGTCCGCGACGGTCCTGCTGCTGCTGATCACCGATCCGCTCGGCAACATTCCGCTCTTCATCGGCTGTCTGCGCGGTGTGGCGCGGGAGCGCCGGGCGATCGTGATCCTGCGCGAAGTCGCGATCGCGTTCGTGATCCTGCTTGTGTTCATGGTGGCCGGCAACGGCTTCCTGCGCATGATGGGGCTCACGGACACGTCGCTGCGCATCGGCGGCGGCATCGTGCTGTTCCTGATCGCGCTGCGCATGATCTTTCCGCATCCGGGCGGTCCGTTCGGCGCGGGCGACAAGGGCGGCGAGCCGCTCATCGTGCCGCTTGCGATTCCCGCGCTCGCGGGACCGTCGGCGCTCGCCACGGTCATGCTGCTCACGTCGCAGGCGCCGGGCAAACTGTTCGAGTGGATCGGCGCGCTGATCGTGACGATGGCGATCTGCGCGATCGTGCTGGTGCTCGCCGAGCGCATCCAGCAATTGCTCGGCGAGCGCGTGGTGACGGCCTTCGAGCGCCTGATGGGCCTCGTGCTCGTGGCGATTTCGGTGGAGATGATTCTCGCGGGCATCGCCGCGTTCGTGCATCACCTCTGACGCCGCGCGCAGGCGTCGACGCAAACAAAAAAGCCGCTTCGTTCGAAGCGGCTTTTTTTATCGGCTCGTGCCGGACTTACGCGCCTTCGGTCAGCGCGCGAATCGTCGGCAGATTGCGCCAGTAACCCTTGGCGTCCATGCCGCAGCCGAACACGTAGCGGTCCGGCACCGAAAAGCCGCAGTAGTCCGGATGCAGCGGCTTGGCCTTCGGAATGATCTTCTCGCACAGCACGGCCGAGAGGAAACGCTTCGCGCCCATGTCCATGATGCGGTCGCGGATCGCGGCCATGGTCTCGCCTTCATCGAGGATGTCGTCGAGCACGATCACGACGCGGTCCTTCACCGACTCGCGCGGCGCCACGCGCCACTGCATTTCCGCGCTGCCCTTGATGGCGTTGCGGTAGCGGGTGAGGTGGATGTAGTCGAATTCGAGCGGGAAGTCGAGGTGCGGCAGCAGCATGCCGGTGAATACGGCCGCGCCGCCCATCACCGACAGCACGAGCGGGAAGTCCTCGCTGATATCGGCGCGAATGGCTTCGGCCATCCGGCCGATCGACGCATTGACATCGCTCTCCGAAACGATCTCTTCGGAGTGGCGGAAAATATGGAGGGCTTCTTCGCGATTCATGACTCTGGCGGGGCAGTGGCTGTAGCTATTCAGTGTGGAAAATAACGACGGCGCGCGCTACAGCAAAAACCCGCGCTACCATGTCCAGCTCGCGCGCCGCGTCGTGTTGGGCCGCACGCGCAATGCGCCGCGCGGCCCGCCAATCAGGTCGATTCGATCAGCGCATGCCGGGCATCATGCCCTTCATGCCGCGCATCATCTTCTGCAGATTGCCGCCCTTCAACTTCTTCATCATGGTGCGCATCTGGTCGTACTGGTTCAGCAGGCGATTGACTTCCTGAACCTGCACGCCCGCGCCCGCAGCGATGCGGCGCTTGCGCGTGGCCTTGATCAGATCCGGCTTGGCGCGTTCCTGCGCGGTCATCGAATTGATGATGCCTTCCATGCGGCGCATCTGCTTTTCGGCGACGCCCATGTCGGCGCCCGACGCGGCCTGCTGGAATTGCGCGGGCAGCTTGTCCATGAGCGACGACAGGCCGCCCATCTTCTTCATCTGCGAAAGCTGCGCGCGGAAATCGTTCAGGTCGAAGTCGCCGCCCTTCTTGACCTTGTCGGCGAGCTTCTGCGCGGCTTGCACGTCCACGCCGCGCTGCGCTTCCTCGACGAGGGCGAGAATGTCGCCCATGCCGAGAATACGGTTGGCCATGCGGTCGGGGTGGAACACTTCCAGGCCGTCGAGCTTTTCCGCGACGCCGACGAACTTGATCGGCTTGCCGGTGATGTGACGCACGGAAAGCGCCGCGCCGCCGCGCGAGTCGCCGTCGAGCTTGGTGAGCACGACGCCGGTGAGCGGCAGGGCGTCGTTGAACGCCTTCGCGGTGTTGACCGCGTCCTGACCGAGCATGGCGTCGACCACGAACAGCGTTTCAGCGGGCTTGAGCGAGCTGTGCAGTGCGCTGATCTCGTTCATCATCGCCTCGTCGATACCGAGGCGGCCGGCCGTGTCGACGAGCAGCACGTCGTGATAATGGCGCTTGGCCCAGTCGACCGCGGCAGCGGCGATCTCGACGGGCTTCTGATCCGGCTGCGAGGGGAAGAAGTCGGCGCCGACCTGTTCCGTCACCGTCTTCAGCTGCGCGATAGCAGCGGGGCGGTAAACGTCGCACGAAACGGTCAGGACCTTCTTTTTGTACTTCTCGCGCAGCAGCTTGGCGAGCTTGCCGGTCGTGGTGGTTTTACCCGCGCCCTGCAAGCCGGCCATGAGGATGACGGCGGGCGGCGTGACATTCAGGTTCAGCTCGGCGGCCTTGCCTTCGTAGTCGCCGCCGATCACGGCGGTCAGCTCGCGCTGCACCACGCCGACGAGCGCCTGGCCCGGCGACAGGCTGCTGATCACTTCCTCGCCGAGCGCCTTTTCCTTCACCTTGGCGATGAATTCGCGCACGACGGGCAGCGCCACGTCCGCTTCCAGCAGCGCGAGACGCACCTCGCGCAGCATGTCCTGCGTATTGGCTTCGGTCAGCCGGGCTTCGCCGCGCAGCGTCTTGACGACGCGCGCCATCCGTTGAGTAAGATTGTCGAGCATGGGGAGGCGGTGAGCAGTGCGGCTCCCGAACGTCGCGCGTGGCACGGGAATGCGGCAAATTGCCGGGTTCCGTCGCCGCTTTGTTACGCTGCGTCGTGGAAAGGGGGCCTATAGTAAACTTCGAACATGGATATTGTACTGTATGCCCTCACCGTGCTCCTGTACGGCGGATTGTGTGCCGCCGACTGGCATGCACTGCGGCGCGCCGGCGCGCCGCCGCTCCTCGGCAGCGTGCCGCCGGTTCCGGTCGCGCTCGGCCCGCGCGACGCCGGCGAACCGGGCGCGCGCCCGCGCAGCTTCGGCGCGCTGTCGCGCTCGCTGCTGTTCGTCGCGCTCGCGGCGCACGGCGTGCTGCTGCACATGACGATCTTCCCCGCCCACGAGATGATCTTCGGCTTCGCGTTTGCGTTGTCGGCGATGTTCTGGCTCGGCGCGGTGATCTACTGGATCGAGAGCTTTTTCTTCGCGCTCGACGGCCTGCGTCTGTTGCTGCTGCCGCTCGCGGCCGTCGCCGCCATCCTGCCGCTCGTGTTCGGCGGCGTGCGCGTGCTGCCTTACGCCGCGGCGCCGATGTTCAAGCTGCATTTCGTCATCGCCAACGTCGCTTACGGGCTGTTCGCGATCGCCGCGCTGCACGCCGTGCTGATGCTCGCCGTCGAGCGTCGTCTGCACGCGCTCAAGGGCGCGGGCTTCCAGCGCAACGCCGGCAACAAAGGCGGCGGCTGGCTGTCGAACTGGATCGAGACGCTGCCGCCGCTGCTCACAATGGAGAAGCTGCTGTTCCGTCTGATCGGCGCGGGCTTCGTGCTGCTCACGGCCACGCTCGTTTCGGGCATCGTGTTCAGCGAGCAGTTGATCGACCGTCCGCTGTCGCTCGATCACAAGACGGTGTTCGCGTTCCTGTCGTGGCTGATGTTCGGCGCGCTGCTCACCGCGCGCAAGATTTCCGGCTGGCGCGGACGCTCGGCGCTGCGCTGGGTGATCGCGTCGTTCGTCGCGCTGTTGCTCGCGTATGTGGGCAGCCGTTTTGTGTTCGAGGTGCTGCTGCATCGGCCGGTCGTTTGATCGCGGCCGAGGTGCTTCAATGCGCTTCGATGTGTTCCGTTGTGTTTTCGTTGCCGCGCCTGTCCGTTATTGCACGCGGGTCGTGCACGGAGCGGCGCACTGAAACCAGACTGATTCCATGAGACAGATTTTTCTTCTGATTCTGCTGTTCGTCGTCGGGCAGTGGTTCGTCAAGGCGCTGCGCCGTGCGCAGACGCAATCGCCGCAGTCACGGACGGGCGCCGATCCGCGTCAGACGGGTCCGTTCGGCACGCAAGGCACGAACGGCGCGCAAGGTTCGAACGGTGCCGCTGGCGCCGCGGGTGCCAGGCGTGGGAACGGCCAGGGCGCGTTGCCCGAGCCGATGGTGCGTTGCGCCGAGTGCGGCGTGCACGCGCCGCGCAGCGAGTCGGTGAATGTGGGCGCGCAGTCGTTCTGCAGCGCCGAACACGCGCGTGTCTACGATGCGCGCAAGTCCGGCCAGGACCGCGCGGCGCGATGAGTCGTCACGCGCAGTCTGCGGCTTCGTCTGTGTTCTCGATCGATGCGCAAGGTTGGGCCGATGGCGCGCAGCGCCTGGCGTCGCCGAATTTCGAAGCGCGTCCGGACGGCGCGACGCCGACGCTCATCGTCGTGCACAACATCAGTCTGCCGCCCGACACGTTCGGCGGTCCCGAGATCGCCGACCTGTTCCTCAATCGCCTCGATTGCGATGCGCATCCGTACTTCGATACGTATCTGCGCGGCGTGCGGGTCTCGGCGCATTTCGTGATTCATCGTAACGGCACGCTCGAGCAATTCGTTTCGTGCGACGAGCGCGCGTGGCACGCGGGCCTCTCCAGCTTCTTCGGCCGCGAGCGTTGCAACGACTTTTCTATCGGCATCGAACTCGAAGGCAGCGATACGCAGCCGTTCGAACCCGCGCAATACGCCACGCTCGCGCCGCTCGTGCGCGCGATCGCGGCGCGCTATCCGATCGACGCGCTCGCCGGGCACTCGGACATCGCGCCGGGCCGCAAGACCGACCCCGGTCCGCATTTCGACTGGGCGCGTTTGCAGCGCGAGACGCAACTGGGCGACACGTTCTTTCCCTATCTGCACGCGCGGACCTGACGTGTTACCGGCGTCACGGGCATCGCAGCGTCGTCTTGACGCACCAAAGCGCAACTAACCAGGAAGTGCCGGCGATGCGCTAACCGCTGCGTCGCGTACGGACTTTCTGGCGCGGAGAAACTTGCGTTTGGCCCGAATGCCCGCGCCGTCTGGGCTTCGCGCCAGAGCCTCCTTTGTCAATACACCCGCCGTGAAATTTAGCCGTTGCACGTCCGGCAAGTTCCACTATACTTCGTACCCGAAGCACGGCTTTACACCATATGTTGTGTTGTTCCGCGGCGCCCCGCTCTCCGAGCACGGCGCCGCACGCATTAGCGGCATAGGAAAAGAACTTTGTGCGGTGCAGTCGGGCGAGAACCGGCGCACCGGCTGTAATCGAGAGAAAAGGTACAGCCAATGATCGCGGCATCCACGATGAAGACCGTCACGCTGTGTGGTTCATCAGCATTGCCGCATCCGGCAGCCTCGCCAGGCTGGCTTTTTGTCTCCGCCCATTCGTCCGCGCACACGGGGGCGCGGCGCCCGTATTAATTCGCGAAATCCTTCGCATATTTCCAGGACCAGGAGCTTTGCACATGCAAACGACCGATAACGTCTCGACCCGGTATGAAGGCGCGCCCGCCGCGCACACGCTGGGTGGTCAGCCGCAGGACGGCCAGGTCAGCGCGACGCAGTTCGCCGACCACAAGATCATTCGCCGTAACGGCAGTGTCGTGGGCTTCGAGCCGTCGAAGATCGCCATCGCGATGACCAAGGCGTTCCTGGCCGTCAATGGCGGGCAGGGCGCGGCGTCGGCGCGTGTTCGCGAACTCGTCGAACAGCTCACGCAGAACGTGGTGCGCGCGCTGGTGCGCAGCCGCCCGAACGGCGGCACGTTCCACATCGAAGACATTCAGGATCAGGTCGAACTCGCGCTGATGCGCGGCGGCGAGCACAACGTCGCGCGCGCCTACGTGCTGTATCGCGAGAAGCGCAACCAGGAACGCGCGCACGCGCCGGAAACGGCAGCGCCCGCAGCGCCTGGCATCAACGTCACCGACAACGGCGTGACGCGTCCGCTCGACATGCACGCACTGCGCGCGCTGATCGTCTCGTCCTGCGAAGGTCTGGGCGACGCCGTGAACGCCGACCCGATCGTCGCGGAAACGGTGAAGAACCTGTACGACGGCGTGCCGATGACGCAGGTCTACGACTCCGCCATCCTGGCCGCACGCACGATGATCGAAAAGGACCCGGCGTACAGCCAGGTCACGTCGCGCATTCTGCTGCACACGATCCGTCGCGAAATTCTGGAAGAAGAAGTCACGCAAGCCGAAATGGCCGTGCGTTACGCCGACTACTTCCCGCAGTTCATCAAGCGCGGCGTCGAAGCCGGCCTGCTCGACGACAAGCTCCAGCAGTTCGACCTCAAGCGTCTGGGCAATGCGCTGAACGCGAACCGCGATCTGCAGTTCGGCTACCTCGGCCTGCAGACGCTGTACGACCGCTACTTCCTGCACGTGCACGGCACGCGCATCGAAATGCCGCAGGCATTCTTCATGCGCGTCGCGATGGGCCTGTCGCTCAACGAGATCGACCGTGAAGCGCGCGCGATCGAGTTCTACAACGTGCTCTCGTCGTTCGACTTCATGTCGTCGACGCCGACGCTGTTCAACTCGGGCACGCACCGCTCGCAGCTCTCGTCGTGCTACCTGACGACGGTCGCCGACGACCTCGACGGCATCTACGAAGCGCTGAAGGACAACGCGCTGCTCTCGAAGTTCGCGGGCGGTCTGGGCAACGACTGGACGCGCGTGCGTGCACTCGGTTCGCACATCAAGGGCACGAACGGCAAGTCGCAAGGCGTGGTCCCGTTCCTGAAGGTCGTGAACGACACGGCTGTCGCGGTGAACCAGGGCGGCAAGCGCAAGGGCGCGGTCTGCGCGTACCTGGAATCGTGGCACCTGGACATCGAAGAATTCCTCGAGCTGCGCAAGAACACCGGCGACGATCGCCGCCGCACCCACGACATGAACACGGCGAACTGGATTCCCGATCTGTTCATGAAGCGCGTGATGGAAGGCGGTGACTGGACGCTGTTCTCGCCGTCGACCTGCCCGGATCTGCACGACCTGTTCGGCGCGGAATTCGAAAAGGCTTACGTCGCTTACGAAGAGAAGGCCGCACGCGGCGAGATCAAGCTGTTCAAGAAGCTGCCGGCTGCGCAACTGTGGCGCAAGATGCTGGGCATGCTGTTTGAAACGGGCCACCCGTGGATCACGTTCAAGGATCCGTGCAACGTCCGCTCGCCGCAGCAGCACGTGGGCGTCGTCCACTCGTCGAACCTGTGCACGGAAATCACGCTGAACACCAGCGACAGCGAAATCGCCGTCTGTAACCTGGGCTCGGTGAACCTCGTCGCGCACATGATCGAACAGGCCGACGGCACGTTCGCGCTCGACCACGAGAAGCTCAAGCGCACCATCAGCGTCGCAATGCGCATGCTCGACAACGTCATCGACATCAACTACTACGCGGTGTCGAAGGCGCGCAACTCGAACCTGAAGCACCGTCCGGTGGGCATGGGCATCATGGGCTTCCAGGACTGCCTGCACGTTCTGCGCACGCCGTTTGCTTCCCAGGAAGCCGTGGAGTTCGCCGACCGCTCGATGGAAGCCGTCTGCTACTACGCGTACTGGGCGTCGACGGAGCTGGCAGCCGAGCGCGGCCGCTACTCGACCTACCGCGGCTCGCTGTGGGATCGCGGCATCCTCCCGCAAGACACGCTCAAGCTGCTCGAGGAAGCACGCGGCGGTTACGTCGAAGTCGACACGAGCGAATCGATGGACTGGACGTCGCTGCGCGAGCGCATCGCGACGCACGGCATGCGCAATTCGAACTGCATCGCGATCGCGCCGACCGCGACGATCTCGAACATCATCGGCGTGTCGCCGTGTATCGAGCCGACGTTCCAGAACCTCTACGTGAAGTCGAACCTCTCGGGCGAATTCACGGTGGTGAACGACTACCTCGTGCGTGACCTGAAGTCGCGCGGCCTGTGGGACGAAGTCATGGTCGCCGACCTGAAGTACTTCGACGGCATGCTCTCGCGCATCGACCGTGTGCCGGCCGACCTGCGCGCGGTCTACGCGACGGCGTTCGAAGTCGATCCGACGTGGCTCGTCGAAGCGGCGTCGCGTCGTCAGAAGTGGATCGACCAGGCGCAGTCGCTGAACATCTTCATGGCGGGCGCATCGGGCAAGAAGCTCGACGAGATCTACAAGCTCGCATGGGTGCGCGGCCTGAAGACGACGTACTACCTGCGCACGATGGCGGCGACGCACGTCGAGAAGTCGACGGTTGCGCACGGCGCGCTGAACGCAGTGCCGACGGGCGGTTCGAACGGCGGCGGTGCAGCAGGCGGCGCGAACGGCGGTGCGGGTTTCGGCGCGGCCGGCGGCAACGGCGGTTCGACGGTGATGCAGGCGGCAGCGCCTGAAGCCGCTGTCGAAGCGGCGCCCGAAGCAGAAGGTCCGGTGTGCATGATGCGTCCGGGCGATGCGGGCTTCGAAGAGTGCGAGGCTTGCCAGTAATCGCGATGTGCGTGGCGGCAGCGCAACGGTGCTGCCACGCGTCACGCGTCACACGCAGTGCATCGACGGAATGAGTCGGCGGCGTGCAGCGAGTACAGACAGTAAACAGTAGTCGATGCCGTCGTCGATGCAAGTCGATACAGATAGAAGATGCAGACGCGGCGCGCGCAATGCGCGTCGCCAGGTTCAGGCGGTGGAAAAAAGGCTTCAGGATTCCCTGGGGTTTCGCCTGAACGCGAAACAGGTCGCGCGAGCCAGAACGCAGCGCGCGGCGCAGCGAACGACAGATCCACGCAGGCAGCGATGCCCGCAACGCAGTTGCAGGTCTGTCGAAGCAGCAGCGAGCGAGTCGTGAAGCACGTTCGCAGCACGCAGTCGAAAGCATCGTGAACACGATGCGAAGCGCGCGCGGCGAACCACGTTTTCACACACGCTCTCGATGTCGCGAAGACCCTCGAAGCCAATCGCGCGTGCGATGTTCGAGCGACGAATACGCGATGCATCCGCACCGCTCACACGCCGCGATCGACACGATGCGATGACAAAGTGTTGTATCGAGGTCGCAACGCGAATCGAAAACAGGATTTTTCGTGTGCGAACCCTTTTATCGCGCATGAAAAGATGGTACAAACCGTTCTAAATTGATGGTGACATTTATGCTCAACTGGGATGACGAGAACACGGCCGTAACTCCGTCGAGCGGTGCGCAGCAGAACGCAATGCGCAACCCCGCTGGCCTGGCTGTCTCTGTTCCTGAAGCGCAGTCCGCACTGCACTTCACTCCTCAGTCTTCTTCGGCGACCAACATCTTCTCCGCCGACTTCGCAGTCGCACCGCCGCCGCAGGCGCCGGTCTCGACCGAAGCCCGCGTGAATGTCGCCGACAAGCGCATCATCAACGGTCAGACCGACGTGAATCAGTTGGTCCCGTTCAAGTACAAGTGGGCCTGGGAAAAGTACCTGGCCGGTTGTGCGAATCACTGGATGCCGCAGGAAGTGAACATGTCGCGCGACATCGCCCTGTGGAAAGACCCGAATGGTCTGACCGAGGACGAGCGCCGCATCGTGAAGCGCAACCTCGGCTTCTTCGTGACTGCCGACTCCCTCGCCGCCAACAACATCGTGCTCGGTACCTACCGGCACATCACGGCGCCCGAATGCCGCCAGTTCCTGCTGCGCCAGGCGTTCGAAGAGGCAATCCACACGCACGCGTACCAGTACATCGTCGAATCGCTCGGTCTGGACGAAGGCGAGATCTTCAATGCGTACCACGAGGTCAAGTCGATCCGCGACAAGGACGAGTTCCTGATCCCGTTCATCACCACGCTGACGGATCCCGCGTTCACGACCGGTACGCTCGAATCCGACCAGACGCTGCTCAAGTCGCTGATCGTGTTTGCCTGCATCATGGAAGGTCTGTTCTTCTATGTGGGCTTCACGCAGATTCTCGCGCTCGGCCGTCAGAACAAGATGACCGGCGCCGCCGAGCAATATCAGTACATCCTGCGCGACGAGTCGATGCACTGCAACTTCGGCATCGACCTGATCAACCAGATCAAGCTCGAGAACCCGCAGCTGTGGACGCCGGCGTTCCGCGCGGAGATCACTGAACTGTTCAAGCAGGCAGTCGAACTCGAATACCGCTACGCAGAAGACACCATGCCGCGCGGCGTGCTGGGCCTGAACGCATCCATGTTCAAGAGCTATCTGCGCTTCATCTGCAATCGCCGTTGCCAGCAGATCGGTCTGGACGCGCTTTTCCCGAACGAAGAGAACCCGTTCCCGTGGATGAGCGAAATGATCGATTTGAAGAAGGAACGCAACTTCTTCGAGACGCGCGTGATCGAATATCAGACGGGCGGTGCGTTGTCCTGGGAGTAATCCGGGCGCACTGCGGCAGTCAGTCTATTGGGGTGGCCGGAGGCCTCGTGCGAGGCCTCGACCGGCATGATGATTAGGAGCAGGAACGCCTGATGCAAAGCGTGCCCGGAGCCCTGGCGGCTCAACTACGTGCAAGGCACTTTGCGAACCCTTCAGAGGGATGGGCAAACTTCCCCCCGGAAAACGGCGTGGGCCATGTGGCCGGCGCCTTCAACGAACGTTGCCCGGTGTCGGTAGCCGACGCCGGAAAGACTTGGCGCACTGTGTTTTTCAGCACGGTGCGCCTTACCGCATTCATTAGCGTAAGCGCGCGGGACCAGCGTACGCCGATGAATAGCCCGCTTCGAAGCGTGCGCCCTGAGAAGCGTTCGCGGGAAGCGGGTTTTGACGAAGGGTGTAGTTTGAACTGACTCTCATCTGAACCTGAAGGAGAAAAAAATGGCAACTGCCAAGAAGAAGCCGGCGGCCAAGAAAGCCGCAGTGAAGAAGGTTGCAGCCAAGAAGGCAGCACCGGCGAAGAAGGCCGCAGTGAAGAAGGTTGCGGTCAAGAAGGTTGCAGCCAAGAAAGTCGCCGTGAAGAAGGTTGCTGCGAAGAAGGCAGCACCGGCGAAGAAGGCCGCAGCGAAGAAGGTTGCAGCCAAGAAGGTCGCTGTGAAGAAGGTTGCTGCGAAGAAGGCAGCGCCAGCGAAGAAGGCCGCAGCGAAGAAGGTCGCAACGAAGAAGGTTGCAGCCAAGAAAGCCGCCGTGAAGAAGGTTGCTGCGAAGAAGGCAGCACCGGCGAAGAAGGCCGCAGCGAAGAAGGTTGCAGCCAAGAAAGTCGCGGTGAAGAAGGTCGCAGCGAAGAAGGCTGTTGCCAAGAAGGCGCCGGCGAAGAAGGCCGCTGCCAAGAAGGCTGCGCCTGCGAAGAAGGCTGCTGCCAAGAAGGCTGCGCCTGCCAAGAAGGCTGCGCCTGCGAAGAAGGCTGCCGCGAAGAAGGCTGCCAAGAAGGCGCCTGCGAAGGCTGCCGCTGCTGCGCCTGCTGCGCAACCGGCTGCGCCCGCTGCAACCGTGAAGACGGCACTGAACCCGGCAGCGGCCTGGCCGTTCCCGACGGGCAGCCGTCCGTAAGCAGTAGTACGAGTCGAAGCGCGCGCGGGTCAGCAAGAACGCGCGCTTCGTTGATCGAGCGCCGCCGTGTAGTTCGTGCGTTTTGCACGATCGCCGGCGGCGAGCAAGACTCGATCCCGATCCCGTCGACGGAACATTCGCGACGGGATTTTTTTCGTCCGCGTTTTTTGCGGATGGCGTCGCGGTGCTGCGTTTCGCACGCGCATGAAAAAAGGCGCATGCACAGGGGAGCACATGCGCCTGAGGTTCCGCAACGAGCACAAGGCATCGTGCGGTACAGGGGAAACCGGTCAATCAGTCCGTGTTCGGACTGGCGCGCGGTGCGCGCCGAACAACTGAAGCCTTAGTGCGTCACGCGCGTCACGCCGCCGCTCGAGAGCAGGCGCACACGGTCGCCGGCCTGGAAGATCTCGCCCGTGGCCGACTGCGTGATGGCGCGATAGTCGCCGTTATCCAGACGGACGGTGATCTCGAGGCCATTGTGCATGGCCACGCCGTTTTCGACCGCATTGCCGGCCACCGCGCCCGCGATGCCGCCAATGATGCCCGTGACGATCGAGCCACGACCGCCGCCGATCGCGCTGCCGGCCACGGCGCCAAGCGCGCCGCCGCCGACTGCGCCCAGACCGCTGGGCTGGCCATTGTTCGAGCTGATCTTCACGGCGCGTACGCTTTCCACCGTAGCCATGCGCACCGTGGATTCGCGCTGCGCCTGCGAGGCAGTGTAGACGTCGGCAGAACTGCTGTTATACGCACAACCCGTCATGGCGAGCGAACCCGCGACCATGGCGGCCACAATCAGACGACTTGTTGTTCTCATTTCCCGTAGCTCCAATGAGCGCCGCCCTCGCGGCGCCCGACTTCATTGCGGCAGTTCGTAGCCGAATGCTGCCTTGAAACGTTCGTTGATCTGCGCCCGCGTGGGCGCGTAGTTCTGCGGCCCCTGGTGTTCGATCTTGAGCGCGCCCATCAGGCTCGCGAGACGTCCGGTGGTCGCCCAGCCGAGCTTGTTCTCGATGCCGTAGAGGAGGCCGCCGCGGAACGCGTCGCCGCAACCGGTCGGATCGAGTACCTGCTGCGCCTGCACCGGAGGAATTTCTTCGATGCTGCCGCCGTGGTAGATCTGCGAGCCGTGTTCACCGCGCGTGACGATCAGCGCGTCGACCTTGCTGGCGATCTCTTCGAACGACCAGCCGGTGCGATGACTCACAAGGTTGGCTTCGTAGTCGTTGACCGCAACATAGGTCGCAAGTTCAATCGCGCGACGCAGCGACGCACCATCGAACAGCGGCAGGCCCTGGCCCGGATCAAAGACAAACGGGATGCCTGCCTTGGCGAATTGCTCGACGTGCTGGACCATGCCGTCGAAGCCGTCCGGCGCGACGATGCCGAGCTTGACGCCCGGCGCCTCGTCGGCGCGGTTCAAATGCGATTGCATCATCGCGCCCGGGTGGAACGCGGTGATCTGGTTGTTCTCGAGGTCGGTGGTGATCATCGCCTGCGCCGACCACGTGTCGGGCAGCACGCGCACGTGCGCCTTGTTCAGGCCGAGCGTGTCGAGGCGGTCGATATACGGTTGCGCGTCGGCGCCGCCGAGCGTCGCCATGATGCGCGCGTCGCCGCCCAGCAGGTGCAGCGAGTAGGCGATGTTGCCCGCGCAGCCGCCGAATTCGCGCCGCATCGTCGGCACGAGGAAGCTCACGTTCAGGATATGCACCTGCTCGGGCAGGATGTGCTCCCGGAAGCGACCTTCGAAGGTCATGATGTTGTCGTAGGCGAGCGAGCCGCAGATCAGCGTAGCCAAGGCGGGAATTCCTGTAGTGCGTGGTGTGGAAGGGGCGGCGCGCTTGCAGGTGATTGCACGTCATCGGACGTCATCGCACGTTAAGGCGCGTGCTTGCCTGACGTCGCGCCGCGGCCCGGACTTCGCGGCCGGTGCGCGCAGCGTCCCGACACATCGGGATCGCGCTGCGCGCACGGCGCGCTCAGGCTCGCGGCAGGCCCGTCACGGGCGCGCCGCCGCCGGGGGTTACTTCAGTGCGGCGAGCGCGGCGTCGTAGTTCGGCTCGTTCTTGATTTCGCTGACGCGCTCGGCGTAGACGACATTGTCGTTCGCGTCGAGCACGACCACGGCGCGCGCGGTGAGGCCGGTCAGCGGGCCGCTCGTGACGTCCACGCCGTAGGCTTGCGCGAATTCGTGGCCGCGGAACGTCGACGCCGTGACGACGTTTTCGATGCCTTCGGTCGTGCAGAAGCGCGTGGCGGCGAACGGCAGGTCGCCCGAGATCACGAGCACTGCGGTGTTGTCGAGCTTCGCGGCGGCTTCGTTGAACTTGCGCGTGGAGGTGGCGCAGGTCGGCGTGTCGAGGCTCGGGACGATGTTCAGCACCTTGCGCTTGCCGGCGAAGTCGGCGAGCGAGACGGGCTTCAGATCCTTGCCGACGAGCGAGAACGCCGGGGCCTTCTGGCCGGGCGCCGGGAACGTGCCGGCGACGTCGATCGGGTTACCGCCTAGCGTGACTTGACTCATGATGTGCTCTCCGGATTTTGACTGTAGTGGTGAGTGGCGCGTCCGGCTGGACCGGACGCAAGGTGCGCGCGCCCGCGCGAAGGGCAGGCGCTGACGCGTGAATTACGGGTAGAAAATTTCGATGCGGAAATTCGATGCGACGACATTGCCGGTATCGAGCCGCACGATCATGGTCTGCGTGCTGTGCGCGGGCAGACCGGCTTCGATGCGCGTACCCGGCGCGGCATAATCCTGCGGCCACAGCACGCGCCGCAAGACGACGTTGTTCTGGCGATCGAGCAGCGTGAGTTCGAGCGCGGGGTAGGCGAGCGCAATCCCGAAGCGGTTGCGCAGCGGAACCTTCAGTTCGAGATGATGCGGGTCGTCCACCTGACGCAGATCGGACTGCTGCACTTCGAGGCCGTCGATGTCGCGCGGCGGGCTGATGCGGCAGCCGAGCTGCGCACAGGCCTGCTGATAGAGCGGCTGCGAAGCGGGGAAGTACACCATCACGCTTTCGCGCTGCCACCAGAGCAATTGCGCGGCGAGCCCGACGAGCAGCAGGAGCGCGACCAGTGCGCCGACGATGCGCCAGCCGATGCGGCGCGGCGGATGCGCGGGCGCTTCACGCGTGACGGCGAACGGCTCGCTGCCGTCGCGCGGTTCGAGTGCGGAGAAGGCAGGCGCGGCAGCGGCGCCGGCGGCACCCGCCGGTTCGGCGCGCGCGGACAGCGACGGTTCGGGATCGGCGGCGAACGGCGCGGCGGCTGCCGGGGTGCGGGATGCAAGCGAAGGCTCGACAGGCTCGCCTGTCGCCGCCGCTGCGGCCGGAGCGGACGCGGCCAGTCCGGGTTCGACGCGCGTCCAGCGCGTGGCTGGCGGGAACGGTTCGGCAGTGTCCGGCGTGGGAGCGGGCGTAGGAGCAGAAGTTGAAGCAGGCTGAGCCGGTTGCTCGGGCGCGAACTCGCGCGCCAGAGACGGCTCGCTGCTTTCGCTCGCGTGCTTCAGTTCGACACCGGGCGTGACGCCGAGCGTCGCGCCGGGCGCAATGCCGGGACGCGGCAGATTCTGCGCGGTGTACTGAAGATTCGGATCGATGCGGCTATCGGGGCGCGGCGCCCACGGATTCCAGCCCGGATTGGCGAAGTCGGGCGCGGGCTGCGCAGCGGCGTCTTGCGCGGCGAAGTTCGCGGCAGACGCGTCTGTTTGCGTCCATTCCTGCGGATGCGGTTGATCGTGCTGAACGTGCGGCGCCGGTTCGCTCACGGGCGCTGGGGCTTGATGAGCGGATTGCGAGGCGGCCGGTGAGGTCGGCTGTGAAGCGGTTTGCGAACCCGCCGCAGCAACCGCAGCCGCAGCCTGCGCCGAACCCGGCGAAGCCAGACTCGCGGCGATATCGGCGGCAACGGGAACGGCCTGTGAGAAATCGCCGTTTTCAGGCACCTCGTAAAGGCTGCCCGATGCGTCGAACGCTTCCTGGCAATGGCCGCAGCGCACAAGGCCGCGACGCGCGGCGAGGTGTGCGGGCTGGATTCGGAAGACGGTTTCGCAGAAGGGACAGCGCGTTGCCAGGAGCATGAGTGCCGTGGAACCGGAAGGTTGGCGATACCCGCCATTCTACTGGCAATCCACGGAGCCCTACGACTCCTGGCTATGCGCCTGGGGCACGATCAGGCGCGATGCGCCCGGACCCGCCCCGATCGGTGCGTCATGCGCGGCGCGTGCCGGCGAGACACACCCAGCCTTCGTGCTCGCGCCAGACCGAGATGTCGATCCAGCGCTCGTACACCTGCGCGACTTCCTCGGCTTGACGCGCGAGGATGCCCGAGAGCGCGAGACGGCCGCCCGGCTTCACGCGCGACGAGAGCATCGACGCCATCAGCTTGAGCGGATTCGAAAGGATGTTGGCCACGACGATGTCGAACTCGCCCGCCTTCAGGTCGTCGGGCAGGCCATAGGTCACGTCCGCGCGATTGCGTTCGCTGTTATGGCGCGCCGACTCGACCGCTTGCGGATCGATGTCGATGCCGATCACCGGATTCGCGCCGCACTTCTGCGCGAGGATCGCGAGAATGCCCGAGCCGCAGCCGTAGTCGAGCAGCGAGTTGCCCGGCTGCACGTGCTGCTCCAGCCACTCCATGCACAGACGCGTGGTGGGGTGGCTGCCGGTGCCGAACGCGAGGCCCGGATCGAGTTCGAGCACGAGCGCGTCCGGATCGGGCGCGTCGTGCCACGACGGCACGACCCAGATGCGCTGGCCGATCTGGATCGGATCGAACTGCGACTGCGTGAGCCGCACCCAATCCTGTTCCTCGACTTCGCGCAGCGCGAACTTCGGCAGCGCGGCCAGACCGAGCTCGTTCGACGCGGCCGCGAGCAGCACCGCGGGATCCTGATCGTCGCCGATCAGCGCGATCACGCGCGAATGCTGCCACGCGGTGCGCTCGGGCGTGAGACCCGGCTCGCCGAAGAGCGGCTGCTCGTCGGGCGTGTCGGCGTCGGCGTCTTCCACCGACACCGAGAGGGCGCCAAGCTCGAGCAGCGCGTCGGAGAGTTCCTCCGCGCGGTCGCGCTCAAGCTCGACGATCAGTTCCCGGTAGCTCATGAATTACGCTTCGTCCTTTTTCACCGACTGACGCTCGGCCAGACGGCTTTCGAGGTAGTGAATGCTCGTGCCGCCTTCGACGAACTTGGCGTCGAGCATCAGCTCGCGGTGCAGCGGAATGTTGGTCGAGATGCCTTCCACGACCATTTCCGACAGCGCGATGCGCATACGCTGGATCGCCTGCTCGCGCGTCGCGCCGTAGGTGATCAGCTTGCCGATCATCGAATCATAGTTCGGCGGCACGAAATAGCCATTGTAGGCATGCGAATCGACGCGCACGCCAGGTCCGCCCGGCATGTGCCACGAGGTCAGACGGCCCGGCGACGGCGTGAACTTGAACGGATCTTCCGCGTTGATACGGCACTCGATCGAGTGGCCCTTCAACTGGATGTCGCGCTGGCGGAACGCGAGCTTCTCGCCGGCGGCGATGCGGATCTGTTCCTGCACGATGTCGATGCCGGTGATCTGCTCGGTGACCGGGTGCTCGACCTGCACGCGCGTGTTCATTTCGATGAAGTAGAACTCGCCGTTTTCGTACAGGAATTCGAACGTGCCCGCGCCGAGGTAGCCCATCTTCTTGCAGGCGTCGGCGCAACGGTCGCCGATGCGGTCGAGCAGGCGGCGCGCGATGCCCGGCGCCGGCGCTTCCTCGATCACCTTCTGGTGGCGGCGCTGCATCGAGCAGTCGCGCTCACCGAGCCACACGGCGTTCTTGAACGAATCGGAGAGCACCTGAATCTCGATGTGACGCGGATTCTCGAGGTACTTCTCCATGTAGACCTGCGGGTTGCCGAAGGCGCGGCCCGCTTCTTCGCGCGTCATGTTGACCGCGTTCACGAGCGCCGCTTCCGTGTGCACGACGCGCATGCCGCGACCGCCGCCGCCGCCCGAAGCCTTGATGATGACCGGGTAGCCGATCGTGCGCGCGATCTTCACGATTTCTTTCGGATCGTCCGGCAGCGCGCCTTCCGAGCCCGGCACGCACGGCACGCCGGTCTTGATCATGGTCTGCTTCGCCGTGACCTTGTCGCCCATCATGCGGATGGTTTCCGGACGCGGACCGATGAAGGTGAAGCCCGATTGCTCGACGCGCTCGGCGAAGTCGGCGTTTTCCGAGAGGAAGCCGTAGCCGGGGTGGATCGCTTCGGCGTCGGTGACTTCGGCCGCGCTGATGAGCGCCGGCATGTTCAGATAGCTCAGGTTCGAAGGCGCCGGGCCGATGCAGACCGCCTCGTCGGCGAGCTTCACGTACTTGGCTTCCTTGTCGGCTTCCGAATAGACGACGACCGTCTTGACGCCGAGTTCGCGGCACGCGCGCTGGATGCGGAGCGCGATTTCGCCACGATTGGCAATGAGGATTTTTTCAAACATGGTGGGTATTCGACTCATCAATGGGCGCCGCAGGACGAAGCGAGCGGGCTGCCTTCGAGTATCGGTCGCGCTGGCGCCGCGTGGCGGCGTTCTGTCTGCCTGCCTGGCAGCGAACGCGCGGCGGCGGCGCTGGCGGAAGGGCGCTCGCGCGGCGGATGTGGTCTTTGTCGACCCGATGCCGCGCGGCGCGCCGGCCGTTCTTGCGTTGGACGCGCTTATGCGACCACGAAGAGCGGCTGGCCGTATTCGACTGCCTGGCCGTTCTCGACGAGGATTTCCTTGACCACGCCGGCGACGTCCGACTCGATCTCGTTGAGCAGCTTCATCGCTTCGATGATGCACAGCGTCTGGCCTTCCTTGACCGTGTCGCCAACCTGCACGAACGGATCGGCGCCCGGCGACGGCGCGCGGTAGAACGTGCCGACCATCGGCGACGTCACCACGTGGCCTTGCGGCACGACCGGCGCGGCAGCGGCGGCGGGCGCAGCGGCTTCACCGACGTGGGCCGGCGCGGCGGGCGCGCCCATGGCCGGCGCTGCGAATTGCGCGGTCGGCTGCACGTAAACCGGCGGCGCGTTCTTGACGATGCGCACCTTGCCTTCGCCCTCGGTCACTTCGAGCTCCGAGATGCCCGATTCGGAGACGAGGTCGATCAGAGTCTTCAGCTTACGTAGATCCATGGTGCAGCCCCTTTGCTTTGAATACGTGAGGTGCCGGGGCGCAAGCGTCCCGGCACGGGATTGGTGTTGTCTTTCAGAGTGCGTCGGTCATCCGGCGCAGGAATCAGGCCGCGGGCCTGGCAGCGAGCCGGTCCAGCGCGTACTCGAGCGCGTAGAGATAACCCTTCCAGCCGAGGCCGCAGATCACGCCTTCGGCCTGGTCGGAAAAATACGAGTGATGCCGGAAGGCTTCGCGGCGATGCACGTTCGACAGATGAATCTCGACGAACGGGATGGCGACGCCTGCCAGCGCATCCCGGATGGCCACGCTGGTGTGCGTGTACGCAGCCGGGTTGATCAGGATGAAATCCGTTTGTTCCGTGCGGGCGGCCTGAATGCGGTCCACCAGCGCGCCTTCGTGGTTGCTCTGGAACGTGGCCAGCTCCACGCCGGCGTCGGCGGCACGGTCGGCGAGCGCCTGATCGATCTGCGGCAGCGTCACGCGCCCATAGACCTCCGGTTCCCGGGTGCCGAGAAGATTGAGGTTGGGGCCGTGCAGAACCAGCAGTCGCGTCATGGTCGCTTCTTTTTCCGTGGAATTGCGCGAACTTTAGCGCCGATTAGAGAAATTTGTCTAGTTTTCCAAACGGCTGATATGCCCCTCTGTTCGCTGAATTGCCGGCGTGAGGGTTGAACTTCGGCTAAATACGCCAATTTTCCCGGCAAATTGTGCCGTACGGCCGTTAAGCTCAGGTCAATTCTTCGCGCGCGTCAAAGTGCGTCGAGCGTGCGCCGAAGTTCGTCCGGTTTGATTTGGCCTAATTTTGTCGCACGAACGGCGCCGTTGGCGTCGATTACCACCGTGTAAGGAAGGCCGCCGGCGTTGTTGCCGAACGCGCGCGCCACGTCCGCGCCGCCGAATCCGGCGATGTAAATCGGGTAGGCCACCGGCACTTTCTTGAGGAAAGTCTTGATGTTCGCCGCCGAATCGACGCCGAGGCCGACGAACTGAATGCCCTTCTTCGCGTACTCGCGGTGCAGCGCCGACAGCTCCGGCATCTCCTCGACGCACGGACCGCACCACGACGCCCAGAAGTTGACCACGATCGGGTGGCCCTTATAGATGGAGAGCGACTGCGGCTTGCCGTCGGGCGTGGTCACGGCCGCCGACCAGAGCTGGTCGACCGCGTTCTGCTTGCCCGTGATCGACGCCGCGTCGGCGACTCCGGCGTTGCCGCCGCTCGCATAATGCCCCGCCAGAATGCCGCCCCCGGCTGCCACCGCCGCGACTGCGACGCCGGCCAGAATCCGTTTCGTGTTCATTGCTGCGCTCAAGCTCACTATGAATCAGGTGGTGGAGGTCGCGCCGCTCTCGTCGATCAGCGCCTGGAGTGCCCGCGCGTCCGCGCGCGGCAGACGCCCGCGCGGATCGGCGCGCACGGCGCCACGCAGGTCGTCGGTATTGTAGAGCGCGAGATGAATGCCGACCGGTTCCTCATCGCGCGATGGCTTCCAGAGGAAGCTCAGCGTCTCCACATAGCCGCGTGCGGCGAAGTGGCGCGTTTCCGAAACGTCGTATTGCACGTTCGCGTTCAGGAGCCAGATCGCGACATCTTTCGCGTTATCGCAAAAGATCTGCAAATGGATGTCGGAGTGCTCGCCCGCCGTGCCGTTCAGCACCGCGCCGGTCAGGAACGGATTGAAGCGCGCGAGCCGCAGCATCCAGTCGAGCGCGATCTCGCGCAGCCGCCGCAGCACCGCCGGCTGGCTTTCTCCCATGAAAAGGGCCTGATATTCGCGGATTTCTTCCTCGATCTGATCGTTGTCGGGGAGCCAGGCGCCTTCGATGCGCGCGTCCCCCGCCACCTGCCGAGCGGCCTTGCGCTTGGCGGTGGCGTAATCGAGGCCATCTTCGGCGATCATCCGTGCTGCCGCGATGGCGATTTCCTCGCGCACGCGCTGGGGATCGAAATGTGATCTGCGAACCATGCGCCCATCATACTAGAGAACGTCGCGCGCTCCCGGCGGCGGCCGCGCGGCGATGCGGCGGTGCAGCAGGACCCGGCGCCGCTATGCACATCCCGGTACAGCCGCGCCGGTACGCCCGCGCCGGTACGCCCGCGCCGGTACGCCCGCGCCGGTACGCCCGCCCCGGCGAAAAAGCCGCAGGCGCTCGGGTACAATAGCGTTCTTTGCTCCGGCGGCCAGGCGCCGCCGTCCTGCTTTCCCCATCCCTGTACCCTTTCACGACGCCCACGCGGCGCGACAGGCTTATGCACATCCATATCCTCGGCATCTGCGGCACGTTCATGGGCGGTCTCGCCGTGCTCGCGCGCAGCGCGGGTCATACGGTCACCGGCTGCGACGCGGGTGTGTACCCGCCGATGAGCACGCAGCTCGAAGCGCAGGGTATCCGCCTGATCGAGGGTTATGACGCGAGCCAGACCGAGCTCAATCCCGACCTGTACGTGATCGGCAACGTGGTCTCGCGCGGCAATCCGCTGATGGAGGAGATCCTCAATCGCGGCCTGCCGTACACGTCCGGCCCGCAGTGGCTCGGCGAGCACGTGCTGCGCGACAAGTGGGTGCTCGCGGTGGCGGGCACGCACGGCAAGACCACTACGAGTTCGATGCTCGCGTGGCTGCTCGAAGACTCGGGCCTGAATCCCGGCTTCCTGATCGGCGGCGTGCCGCTGAATTTCGGCATCTCGGCGCGTCTGACCGATTCGAGCTTCTTCGTGATCGAAGCCGACGAATACGACACGGCCTTCTTCGACAAGCGCTCGAAGTTCGTCCATTACCGTCCGCGCACCGCGGTGCTGAACAATCTCGAATTCGATCACGCCGATATCTTCCCCGATCTCGCCGCCATCGAGACGCAGTTCCACCATCTCGTGCGCACGATTCCGGGCGTGGGCCGCGTGGTCTCGAACGGCCGCAGCGAGGCGCTCGACCGCGTGCTCGCGCGCGGCGTCTGGAGCGACGTGGAGCGTTTCGGCGTCGACGGCGGCTGGCAGGCGCTGCCGGCCGAAGAAGGCGTGACGGTCGACGAGCGCTTCGCCGTCTATCACCACAGCGAACGCGTGGGCGTGGTCGACTGGCAGATCCAGGGCGAGCACAATCGCCAGAACGCACTTGCGGCGATCGCCGCCGCGCGCAGCGTCGGCGTGCCGCCCGCGCAGGCCGCGCAGTCGCTGTCGTCGTTCCGCAACGTGAAGCGCCGCATGGAAGTGCGCGGCAGCGTCGACGGCGTGACCGTCTACGACGACTTCGCGCACCATCCCACGGCGATCGAAACGACCGTCGCCGGGCTGCGCACGCGCGTGGGCCGCGACAACACGCGCATCCTCGCGGTGCTCGAGCCGCGCTCGAACACCATGAAGCTCGGCGTGATGAAGGCGCAATTGCCCGGCAGTCTCGCCGACGCCGACCTCGTGTTCGGCTACGGCGCGCCCGCCGGCAAGGACGCGCTCGGCTGGGATCTCGCGGGCGCGCTCGCGCCGCTCGGCGAGAAGGCGCAAGCGTTCCACGACCTCGACGCGCTGGTGAAGGCGGTCGTGGCGGCCGCGCGCCCCGGCGACCAGATATTGGTGATGAGCAACGGCGGCTTCGGCGGCGTGCATCAAAAGCTGCTCGACGCGCTTTCGGCGAAAGCCGGCCGGAGCGCGGCGTGATCGTCTATCTGCACGGCTTTCGCTCGTCGCCGCAATCGTTCAAGGCGCGCCTGCTGGCGGCGCGTCTCGCCGAACTGGGCCGCGCGGACGAATGGCTGTGCCCGACGCTGCCGGTCTCGCCGGACGAAACGATCGAACTGGTTGAACGCGAGATCGCGCAGAACGCCCGGCCGGGCGAGCGCATCACGCTGCTCGGCAGCTCGCTGGGCGGTTTTTTCGCCACGCAGCTTGCCGAAAAGCACGGCTGGCGCGCCGTGCTGCTGAATCCGGCCGTGGTGCCGGATCGCGATCTGTCGAAGTATCTCGGCGAACAGCCGTTGTGGCACGGCGGCGGCAGCATCGTCGTCGAGCCGCGCCATCTGCAGGAACTGCGCGCCCTGGCGGTTGCGCACATCACCCGGCCCGAGCGTTACTATCTGATCGCCGCGACCGGCGACGAAGTGCTCGATTACCGCGAGATGCTCGCGCACTATCCGGGTGTGCAGACGCATCTGATCGAGGGCAGCGATCACGGGATCAGCGAATTCGCCGATTACGTCGACGAAGTGATCCGTTTCTGCGACGCGCCTTGAGCGTCGTCTTTCGTTCGCGCCGCGCGCGCGAACGCCTATATGTATACAGCACCGTCTGGGCGCGCCGCGCCCGCGGTCGAAGCAAGTCAGACGAGAGTGTTGAGTGAACGTTTTCTTTGAGGAATCGGGCAGTTTCAAGGCCGGCAGCGTGCTGTCGAAGCAGGGCGATGCGTTTCAGGTCGAGTTGCCGGGCGGACGCCGCGCGAAGGTGCGCGCCAAGGACGTGCTGATCGAGTTCGAGAAGCCCGCAGCCGCGGATCTGTTGGAGCAGGCGGACGCCGCCGCGCAGGAAATCGACCTCGATTTCCTGTGGGAATGCGCGCCGGCCGAGGAATTCACCTACACCACGCTCGCGAGCGAGTACTTCGGCGAAACCTACGGCCCGGTCGAGCGCGCTGCGCTCGTGCTGCGTCTGCACGGCTCGCCCGTGTACTTCCGCCGCAAGGGCCGCGGCCAGTATCAGCGCGCGCCCGAGGAGCAGCTCAAGATGGCGCTCGCGTCGCTCGAACGCAAGCGTCAGCAGGCGCTCGTGCAGGCCGGCTACGAAGACGAACTGAAGGCGGGCCGTCTGCCCGAGGCGCTCAAGGACAAGGCGCTCGGCCTGCTCACGAAGCCCGACAAGAACACCATCGAGTACAAGGCGCTCGAAGCGGCGGCCGCCGCGCGTGGCATTTCCATGCCGCGCCTGATGCTCGAATGCGGCGGCATCGCCTCGCCGCGTGCGCTGCACGAAGCGCGTTTCCTCGCTGAATTCTTCCCGCACGGCACCGGTTTCCCGCCGGTCGCGGTCGGCGCGCTGCCCGACTGGCTGCCGGACGCGGTCGAGCAGGTGCAGGCCTTCTCGATCGACGACGTCACCACGACCGAAATCGACGACGCGTTCTCCATCGAGCATCTGGCCGACGGCCGCGTGCGCATCGGTATCCACATCGCGGCGCCGGCGCTCGGCATCGCGCGTGGCGACACGGCGGACGCCATCGCGCGCACGCGTCTGTCGACGGTCTACATGCCCGGCGACAAGATCACCATGCTGCCCGACGATTTCGTCGACGCCTTCACGCTCAAGGAAGGCGGCATGCGCCCGGCGCTGTCGCTCTACTGCCTCGTGAACCGCGAGACGCAGGAAATCGTGGCGACCGAAACGCGCGCCGAGCGCGTGTTCGTGAAGAGCAACCTGCGTCACAACACGCTCGACGAAGTGGTGACGGAAGAAACGCTCGCGGCGGGCACGGGCGAATATCCGCACAAGGACGACATCGCCGTGCTGTGGCCGTTCGCGCAGGCGTTGTTCGAGAAGCGCCAGGCCGCGCGCGCCGGTTACGGCCTGCGCCGCGAAGTGCAGCGCAACACCGACTACAACTTCTACGTGGAAGGCGAGCACGTCAACATTACGCCGCGCCGCCGCGGCTCGCCGCTCGACATGATCGTCGCGGAACTGGCGATTCTCGCCAACTCCACGTGGGGCGCGTTCCTCAACGATCACGGCGTGCCGGGCATCTACCGCACGCAGCGCGCGTTCGGCGCGCCCACGGGGCCGAAGCGCACGCGCATGCAGACCAACGCCGCGCCGCACGAAGGCCTCGGCGTCGCACAGTACGCGTGGAGCACGTCGCCGCTGCGCCGTTACGTCGACCTCGTGAACCAGTGGCAGTTGCTCGCGTGCGTGGAGCATGGCGTGGCCGCCAAGCTGGTCGCGCCGTTCAAGCCCAAGGACGCCGACCTGTTCGCCGTCGTGCAGGGCTTCGACGAAACCTACACGGCCTATGCCGATCACCAGCGCCGCATGGAGTACTTCTGGTGCCTGCGCTGGCTCCAGCAGGAAATGCGCGGTGACGGCGGCGTCGAGCCGCGTCGCGAATTCCCGGCGACGGTCGTCAAGGACGACCTCGTGCGCTTCGAGGAAGTGCCGCTGCTGATGCATGTGCCCGCGCTCGGCGTGCACGCGCGCGGCACGC
The DNA here is from genome assembly GCF_046535315.1 of Paraburkholderia sp. SIMBA_027. Lineage (NCBI taxonomy): Bacteria > Pseudomonadati > Pseudomonadota > Betaproteobacteria > Burkholderiales > Burkholderiaceae > Paraburkholderia > Paraburkholderia sp. SIMBA_027. The sequence continues at coordinate 74,559 of NZ_JAWRWY010000005.1, forward strand.
GTCTGATGATGGAAGTGATGTCGATCGACGAGCTGACCATCGAGGCGTCCGTGCGCATGCTGCGCGTGCTCGACGCGCCGGTCGTGACGAGCGGCGAGCAGCCCGAGGAAGAGTCGGGCGACGACGAAGAGCTGATCGAAGCCGCCGACGACTCCGCGCAGAGCGAAGCGGAAGCGCTCGCCGAATCCGATGCAGCGGACGGCGCGAGCGACGCCGCAACCGATGCGCAGGAAGACGCGGGCGAGCAGCAAGCAGAACAGCAGGCAGAACAGCACGAGACGGAGCCGCGCGCATGAGCGCCGATCAGACGCAATCGCAATCGCAAACGCCGACGCAGCATCGCGACCGCTATGCGGTCGTCGGCAATCCGGTGGCGCACAGCAAATCGCCCGCGATCCACGCGCAATTCGCGCAGGAGACCGGTGAAGCCGTCGACTACGACCGGCTGCTCGCGCCGCTCGACGGTTTCGTCGAGCATGTGCAGGCGTTTCGCGCAGCGGGCGGGCGCGGTCTGAATGTGACCGTGCCGTTCAAGCTCGAAGCGCACGCGCTCGCGCATCGTCTGTCGCCGCGTGCGGCGGCGGCGGGCGCGGTGAATACGCTGCGCTTCGACGAAGACGGCATTTTCGGCGACAACACCGATGGTTTCGGTCTCGTTCGCGACATCGAGGTGAATCTGGGCGTGTCGCTCAAGGGCGCGCGCGTGCTGCTGCTCGGCGCGGGCGGCGCGGCGCGCGGCGTCGTGCTGCCGATGCTCGAATGCCTGCCGCGCGAGATCACCATCGTCAATCGCACGGCGCACAAGGCGCATGCGCTGATCGAGCAGTTCGCGGGCTCGGCGCAGACGTTCGGCTGCCTGATCAACGGCGGCGGTCCGCACGCGGTCGATCCGAAACCCTACGACGTAATCGTGAACGCGACGGCGGGCAGTCTCGACGCCGCGCTGCCCGAATGCGACGATCGTGCGTTCGGCACGGCAACGCTCGCGTACGACATGATGTACGGCGCCCAGCCGACGGTCTTCATGCGTCACGCCGAATCGCTCGGCGCGCGTGCCTCGGACGGTCTGGGCATGCTGGTCGAGCAGGCCGCCGAATCGTTCTTCGTGTGGCGCGGTGTGCGTCCCACGGGCGCGCCGGTGCTCGCCGCACTGCGTGCGCAGATCGCGGCGCAAGCGGCGCAGGCCTGACAACAGCAGCAGCGGTCACGGGAGACGCGATCCATGCGCACAGCGGCGGCAAACCGGCGGGTGCAGCGCGCGCCAGACCGAGTCGGCGCGCTGCGCTGGATCGTCTATGCGGCGCTGGTGTTCGGCGTCGCGTGGATCGCGCTGCAGTTCTACTATTTCGCGCAGATCGCCGCGTGGAATGTCGTCGATCCGCAGTCGACGGCGTTCATGCGCACCGATGCGGCCGGCCTCGCCGCCGATCGTCCGAACCTCGACATCCAGCATCAGTGGGTGCCGTACGATCAGATCTCGCGCAACCTCAAGCGCGCGATCATCGCGTCCGAGGACGCCAACTTCGTCAATAACAACGGCTACGAAACCGACGCCATCCTGCAGGCGTGGGAGCGCAACAAGAAGCGCGGCCACATCGTGCGCGGCGGATCGACGATCACGCAGCAACTCGCGCGCAACCTCTTTCTGTCGCGCGAGAAAAGCTATATCCGCAAAGGCCAGGAACTCATCATCACGTGGATGCTGGAGACGCTCCTCGACAAGGAGCGCATCTTCGAGATCTATTTGAATTCGGTGGAGTGGGGCAACGGCGTCTACGGCGCGCAGGCGGCGGCGCGCTACTACTACCGCACGACGGCGGCGAAGCTCACGCCGTGGCAGTCGGCGCGGCTCGCGGTCATGCTGCCGCGTCCCAAGTATTTCGACGAACATCGCAATTCGGCTTATCTTTCGCAGCGCGCTGGCGTGATCGCGCGGCGCATGGGCGCGGCGGAGTTGCCGCCGTCGCAGCAATAGCGATCGCTTCGTTCACCGATCCTCGCGGATAAAAACAAAGCGCCGGTCTTGCCGGCGCTTTGTGCTTTCCATGACGTGCTAACTGCGTGCGAACTGCGCGCAAACCGCGCTTATTGACGCGCCAGTCGCGCGTTGTCCGGCATCGGCATGTTGAAGTTGGTGCGGAACGGATTGATGTCGAGTCCGCCGCGTCGCGTGTAGCGCGCGTAGACCGCGAGACGATCCGGTTTGCACTCGCGCAGGATGTCCATGAAGATGCGCTCGGCGCATTGCTCGTGGAAGCCCGTGTGATTGCGGAACGAGATGATGTAGCGCAGCAGGCCGGCCTGATCGATCTGCGGCCCGACGTAGTGAATCTGCACGCTGCCCCAGTCGGGCTGGCCGGTCACCGGGCAGTTCGACTTCAGCAGATTGGAGACCAGCGTTTCCTCAACCGGCGACTCGTCGAGCGCGGCCTTCAGCAGGGTGGCGTCCGGGTGATAGATCTCGGCGTCCAGGTCGAGTCGGTCGATTGAGAGACCGTCGAATTCCTCGAACGGAATTTTGCCGAACGCGCCCGGCTGATCGAGCTTCACCGACACCGATGCGCCGCACGCCGCCGATACGTCGCGCTTGAGCACGTCGCGCACGTCGTCCGCGGACTCGAATTTGGTCTGCGCGAATGAGCCCAGATAGAGCTTGAACGACTTCGATTCGACGATGTTCGGCGAATCGGCGGGAATGAAGAAGGTGGCGATGGCGATCTGCGGCTTGCCGCGCGCATTGAGCCACGACAGTTCGTACGCGTTCCAGATATCGGTGCCGAAGAAGGGCAGTTGCGCGCCGATGCCGATCTGTTCACGCGCGCCCACACGCGGGATCGGGAACAGCAGCTTGGCGTCGTATTGCTCGGTGTAGCTGGAAGCCTTGCCGAGCGGCGATTGTTCGGGAGTCATGATGCGCTGGTTTCGGTAATGACGCCGGGCGCGCCCTTGAGGGACGCCGCGCCGGCGGGATTCGCCACGCCGCTCGCCACATGTCCGGTCGCCGTGACCGAACGGGCCGATTCGCAATGGCGGATCTGGTCGTCGAAGAAAAAATCAGGTTCGAACTCGCGCAGGAACGGGCCTTTGTCGAGTCCGCCGAGGAACATCGCTTCGTCGATTTCGATGTTCCAGGCCATCAGTGTGCGGATCGCGCGTTCGTGCGCGGGCGCCGATCGCGCCGTGACGAGCGCGGTGCGGATGCGCATCTTCGCGTTCGCGTCGGCGAGATTCTGCAGCCGGTGCAGCGCTTCGAGCAGCGGCTTGAGCGGACCTTGCGCAAGCGGCAGCTCGCGATTGTCCCGTTCGTGGCTCACGAACGCGCCCAGGCCGTCGCGCTGGAAGATCTGCTCGGCTTCGTCGGAAAACAGCACCGCATCGCCGTCGAACGCGACGCGTATTTCCTGCGCGTTGCGTTCCGCCATTGTCGCCGAATTTGCGCCGGTCGGTGGGAACACGCGCGCGGCCGGAAAGCCCGCGTCGAGCGCGCCGCGCACGTCGTCGGGATTCGCGGAGAGAAACAGCGACGCGTTCAGCGGCTTGAGGTAATGCCAGGGCTCGCGGCCGCGCGTGAACACGCCGCGCTGAATGTCGAGGCCGTGCTCGCGGCACGAGTTAAAGGTGCGCAAGCCGCTGATCGGATCGCTGCGCGAGAGGATCACGACTTCCACGTGATGCGCGCCGTTGTTCAGCGCGAGCAGCTTGCGGATCAGCGCGAACGCCACGCCGGGCCGCGCGGGCACGTGCAGGCGCTCGCGCTGCAGCGTCTCGTAGGCATGCAGGTCGCCGGCTTCGTACACGCCGTTCTCTTCCTCGAAGTCGAACAGCGCACGTGATGAGATCGCGACGACCAGCTTGTCAGTGAGCGAAACGGCCATGATCGTCGGCCTTTACGAGAGAAACAACCGATACGCCGGATTCTGCGTCTCTTCGTAATGCGGATAGCCGAGCGTGGCGAGGAAGCGGCGGAACTCCGCGTCTTCCGCCGCCGGCACCTGAATCCCGACCAGGATCGAGCTGTAATCCGCGCCCTGATTGCGGTAGTGGAACAGGCTGATGTTCCAGTTCGGCGCCATCGACGAGAGGAAGCGCATCAGCGCGCCCGGACGCTCCGGAAACTCGAAGCGGAACAGCCGCTCGTCGTGCGCGAGCGGCGAACGGCCGCCGACCATGTAGCGGATGTGCTGCTTCGAGAGTTCGTCGCCGGTGAGATCGACGCACGGAAAACCGTGCTCGACGAAGGTCTGCGCGATCTGCCGCGATTCGCCGCGATTGCGGATCTGCACGCCAACGAAGATATGCGCGCGCTCGGCGTCGTCGATACGGTAGTTGAATTCGGTCACGCTGCGCGTGCCGACGAGTTCGCAAAAACGCTTGAAACTGCCGCGTTCTTCGGGGATCGTCACGGCAAACACGGCTTCGCGCGCCTCGCCCACTTCGGCGCGCTCGGCCACGAAACGCATGCGGTCGAAGTTGATGTTCGCGCCCGACGTGATCGCGATCAGCGTCTGGCCCGCGATGCCTTCGCGCTCGGCGTACTTCTTCGCGCCCGCCACGGCCAGCGCGCCCGCCGGTTCGAGCACGCTGCGCGTGTCCTGGAATACGTCCTTGATCGCGGCGCAGAGCGCGTCCGTATCGACGGTCACGACTTCATCGAGATACTGCTGGCACAGCCGGAAGGTTTCCTCGCCGACGAGTTTCACGGCCGTGCCGTCCGCGAACAGGCCGACTTCGCTCAACTCGACGCGTTTGCCTGCCTTCAGCGACTGCGCCATCGCGCACGAGTCGTCGGTCTGCACGCCGATCACGCGGATCTCCGGGCGCACGGCCTTCACGTACGCGGCCACGCCCGCCGCCAGACCGCCGCCGCCGATCGGCACGAAGATCGCGTGAATCGGGGCCTGATGCTTGCTGAGCACTTCCATCGCGACGGTGCCCTGGCCGGCGATCACGTGCGGATCGTCGAACGGATGCACGAAGGTCAGGCCGCGTTCTTCCTGCAGACGCACGGCGTGGGCGTAGGCGTCGCTGTAGGATTCGCCCGCCTGCACGACTTCGACGGTCTGCCCGCCGTGCGCGCGCACGGCATCGACCTTCACCTGCGGCGTGGTTTCCGGCACGCAGATCACCGCCTTCACGCCGAGCCGCGCCGCCGACAGCGCCACGCCCTGCGCGTGATTGCCCGCCGACGCGGTAATCACACCGCGCTCGCGCTGCTCGGGCGAAAGATGCGCCATCTTGTTGTACGCGCCGCGCAGCTTGAACGAGAAGACCGGCTGGTTGTCCTCGCGCTTGAGCAGCACCGTGTTGCCGATGCGCGCGGAGAGGTTCGGCGCGGGTTCGAGCTCGGTTTCGCGGGCGACGTCGTACACGCGCGCGGTGAGGACTTTCTTCAGGTAATCGTCGTGGGAAGCCATGCGGGGAGCGCGCGGGGGCGCGGGTCGGGACGGGAAAACGTAGATGATAGCGCCAACCGCTCCAGCGCTGGCGGGCCGGGCAGGGCGGCGAACGGGTGACGAAGGCGTGGCGAAGCGGCGACGCAGAAGTGACGCAGAAGCGACGAAGGAGCGGTAAGGTTGATCGGCGCCATTTCCCGACTACCCGGACGGTTAATCCGCGCCGCGACGCCCTGTCACAGGGCAGAGCGCAGGCGTGCCCGCCGGCGGGTGAAATTCAACCTTACGTGTCAGCGGGCTTCCCACCGAGGGTCAGCGCACGCGCGGATCATGCGTTAAAATCGCTTTTTGAAACAAGGATCGGAAGATGCACTGGCAACCTCGGACAGCCCATTTGATGCCCGCACGGCGCGAAACCCGCCCCGCGGCGCAGCGGCACGCCCGCCACGCACGATCGTGTCGCTAAGTCCGAGCGCCGGGGAACCATCGGCGTGAGCGCTGCCGCCATGCTTCCCCACCCCTTCGTCCGCCCAGCCATCCGCGCCACGAGCGTGCCCCCGGCGGACACGATTTCAGAATAGCGCCCCACGCGCCCCGTCAGCATCCGTCCGATCGGCTCCGTAAGCCGCGCGCGGATCTGGCTCAAAGAGTCGTCCAACCATGAACGCACCTCAAGTTTTCGATCCTCACGGCGCCGCCGCAGCCGTGGCCGCCGACATCGAACCGCGCCTGCGCGAGATTCCGTACAACTACACGTCCTTTTCGGACCGCGAAATCGTCATTCGCCTGCTCGGCGAAGAGGCGTGGAACGCGCTCGCCGAACTGCGCGGCGAACGCCGCACGGGCCGCTCGGCGCGCATGCTGTACGAAGTGCTCGGCGACATCTGGGTCGTGCGCCGCAATCCGTATCTGCAGGACGATCTGCTCGACAACCCGAAGCGTCGCGCGATGCTGATCGATGCGCTGAATCACCGTATCGCCGAAATCGAGAAGCGCCGTCGCGCCGACCTCGTCGAGCACAGCGACCAGGACGGCGTCGTGCGCGCCGCGCGCGTGGAAACGCTGATCGGCGCGGCTCGCCGCGCGATCGAGGACTTCGCCGCCGAATTCGACAAGATGGCCGATCTGCGCCGCCGCGCCACCAAGGTGCTCGGCAAGCGCACGCAGAAGGACAACATCCGCTTCGACGGCATTGCGCGCGTCTCGCACGTGACCGACGCAACCGACTGGCGCGTGGAATATCCGTTCGTGGTCCTCACGCCGGACACCGAAGCCGAGATCGCGGGCCTCATCAAGGCCTGCTTCGAACTGGGCCTCACGGTGATCCCGCGCGGAGGCGGCACGGGCTACACGGGCGGCGCGGTGCCGCTCACGCCGTTCTCGGCCGTCATCAACACCGAAAAGCTCGAACAACTCGGGCCGGTCGAAATGACCGATCTGCCGGGCGTGAACCGCAAGGTCGCGACGATTTTCTCGGGCGCGGGCGTGGTCACGCGCCGCGTGACCGAAGCGGCGGACGCGGCGGGCTTCGTGTTCGCGGTCGATCCGACCTCGCTCGACGCGTCGTGCATCGGCGGCAACGTCGCCATGAACGCGGGCGGCAAGAAGGCCGTGCTGTGGGGCACGGCGCTCGACAACCTCGCCTGGTGGCGCATGGTCGACCCCGAGGGCAACTGGCTCGAAGTCACGCGCCTCGACCACAACATGGGCAAGATCCACGACATCGAAGTCGCGCGCTTCGAATTGAAGTGGTTCGACGGCGAGTACGCGCCGGGCGAAAAGCTGCTGCGCACGGAGTCGCTCGACATCGCGGGCCGCGTGTTCCGCAAGGAAGGTCTCGGCAAGGACGTGACCGATAAATTCCTCGCGGGCCTGCCGGGCATCCAGAAGGAAGGTTGCGACGGTCTCATCACGTCGGCGCGCTGGGTGCTGCACAAGATGCCCGCGCACACGCGCACGGTCTGTCTGGAGTTCTTCGGCCAGGCGCGCGAGGCGATCCCGAGCATCGTCGAAATCAAGGATTACCTGTTCGAAACGTCGAAGCAGGGCGGCGCGATTCTCGCGGGTCTGGAGCATCTGGACGAGCGCTATCTGCGCGCCGTGGGCTACGCGACCAAGAGCAAGCGCAACGCGTTTCCGAAGATGGTGCTGATCGGCGACATCGTCGGCGACGACGCCGATGCCGTGGCCGCCGCCACCTCGGAAGTGATCCGCATGGCCAACGGCAAGAGCGGCGAAGGCTTCGTGGCCGTCTCCGCCGAGGCGCGCAAGCGCTTCTGGCTCGACCGCAGCCGCACGGCCGCGATCGCCAAGCACACCAACGCGTTCAAGATCAACGAAGACGTCGTGATTCCGCTCAACCGCATGGGCGAGTACACGGACGGCATCGAGCGCATCAACATCGAACTGTCGATCAAGAACAAGCTGCAACTGGTCGACGCGCTCGAAGCGTTCTTCAAGGGCGGCAAGCTGCCGCTCGGCAAGAGCGACGACGCCAACGAAATCCCCAGCGCGGAACTGCTCGAAGACCGCGTGCAGCAGGCGCTCGATCTGCTCAAGCGCGTGCGCGAGCGCTGGACCTTCGTCGGCGACAAGCTCGACATGCCGCTGCGCGAGGCGCAGCACTATCTCGTGCAACTGGGCTACGAAGCGCTGGCGGAGAAGTTCGCCGACCGCTGCGACGCGCAGCCCGACGTCAACGTTTTCCATGTGACGCAGGACCGCACGGTGCGCATCTCGTGGAAGCAGGAGATCCGCGCCGAACTGCGCAAGATCTTCAACGGCGGCGAATTCAAGCCGATCCTCGACGAAGCCCAGGCGATCCACAAGAAGGTGCTGCGCGGCCGCGTGTTCGTGGCGCTGCACATGCACGCCGGCGACGGCAACGTGCACACCAACCTGCCGGTGAACTCGGACAACTACGAGATGCTGCAGGACGCGCACGTCGCGGTCGCGCGCATCATGAAGCTCGCGCGTTCGCTCGACGGCGTGATCTCGGGCGAGCACGGCATCGGCATCACCAAGCTCGAATTCCTCACCGAGGACGAGATCGCCGACTTCCGCGCCTACAAGCAGCGCGTCGATCCGCATGGCCGCTTCAACGCGGGCAAGCTGCTCGAAGGCGCCGACCTGCGCAACGCCTACACGCCGTCATTCGGCCTGATGGGCTACGAGTCGCTGATCATGCAGCAATCCGACATCGGCGCGATCGCCGAGTCGGTCAAGGACTGCCTGCGCTGCGGCAAGTGCAAGCCGGTGTGCGCCACGCACGTGCCGCGCGCGAACCTGCTGTACAGCCCGCGCAACAAGATTCTCGCGACCTCGCTGCTGGTCGAGGCGTTCCTGTACGAAGAGCAGACGCGCCGCGGCGTGTCGATCAAGCACTGGGACGAGTTCAACGACGTGGCCGACCATTGCACGGTCTGCCACAAGTGCGTGACGCCGTGCCCGGTCAAGATCGACTTCGGCGACGTGACGATGAACATGCGCAACCTGCTGCGCAAGATGGGCAAGAAGAAGTTCAACGCGGGCAACGCGGCGGGCATGTTCTTCCTCAACGCCACCAATCCGCAGACCATCAACCTCGCGCGTACCGCGATGATGGGCGTGGGCTACAAGGCGCAGCGCCTCGGCAACGACGTGCTGAAGAAGTTCGTCAAGAAGCAGACGGCGCATCCGCCCGCATCCACGGGCAAATCGCCGGTGGTCGAGCAGGTGATCCACTTCGTCAACAAGAAGATGCCGGGCAACCTGCCGAAGAAGACGGCGCGCGCGCTGCTCGACATCGAAGACAACAAGATCGTGCCGATCATCCGCAATCCGAAGGCGACGAGCGTCGATTCGGAAGCGGTGTTCTACTTCCCGGGCTGCGGCTCGGAGCGTCTGTTCTCGCAGGTCGGGCTTGCCACCCAGGCGATGTTGTGGGAAGCCGGCGTGCAGACCGTGCTGCCGCCGGGCTATCTGTGCTGCGGCTATCCGCAGCGCGGCTCGGGCCAGTTCGACAAGGCCGAGCAGATCGTCACCGACAACCGCGTGCTGTTCCACCGCGTCGCGAACACGCTCAACTACCTCGACATCAAGACCGTCGTGGTGTCGTGCGGCACGTGTTACGACCAGCTCGCCGGTTATGAATTCGACAAGATCTTCCCGGGCTGCCGCATCATCGACATTCACGAGTTCCTGCTCGAGAAGGGCATCAAGCTCGATGGCGTGAGCGGCACGCGCTACATGTATCACGACCCGTGCCACACGCCGATCAAGACGATCGACCCGGTCAAGCTCGTCAACGAACTCATGGGTTCGGAAAAGGACGGCTACAAGATCGAGAAGAACGATCGTTGCTGCGGCGAATCGGGCACGCTCGCGGTCACGCGTCCGGACGTTTCGACGCAGGTGCGCTTCCGCAAGGAAGAGGAAATCCGCAAGGGCGCGGCGAAGCTGCGCGACATTCCGGTCGTCGGCAACGGTGCGAACGGCGTGCAGCCGGCCACGCAGCAGGAAGCGGGCGGCCAGGGCACGACGCAGGACGTCAAGATTCTGACGAGCTGCCCGTCGTGCCTGCAGGGCCTGTCGCGCTACAACGAGGACGCCAACATCGAAGCCGACTACATCGTGGTGGAGATCGCCCGTCACGTGCTCGGCGAGAACTGGATGGCGGACTACGTGCAGAAGGCGAACAATGGCGGAATCGAGCGCGTGCTGGTTTAATGGCACGGCTAATTTTTCCGTAATACGGTTCGAGGACGACGATGGCATGCGTATTCTGCAATGAGGAAGGCGGCGAGGTGCTGTGGGAGGACGAGCGTCTGCGCGTCGTGCTCGCGAGCGCTGAAATCGACTATCCGGGCTTTTGCCGGGTGATCTGGAATACGCACGTCGCCGAGTTCTCGGATCTCGAGCACGCCGACCGGGAACATCTGATGCGCGCGGTGTATGCGGTCGAGCGGGCGCAGCGCCGCGTCATGCAGCCGTCGAAGGTGAATCTCGCGAGTCTCGGCAACCAGGTGCCGCACGTGCACTGGCACGTGATCCCGCGCTTCAGCAACGACGCGCATTTCCCGCTGCCCGTGTGGGCGCCGCGGCAGCGCACGGTGTCGGAAGCGATGCTCGGTCAACGCCGCGCCCAGGCCACGCTGCTGCGCGAGGCGGTGCGGCAGGAAATGGAACAGGCGCTGGCGTGAGCCGGACCGGCGGGGCAGCCTTGCCGGACTTGACGGGCGAACAGGAAAGAACATGAGCGGACTCAAATCCGATACGCCGGTGCCGACCGGCGTCGTGGTGCATGCGCTGTCGCGCGTGCTTGAACTGCAGTATGCGAACGGACAGAGCTATCGCATCCCGTTCGAGCTGATGCGCGTTTATTCGCCCTCGGCGGAAGTGCGCGGCCACGGGCCCGGCCAGGAAACGCTGCAGACCGGCAAGCGCGAAGTGACCATCACGGCGCTCGAAGGCGTCGGCAACTACGCGCTGCAGCCCACCTTCTCCGACGGCCACAATACCGGCATCTATTCGTGGGACCAGCTCTACGAACTGGCCACGCAGCAGGACACGCTCTGGGCCGACTATTTCGCGAAGCTCAAGGCCGCGGGCGTCGAGCGCGACGCGCCGATGGCGCCGCCCGCTGCCGCGCACGGCCACTGCCACTGACGCTTCCTGTTACGATCCTGCCGCCGCGCCACGACGCGGCGAATTTCATTCAAAAAGTCCGGCTGCGAGCCGGACAAGACCGCGAAAGGACGAGCGCGATGAGCAAAACCCACTTCGGCTATCAGACAGTCGACGAACAGGACAAGGCGAAGAAGGTGGCCGGCGTGTTCCACTCGGTCGCCTCGAACTACGACCTGATGAACGACCTGATGTCGGGCGGGCTGCACCGCGCGTGGAAGGCGTTCACGATCGCCCAGGCCAATATCCGTCCGGGCGCGAAGGTGCTCGACATCGCGGGCGGCACCGGCGATCTGTCGATGGCGTTCGCGAAGAAGGCCGGTCCGACGGGCGAGGTCTGGCACACCGACATCAACGAGTCGATGCTGCGCGTGGGCCGCGACCGTCTGATCGACAAAGGCGTGATCACGCCCGCGCTGCTCTGCGACGCCGAGAAAATTCCCTTTCCGGACAACTACTTCGACCTCGTGACCGTGGCTTTCGGGCTGCGCAACATGACGCACAAGGACGCCGCGCTCGCGGAAATGCGCCGGGTGATCAAGCCGGGCGGCCGCGTGATGGTGCTCGAATTCTCGAAGGTCTGGGAGCCGCTCAAGAAGGCGTACGACGTGTACTCCTTCAAGGTGCTGCCGTGGCTCGGCAAGCGTTTCGCCCAGGATGCGGACAGTTACCAGTACCTGGCGGAGTCGATCCGCATGCATCCGGACCAGGAAACCCTGAAGACGATGATGGAACAAATCGGCCTCGATGCCGTCAAATATTACAATTTGTCAGCTGGCGTGGTAGCCTTACACGTCGGGACAAAGTACTAGTGTTCCTAACTATCTGTCTTTAAAGGAAATGCCGCCATGCCTGAGACCCGTAACAATGCTTCCAGTAAGCTTTCAATGTCTTGGGCGAGGCGGATTGGCACCCTGGCAGTGATCGGCGCGCTGGTGGCGGGCAGCTTCGCATCGTTCGACGCTGAAGCCCGTCGCATGGGTGGCGGCCGCAGCTTCGGCAAGCAATCCTCGGTCGCGTCGCAGCGCAGCACCACGCCGCCGCCCGCGCAGCCCAGCCCCACGAATCCCGCCCAGCAAGCCGGCGCGCAGCGCGCACCTGGCTCGCCGGCGCCCACGCCCGCCGCCGCTCCGGCGCGCAATCGCTGGCTCGGTCCTATCGCCGGTCTCGCGGCCGGTCTGGGCATCGCGGCGCTGCTGTCGCACTTCGGCCTCGGTGAAGCGTTCGCGGGCGCCATGGCCAACATGATCGTGATCGCGCTGATCGCGTTCGTGGCCATCTGGCTGATCCGCAAGTTCATGAACCGCCGCCGTCCGGCTGAGCCCGCGTATCAAACGGGCGGTGCGAACCTGAACACTAACCTGAGCCAGATGGGCGGCTACAACCCGCAGGAGCCGCGCTACACGGCGCCGCCCACGGGCCAGTACCTCGCGCCCGAAGCGAATGCGCTGAGCACGCCGCAGATCGACACGCCGCCCGCCATTCCGGCCGGTTTCGACAGCGAAGCGTTTCTGCGCAACGCCAAGGTCTACTTCGTGCGCCTGCAAGCGGCCTGGGATGCGGGCAATATCGACGACATCCGCGAATTCACCACGCCCGAGATGTTCGCCGAGATCCGCGTGGACCTCGCGGGCCGCGGCGCGCAGCCGAACCAGACCGACGTCGTGCAGCTCAACGCCGACCTGCTCGCCGTAGAAGAGCGCGGCAACGAGTACCTCGCGAGCGTGCGTTTCTCCGGCCTGATCCGCGAGGAAGCGGGCGCGGCGGCCGCGCCGTTCGTCGAGATCTGGAATCTCTCGAAGTCGCGCAGCTCGGGCGAGGGCTGGCTGCTGGCCGGTATCCAGCAGGTCGAATCGCACTGATGCGCGGCATCGCGCCGCGCTGAGCAAAACGCGCGCGTGGTTGATGCTGCGCGCGTGCAGGCGAATCTGGCCTGCCGGCCAGCCGCGGCGCGGGGCGATCCGGCGGCGCGAACGCTACAATAGGAACCCGCGCGAGCTCGATGCCCGCGCGGGTTTTTTTGATTCCACGCCGATGACTCTCGCCGCCAAGCCCTTCGCCGCCGCTGTCAATCACCTGCTCGCCCGCGAATCGTGGGCCCGCGACCGCCTCGCTCCTTACGCCGGCAAGACGGCCCGTCTGTCGTGTCCGCCTGTCGTGCTCACGCTGCTCGTGCAGCCCGACGGCTATATCGCCGCCGTCGAAGAGCACGAGGCGCAACATGCCGACGTCGCGCTTTCCGTGCCTGCGGGCGCGCTCTCCTCGTACGTGCAGGGCGGTCAGTCGGCCGTCATGAAGCACGTGAAGATCGAGGGCGACGCCGAGTTTGCGCAGATCATCGGCAAGCTCGCCGAACATCTGCGCTGGGAGCCCGAAGAGGATCTCGCGAAGCTGATCGGTGACGCCAGTGCGTTTCGCGTCGCCGCATTCGCGCGCGCCGCGCACCAGCAGGCCCTTCGCACCGGGCGCAATGTGCTCGGCTCCGTCACCGAATATCTGCTCGACGAAAATCCGCAACTCGTGCGGCACGCCGAGCTGGACGGCTTCAACACGGAGCTGTCACGCGCGCGCGATGCACTTGCGCGCGTGGAAAAGCGCATCGAGCGCCTTGAACAAAAATCACAAGCGCGCAGCGCGGGATCGACGCCTTCGAGCGCGGCGCCGCGCGCGCCGAGCCAGACAACCGGCCCGCTACAAGGCAACTAAGACATGCGTTTTCTGCGTTTCCTGAAGATTTTCTTTACGGTCATCCGCTTCGGTCTCGACGAAATGATGTTGAGCCGGATCAATGACCGGCGCGTCAGGCTGTTGCTGCGCATCACCACGATCGGACGCAAGTTCGATCAACCGCCCGGCGTGCGGCTGCGTCTCGCGCTCGAAAGCCTCGGCCCGATCTTCGTGAAGTTCGGCCAGGTGCTCTCCACGCGCCGCGATCTGCTGCCGCTCGACATCGCCAACGAACTCGCCAAGCTACAGGATCAGGTGCCGCCGTTCGATTCGAAGGTGGCCATCGACATCATCGAGAAGTCGCTGGGCGCGCCCGTCGACGAACTGTTCGACGACTTCGAGCGCGTGCCGGTGGCGAGCGCCTCGATCGCGCAGGTGCACTTCGCGAAGGTGAGGTCTGGGCAGCACGCGGGCAAGGCGGTGGCGGTGAAGGTGCTGCGCCCGAACATGCGGCCCGTGATCGACTCCGACCTGCTGCTGCTGCGCGACATCGCCGTGTGGGCCGAGCGGCTGTGGGCCGACGGCAAGCGTCTGAAACCGCGCGAGGTCGTGGCCGAATTCGACAAATACCTGCACGACGAACTCGATCTGATGCGCGAGGCCGCCAACGGCAGCCAGCTGCGCCGCAATTTCGCGGGCCTCGACCTGCTGCTCGTGCCCGAGATGTACTGGGAATTCAGCACGCCCAACGTGCTGGTGATGGAGCGCATGGTCGGCGTGCCGATCAGCCAGGTCGACAAGCTGCGCGCGGCGGGCGTGGACATTCCGAAGCTCGCGCGCGAAGGCGTGGAGATCTTCTTCACGCAGGTGTTCCGCGACGGTTTTTTCCACGCCGACATGCACCCCGGCAACATTCAGGTGAGCCTCGATCCGGCGCATTTCGGACGTTATATCGCGCTCGATTTCGGCATTGTCGGCGCGCTGTCGGACTTCGACAAAAACTACCTCGCGCAGAACTTTCTCGCGTTCTTCAAGCGCGACTATCATCGCGTGGCGACGCTGCACATCGAGTCGGGCTGGGTGCCGCCCACGACGCGCGTCGAGGAACTCGAAAGCGCGATCCGCGCGGTGTGCGAGCCGTATTTCGACCGCGCGCTCAAGGATATTTCGCTCGGTCAGGTGCTGCTGCGCCTGTTCCAGACCTCGCGCCGCTTCAACGTGGAAATCCAGCCGCAACTCGTGCTGCTGCAAAAGACCATGCTGAACGTGGAAGGGCTCGGGCGCTCGCTCGACCCGGAACTCGATCTCTGGAAGACCGCGAAGCCGTATCTCGAACGCTGGATGACCGAGCAGATCGGCTTGCGCGGCTGGTTCGAGCGCCTCAAGATCGAGGCGCCGCAATGGAGCAAGACGCTGCCGCAATTGCCGCGCCTCGTGCATCAGGCGCTGCTGCATCGCCAGGATCCCACTCACCTCGGCAGCGACGACGCGCTGCGTCAGATTCTCGCCGAGCAGCGCCGCACCAACCGCCTGTTGCAGGGGCTCGTGGTGTTCGGCGTGGCGGTGGGCGTCGGCATGCTCGCCGCGCGCATGTGGCTGGCGTTCGCCTACGGCGGCTGAGCGGGGCGGCAGACAAGGAGCGAGACATGACGACAAAACCGGATCAAGCGGATCAAGCGGATCAAGCCGCACCATCCACGCCATCGCCGGAAACTGGCGCGGCCGCGGACTTCGCCACGCGCGACCCCGCTGCGCCCGCGTTCTGGGACGAGCGCTTCGAGCGCGGCTTCACCCCGTGGGATCAGGCGGGCGTGCAGCCGGACTTCGAAGCCTTCGCCACGGCGCACGCCGCAGCCAGCGTGCTGATTCCGGGCTGCGGCAACGCATGGGAAGCGCGCTGGCTCGCCGAGCACGGCCGCACCGTGCGGGCGATCGACTTTTCGCCTGCTGCCGTCGCCCACGCGCGCACCGCGCTGGGCCATTACGCCGATGTCGTCGAGGAAGCCGATTTTTACGCCTACCGTCCGCCGTTCGCGCCGGACTGGATCTTCGAGCGTGCATTCCTTTGCGCGCTGCCCAAGGCGCAGCGGCCCGCCTACGCGCGCCGCATGGCCGAATTGCTCGCGCCGGGCGCGCTGCTGGCGGGCTTTTTCTTCTTCGCCGACACGCCCAAGGGGCCGCCGTTCGGCATCGAACGCGCCGAGTTGGACGTGCTGCTCACGCCGTATTTCACGCTGCTCGACGAGCACGAGGTGAGCGCATCGCTGCCGGTTTTCGCGGGCCGCGAGCGCTGGCTCACGTGGCGTCGCAACGCGTCGGCGCCGGCCTGAATCCGCGCGCGACAGGCGTTTGACAGCCGCCGGATACGCGCTCAACCCGCGCGCGCGCACGGTCTCGCCGATCACGCCCTTGATCGCGCGCAATCCGCCCCAAACTGCTGCGTAGCCCCGGTCACACGACCCGGCCTGGCAATTACCAGGCCAGGGGAGCGTTTGCGGCTATAATTCAAGGCTTTGCAAGCATTTACCGGAATTTCATCCGTTTCATCAGGAAAGAGATCATGCCGATCTACGCTTATCGCTGCGAATCGTGCGGCTTCGCCAAAGACGTGCTGCAAAAGATCAGCGATGCGCCCCTGACGCAGTGCCCGAGCTGCGGCGCGGACGCGTATCGCAAACAGGTCACCGCAGCCGGCTTCCAGCTGAAAGGCTCGGGCTGGTACGTCACGGACTTCCGTGGCGGCAACAGCAATGCCAATAACGGCGGCAACAGCAGCGGCACGAGCGCCGCCGCCACGGGCGCGAAGAGCGGCGACGCCGCGTCGTCGCCGGAAGGCGGCAAGTCCGAGGGCTCAAGCCAGGCCGCACCGGCCGCCGCGGCAACGACCAGCGCGGCGCCTGCGGCGTCGGGCACTTCGGGCTCGACCTGACAAACCCTGTGGTCCGGCAGACCTCCTGAGTGAAGCCGGGCCGCGCAAGCGCCGCGCCCGCGCGCGGCCTGGATGGCGTGTACATGAAGATCAAGAAAGCGACCTTCAAATCGGTGTTCCTGACCGGCCTTCTCGTGCTGGTGCCGCTGGCCATCACGCTGTGGGTGCTGAATCTCGTCATCGGCACGATGGATCAGACGCTGTTGCTGCTGCCCGAATCGTGGCGGCCCGAGCGCCTGTTCCACATGCGCCTGCCGGGTCTCGGCGCGGTGCTCACGCTGGCGTTCATTTTTGTCGTGGGCGTGCTCACGCACAACTTCATCGGCCAGAAACTGGTGGAGTGGTGGAACGCGCTGGTGCGCCGCATCCCGATCGTGGGGCCGCTGTACAGCAGCATCCAGCAGGTTTCCGATACACTGCTTTCGAGCAACGGCAATGCCTTTCGCAAGGCACTCCTGATCGAATATCCGCGCAAGGGCTCGTGGACGATCGCGTTCCTGACCGGCATTCCCGGCGGCGACGTGGTCAACCATCTTCAGGAAGATCACGTGAGCGTGTATGTGCCGAC
Source organism: Paraburkholderia sp. SIMBA_027 (assembly GCF_046535315.1). Lineage (NCBI taxonomy): Bacteria > Pseudomonadati > Pseudomonadota > Betaproteobacteria > Burkholderiales > Burkholderiaceae > Paraburkholderia > Paraburkholderia sp. SIMBA_027. The sequence goes on from NZ_JAWRWY010000005.1 coordinate 91,780, forward strand.
CACGCCCAATCCCACGTCGGGCTTTTTCCTGATGGTGCCGAAGAGCGAAGTCATCGAACTCGACATGACGGTCGATGCCGCGCTCAAGTATATTGTTTCGATGGGCGTCGTCGCGCCGGCCGCGAATGCACGCCGCCCCATCGATCCCCCGCTTTAAATACCGGACGCCGCTTCGGCCGCAACCGTGCGCGCGCTTCCCGTTTAATTCACGCATAACGAAAGACGAACATCATGTCGATGAGATCTGAATACTGCGGTCTGGTGACCGAACAGCTGCTGGGCCAAACTGTTTCGCTGTGCGGATGGGTGCAGCGCCGCCGCGACCACGGCGGCGTTATCTTCATCGACCTGCGCGACCGCGAAGGCCTCGTTCAGGTCGTCTGCGACCCGGATCGCGCCGAGATGTTCAAGATCGCCGAAGGCGTGCGCAACGAGTTCTGCGTGCAGGTCAAGGGTCTGGTTCGCAATCGTCCGGAAGGCACGGTCAACGCCAACCTCACGAGCGGCAAGATCGAAGTGCTGTGCCACGAAATCGTGGTGCTGAACCCGTCGGTCACGCCGCCGTTCCAGCTCGACGACGACAACCTCTCGGAAACCACGCGCCTCACGCATCGCGTGCTCGACCTGCGCCGTCCGCAGATGCAGCACAACCTGCGTCTGCGTTACCGCGTGACGATGGCCGTGCGCAAGTATCTCGACGCGCTCGGCTTCATCGACATCGAAACGCCGATGCTCACGAAGAGCACGCCGGAAGGCGCGCGCGACTACCTCGTGCCGTCGCGCGTGAACGCGGGTCAGTTCTTCGCGCTGCCGCAGTCGCCGCAGCTCTTCAAGCAGATGCTGATGGTCGCGAACTTCGATCGCTACTACCAGATCGTCAAGTGCTTCCGCGACGAAGATCTGCGCGCAGACCGTCAGCCGGAATTCACGCAGATCGACTGCGAAACGTCGTTCCTCGGCGAGCAGGAAATCCGTGACCTGTTCGAAGATATGGCGCGTCACGTGTTCAAGGAAACGATCGGCGTCGAACTCGACGCGAAGTTCCCGATCATGCCGTACTCGGAAGCCATGAGCCGCTTCGGTTCGGACAAGCCCGACCTGCGCGTGACGCTCGAATTCACGGAACTGACGGACGCCATGAAGGACGTGGACTTCAAGGTGTTCAGCACGCCGGCCAACAGCAAGGACGGCCGCGTGGCCGCACTGCGCGTGCCGAAGGGCGCCGAACTTTCGCGTGGCGACATCGACGGCTACACGGAATTCGTGCGCATCTACGGCGCGAAGGGTCTGGCCTGGATCAAGGTCAACGAAGTCGCGAAGGGCCGTGACGGTCTGCAAAGCCCGATCGTCAAGAACCTGCACGACGCGTCGATCGCCGCCATCCTGGAGCGCACCGGCGCACAAGACGGCGACATCATCTTCTTCGCAGCAGACCGCGCGAAGGTCGTGAACGACAGCCTGGGCGCGCTGCGTCTGAAGGTCGGCCATTCGGAATTCGGCAAGGCCAACGGTCTGGTCGAGAAGGGCTGGAAGCCGCTGTGGGTGATCGACTTCCCGATGTTCGAGTACGACGAGGAAGAAAACCGCTACGTGGCCGCGCACCACCCGTTCACGAGCCCGAAGGACGAGCACCTGGAATATCTGGAAACGGACCCGGGCCGCTGCCTCGCGAAGGCTTACGACATGGTGCTGAACGGTTGGGAAATCGGCGGCGGTTCGGTCCGTATCTATCAGGAAGACGTGCAGAGCAAGGTGTTCCGCGCGCTGAAGATCGGTGCGGAAGAAGCGCGCGCGAAGTTCGGCTTCCTGCTGGACGCGCTGCAGTACGGCGCGCCGCCGCACGGCGGTATCGCGTTCGGTCTGGACCGCATCGTCACGATGATGGCCGGCGCCGACTCGATCCGCGACGTGATCGCGTTCCCGAAGACGCAACGCGCGCAGTGTCTGCTCACGCAGGCGCCGAGCCCGGTGGACGAGCGTCAGCTCAAGGAACTGCACATCCGTCTGCGTCAGCCCGAGCAGAAGCCGGCGCAGTAAGCGGCAATCGGTATCGAGCAGCATCGTGCAGACGGCGCGCCCCGGCGCGTCGTCCTGCAACGCAACAAAAAAGGCGCATCGTGCGCCTTTTTTGCTTTTTGCGTTAAATTCCTTCACAAGAGCGCCGCACACTGCTCAGCGGTAACGACAGTGCCGCAGGCCGCGCACCACGACTTGCTTTCCCCATCATGCAGAAGCCGCCGAAGATTCCCGAATCCGTCCTGGTCGTCATCCATACGCCCCGGCTCGACGTGCTGATCATCGAGCGCGCCGACCGGGCCGGCTTCTGGCAGTCGGTGACCGGCTCGAAGGACCGTCTCGACGAGCCGCTCGCCGAAACCGCCGTGCGCGAGGTGGGCGAGGAAACCGGCATCATCGTGGGCGCGGACGGCGTGTCGGCGGCGGCGCTGCTCGACTGGCGGCATCGGATCGAGTACGAAATCTATCCGGTCTGGCGCCACCGCTACGCCGAGGGCGTGACGCGCAACACCGAGCACTGGTTCAGCCTTCAGGTGCCCGACGGCACGCCGGTCACGCTGTCGCCGCGCGAGCACACGGCGTATCTGTGGCTGCCGTATGAAGAGGCGGCGGCGAAGTGCTTTTCGTCGTCGAATCGCGAGGCCATTCTGCAATTGCCCGCGCGTCTGGCCGGAGCGCAACCGTGAGCGACACCCGACGCGCCGACCCCGGCCACCGCGATCATCCCGGCGAACATCCCGGCACTGATCCGGCCGAGCTGGATTCGGGGATCGAACCGCGCCGCGTCATGCGGCTGCGCGAGGCGCTGCTCGGCAAGCGTTATCGCTCGCGGTACCGCTTCACGAGCGGCAACGACGTGCGCCTGTTCCATTCGGGCGAAGGCCTGTTCGGCGCGATGATCGAGCGCATCGACGCGGCTCAGCGCGACGTCGCGCTCGAAACCTATATTTTTTGCAGCGACGGCACCGGTCAGGCGGTGTCAGAGGCGCTGATGCGCGCGGCGCGCCGCGGCGTGCGCGTGCGCGTGATCACCGACGGCATCGGCTCGCCGCATCTGGCGCTGTTCGACGCGTGGCCCGCGGCGGGCATCGAGCATCGCGTCTACAACCCGCATATCTTCGGACGCTTCGGCTTTTCGCGCACGCACCGCAAGCTCGCGGTGATCGACGACCGTTACGCGTTTTGCGGCGGCATCAATATCGTCGACGACATGGAAAACGACGGCAAGCCGCTGCCGTTCGCGCGTTGGGATTTCGCGGTCGAGCTGGCCGGTCCCGTGGTCGTGGACGTGCGCGAGGCCATCGAGATGCAATGGCGGCGCATCCGGCTCGGCCATCGTCCGCCGCTCGGCGCGCCGGCGCTGCCGGGCGGACCGCTGCCGCTGTCGCCGGGCGTGCCCGCGAGCGCCGGTTTCATGGCGCCGCATCCCACCGGCCACACGGTCATGCAGCCCGCCAAGGCGGTCAACGAGGTGCTGCGCGAACTCGCGCCCGTGGTGCGCACGAGCCGCGCGCAGCGCATCATCGCGCGGCTGCGCGAGCGTCTGCGCGCGGGCGTGCCCGATCCGCGCACGGCGCGCGTGCCGTGCGTGGCCTTCGTCGCGCGCGACAACGTCGTGAACCGGCGCGCGATCGAAAAGGCCTATCTCGACGCCATCGGCGAGGCGCGCAAGGAAGTGCTGCTCGCCAATCCGTATTTCATGCCGGGGCGGCGGCTGCGCCGTGCGCTCCTGGAAGCCGCCACGCGCGGCGTGACGGTCAAGCTGTTGATCGGACGAAAAGAGTTCAAGGTGCTCGATTACGGCACGCCGTTTCTCTATCACCAGTTGCTGAGCGCGGGCGTGCAGATCGCCGAATACGAAAAGACCATGCTGCACGGCAAGGTGGCCGTGGTCGATTCGAGCTGGGGCACGGTGGGGTCGTCGAATCTCGACGCGCTGAGCCTCGTGCTCAACAACGAGGCGAACGTGCTGCTGGTGCTGCATCCGCAGATCGGCGAGCTGCGCGGCGCGATCCTGAGCGCCTTCGACGAGTCGCCGATGATCGACCGCGCGCGCTACGAGGCGCGTCCGTGGCACGTGCGCGCGGTGAACTGGCTCGCGTGGAACTCGTATCGCGTGGTCATGAAGATGCTCACCGTGGGCGGCTATGACTAGGCGCCGCAGCCGCTTCCGGGCGCGCGCAACGCCGCTGCGCACGGCGCTTGCCTGCCACACGAATCGCCTCGCGTGCAATCGAGAAATGTTCCCTTGTGCGCGACGCGCCAAGGCTGAAAATTAGAGTACCGGTTAGAAATCGGTTTCTAATAAAGTCCTTGTTTCGCGAACGGCTGTCCTCAACAATAGTACGGCCGTTCGATTTCATTCAGGCCCAGATGCCAGCAGTTAAAGCCAACATCGCGGCCACATCGTTACGGTAAATAAAGCTATGCGAAAAGGCGAACAGACCCGCGCCGCCATTCTGGATGCAGCACTCGACCTCGCGAGCCGCGACGGCCTGGAAGGGCTGACGATCGGCTTGCTGGCCGAGCGCATGCAGATGAGCAAGAGCGGTGTTTTCGCGCACTTCGGTTCGCGCGAAGATCTCCAGGTCGAAGTCGTGCGCGAGTACCACCGCAGATTCGAGGAAGAAGTCTTCTTTCCGAGCTTGCGCGAACCGCGTGGTTTGCCCCGTCTGCGTGCGATGCTGTCACGATGGTTCGAGAAGCGCATCCACGAGGTCACGACCGGCTGCATCTACATCAGCGGCGCGGTGGAGTACGACGACCGCGCGGACAGCCAGGTGCGCGAGCAGCTGGTGGCGAGCGTGACGATGTGGCGGGCGGCCTTGCTGCGCGCCATTTCGCAGGCGATCGAGGAAGGGCATCTGCGAGGGGACACCGATCCCGCGCTGATGTTGTTCGAACTGTATAGCGTAACGTTGGGTCTGCATCATGACGGCCGTTTCCTGCACTTGCCGGACGCAGTCGACCATACGTGGGCCGCGTTCGAAAAACTGATTGTTTCGTATCAGAGCGTGAGCCAGTAGCCCACGCCGCGCACAGCGCCGCGGCGGTACGCGAAGGCCCGACACTCTAAGGCTCTATCAAGGGAGAAAAACATGGGACAGTACACCGCGCCGCTGCGTGACATGCAATTCGTACTGCACGAGCTGCTGAACGTGGAAGGCGAAGTCAAGCAGATGCCGAAGCACGCCGACCTCGATGCCGACACCATCAACCAGGTGCTCGAAGAAGCGGGCAAGTTCTGCTCGGAGGTGCTGTTTCCGCTGAACCAGGTCGGCGACCGCGAAGGCTGCACGTATGCCGGCGACGGCGTCGTCACCACGCCCACTGGCTTCAAGGAAGCGTACAGGCAATACGTGGAGGCCGGCTGGCCCGCGCTGGGCTGCGATCCCGAATACGGCGGCCAGGGCCTGCCCGCGTTCGTGAACAACGCGCTCTACGAAATGCTCAACTCGGCGAACCAGGCGTGGACCATGTATCCGGGTCTGTCGCACGGCGCCTACGAATGTCTGCACGCGCACGGCACGCCCGAACTCCAGCAGGCCTATCTGCCGAAGCTCGTCGAAGGCGTGTGGACCGGCACGATGTGTCTGACCGAGCCGCACTGCGGCACCGACCTCGGCATCCTGCGCACCAAGGCCGAACCGAACAGCGACGGCTCCTACGCGATCACCGGCACGAAGATCTTCATCTCGAGCGGTGAGCACGACATGGCGGAGAACATCATCCACCTCGTGCTCGCGCGCCTGCCGGACGCACCGCAAGGCACCAAGGGCATCTCGCTCTTCGTCGTGCCGAAGTTCATCCCCACGGCCTCGGGCGACGTGGGCGAGCGCAACGGCATCAAGTGCGGCTCGATCGAACACAAGATGGGCATCCACGGCAACGCCACCTGCGTCATGAATCTCGACGGCGCGACGGGCTGGCTCGTCGGCGAACCGAACAAGGGCTTGAACGCCATGTTCGTGATGATGAACGCGGCGCGCCTCGGCGTCGGCATGCAAGGTCTGGGTCTCACGGAAGTCGCGTACCAGAACTCGCTCGTGTACGCGAAGGAGCGCCTCCAGATGCGCTCGCTCACGGGCCCGAAGGCGCCGGAAAAGGCCGCCGATCCGATCATCGTGCATCCGGACGTGCGCCGCATGCTGCTCACGCAGAAGGCCTGGGCCGAAGGCGCGCGTGCCTTCACGTACTGGTCGGCGCTGCAGATCGACAAGGAGCTTTCGCACGGCGACGAAACCGAGCGCAAGGAAGCCGCCGACCTCGTCGCGCTCCTCACGCCGATCATCAAGGCCTTCCTGACCGACAACGCATTCGAGAGCACCAACCTCGGCATGCAGGTGTACGGCGGCCACGGCTTCATCTCCGAGTGGGGCATGGAGCAGTACGTGCGCGACGCGCGGATCAACCAGATCTACGAAGGCACGAACACCATTCAATCGCTCGATCTGCTGGGCCGCAAGGTGCTCGGCGACATGGGCGCGAAGCTCAAGAAGTTCGGCAAACTCGTGACGGAATTCGTCGAAGCCGAAGGCATCAAGACGGAGATGCAGGAGTTCGTGAATCCGCTCGCCGACATCGGCGACAAGATGCAGAAGCTCACGATGGAAATCGGCATGAAGGCCATGCAGAACCCGGACGAAGTGGGCGCGGCCGCGGTGCCGTATCTGCGCACGGCGGGCCATCTGGTGTTCGCGTACTTCTGGGCGCGCATGGCGCGCATCGCGCTCGACAAGGAAAGCTCGGGCGATCCGTTCTACAAGTCGAAGCTGGCCACGGCGCGTTTCTACTTCGCCAAGCTGCTGCCCGAAACGGCGACCTCGATCCGCCAGGCGCGCGCGGGTTCGAAGACGCTGATGGAAGTCGACGAAGCGCTGTTCTAAGCGCTTGCGCGATGCGCCGCGTGCTGACGCGAGCGCATCGCCACTGCATCAACACAATCTTCAAGCGGCGCACCGGCCAGAATAACGCCACCCCGACGACACACCGGTGCGCGCCGCGAGACATCTCCTATCCGCTCGACATTGCATATCCGCTGGAGGAACAACGTGAGCAATCTTAATATTCGCAAGGTGGCCGTGCTCGGCGCCGGCGTGATGGGCGCGCAGATCGCCGCGCACCTGATCAACGCCCGCGTGCCCGTGCTGCTGTTCGATCTGCCCGCGAAAGAAGGCCCGAAGAACGCCATCGCGCTGAAAGCCATCGAGACGCTGAAGAAGCTCTCGCCCGCGCCGTTCGGCGTGAAGGACGACGCGCAGTACATCACGCCCGCGAACTACGAAGACGACATCGCGAAGCTCGCGGAATGCGACGTGGTGATCGAAGCGATCGCCGAGCGCATGGACTGGAAGCACGACCTCTACAAGCAGGTCGCGCCGCACATCGGCCCGAAGGCCATCTTCGCGACGAACACCTCGGGTCTGTCGATCACGGAACTGTCGCAAGGTTTCGACGACAACCTCAAGGCGCGCTTCTGCGGCGTGCACTTCTTCAATCCGCCGCGCTACATGCACCTGGTCGAGCTGATCCCGACCGTGCACACGCAGCCGGAAATTCTCGACCAGCTCGAATCGTTCCTCACGAGCGTCGTGGGCAAGGGCGTGGTGCGCGCGAAGGATACGCCGAACTTCATCGCGAACCGCGTCGGCATCTTCTCGATTCTCGCGGTGATCGCCGAAGCGAAGAAGTTCGGCCTGCGTTTCGACGAAGTCGACGATCTCACGGGCAGCCGTCTGGGCCGCGCGAAGTCGGCCACGTTCCGCACCGCCGACGTGGTGGGCCTCGACACGATGGCGCACGTCATCAAGACGATGCAGGACAACCTCAAGGACGATCCGTTCTTCCCGGTCTACGAGACGCCGGCCGTGCTGGCGGGTCTGGTCGCGAAGGGCGCGCTCGGCCAGAAGACCGGCGGCGGTTTCTATCGCAAGGAAGGCAAGGCGATCAAGGTGCTCGACGGCAACACCGGCGAGTACGTGGACGGCGGCGCGAAGGCCGACGAACTGGTGGGCCGCATCCTCAAGCGCCCGCCCGCCGAGCGTCTGAAGCTGCTGCGCGAATCGGAGCATCCGCAGGCGCAGTTCCTGTGGTCGATCTTCCGCGACGTGTTCCATTACATCGGCGTGCATCTGCAATCGATCGCCGACAACGCGCGCGATGTCGACCTCGCGATCCGCTGGGGCTTCGGCTGGAACGAAGGTCCGTTCGAAGGCTGGCAGGCCGCAGGCTGGAAGCAGGTCGCCGAATGGGTGAAGGAAGACATCGACGCGGGCAAGACGCTGTCGAACGCGCCGCTGCCCGCATGGGTGTTCGAGGGCGCGGTCGCGAACAACGGCGGCGTGCATGGCGCGGACGGTTCGTGGTCGCCGGCTGAGTCGCGCTTCGTGCCGCGTCCGGATCTGCCGGTCTACGAGCGCCAGGTGTTCCGCGCGGCGCTGTTCGGCGAGTCGAACGCACGAGATCCGAAGAGCTTCGGCAAGACGCTGTTCGAGAACGAGCATCTGCGTGCGTGGGTCGACGATCGCGCGGGCGAAGACGATGTCGTGATCGTCTCGTACAAGAGCAAGATGAACACGATGGGCCCGGGCGTGCTCGACTCGCTCGTGAAGGCCATCGAGATCGCCGAAGACGGCTACAAGGGCGTCGTGATCTGGCAACCGACGTCGCTGAAACTCGGCGCGCCGGGCGGCCCGTTCTCGGCGGGCGCGAACCTCGAAGAAGCCATGCCCGCCTTCATGATGGGCGGTGCGAAGGGCATCGAGCCGTTCGTGAAGAAGTTCCAGGACACGATGCTGCGCGTGAAGTACGCGAACGTGCCGGTCGTGGCGGCGGTGTCGGGCATCGCGCTCGGCGGCGGCTGCGAAATCATGCTGCACAGCGCGAAGCGCGTCGCGCATATCGAGAGCTATGTCGGTCTCGTTGAGGTGGGCGTGGGTCTCGTGCCCGCGGGCGGCGGCCTGAAGGAAGCGGCGATTCGCGCGGCCGAAGGCGCGGCGGCGATCGGCGCCGTGCCGAGCGATCTGCTGCGCTTCCTGCAGAAGTCGTTCGAGAACGCGGCGATGGCGAAGGTCTCCGGCTCGGCGCTCGAAGCGCGCACGATGGGTTATCTGAAGCCGACGGACACGATCGTCTTCAACGTGTTCGAGCTGCTCGACACGGCGAAGAAGGAAGCGCGCGCGCTGAGCGCGTCGGGCTACCGTCCGCCGCTGCGCGCGAAGCAGATTCCGGTCGCGGGCCGCTCGGCGATCTCGACCATCAAGGCGTCGCTCGTCAACATGCGCGACGGCCGCTTCATCAGCGATCACGATTACCTGATCGCGGGACGTATCGCGGAAGCCGTCTGCGGCGGCGACGTCGAAGCGGGCAGCCTCGTCGACGAAGAATGGCTGCTCACGCTCGAACGCCGCGCGTTCGTCGATCTGCTCGGCACGCAGAAGACGCAGGAACGCATCATGGGCATGCTGCAAACCGGCAAGCCGGTGCGCAACTAAGCGGCACGGCGTACGCACATAACGGACTGGAGTTACAGATGAGCAAACAGTTGCAGGACGCATACATCGTCGCCGCGAGCCGCACGCCCATCGGCAAGGCGCCGCGCGGCGTGTTCAAGAACACCCGCCCCGACGAGCTGCTCGTTCACGCGATCAAGTCGGCCGTGGCGCAGGTGCCTGGCCTCGACCCGAGCGTGATCGAAGACGCCATCATCGGCTGCGCGATTCCCGAGGCCGAGCAGGGCCTGAACGTGGCGCGTATCGGCGCGCTGCTCGCGGGTCTGCCGCAAAGCGTCGGCGGCGTGACCGTCAACCGCTTCTGCGCCTCGGGCCTCACGGCGCTGGCGATGGCGGCGGACCGCATCCGTGTCGGCGAAGCCGACGCGATGATCGCGGGCGGCTGCGAATCGATGAGCATGGTGCCGATGATGGGCAACAAGCCGTCGCTCTCGCCGCACATCTTCGATCGCAATGAAGACGTGGGCATCGCGTACGGCATGGGCCTGACGGCGGAGAAGGTCGCGGAACGCTGGAAGGTGAGCCGCGAGGCGCAGGACGCGTTCTCGGTCGAGTCGCATCGCCGCGCGCTGGCCGCGCAGCAGTCGGGCGAGTTCAAGGACGAAATCGCGCCGTACACGATTGTCGAGCGTTTCCCCGATCTCGCCAGCGGCGAAGTGAAGGTGAAGGAACGTCTGATCGAGCTGGACGAAGGCCCGCGCGCCGACACCACGCTCGAAGGCCTCGCGAAACTGCGCGCGGTGTTCGCGAACAAGGGTTCGGTGACGGCGGGCAACAGCTCGCAGACGTCGGACGGCGCGGGCGCGCTGATCGTCGTCTCCGAGAAGATGCTCAAGCAGTTCAACCTCACGCCGCTCGCGCGTTTCGTGAGCTTCGCGGTGCGTGGCGTGCCGCCGGAAATCATGGGCATCGGTCCGAAGGAAGCGATTCCGGCCGCGCTCAAGGCCGCCGGTCTCAAGCAGGACGACCTCGACTGGATCGAGCTGAACGAGGCGTTCGCCGCGCAGTCGCTGGCGGTGATTCAGGATCTCGGTCTCGATCCGTCGAAGATCAACCCGCTCGGCGGCGCGATCGCGCTGGGCCATCCGCTCGGCGCAACGGGCGCGATCCGCGCCTCGACGGTCGTGCACGGTCTGCGCCGCCGCAACCTGAAGTACGGCATGGTGACGATGTGCGTCGGCACCGGCATGGGCGCGGCGGGCATCATCGAGCGCCTGTAAGCGCTTCTTTGGCGCACGCAGATGCCATGCGTGATCGACACGGTTCGCAGACTTCGCGGTCTGCGAACCGTTTTTACTATTCGGCAGGTGAACGAGGCGCGCCGGCCTCGCACTGAGGAGACAGTACAGTGAGCAACGACATTCTGACCGCACGCGAGAACGGCGTGCTGACGATCACCATCAACCGGCTCGAGCGCAAGAACGCGCTGACGCCCGCGATGTATCAGGCGATGAGCGACGCGCTGATGGCGGCGCAGGACGACAAGGCGGTGCGCGCCGTGCTGCTGCGCGGCCATGCCGAGATTTTCACGGCGGGCAACGACATCGAGGACTTCCTGAAGAATCCGCCTACCGGCGGCGATTCGCCCGTGATGCGCTTTCTCGCCACGATCGCGACCTTCGAGAAGCCGCTCGTTGCGGCGGTGCAGGGCGCGGCAATCGGCGTCGGCACGACCATGCTGCTGCATTGCGACATGGTGTATGCCGCCGATACGGCGCGGTTCGCGATGCCGTTCGCGCAGCTCGGTCTGTGCCCGGAAGCGGCTTCGTCGCTGCTGCTGCCGCGCGTGGCCGGTTATCAGGGCGCGGCCGAAAAGCTGCTGCTCGGCGAGACCTTCGACGCCGCCGAGGCGCATCGCATCGGCTTCGTGAACCGCGTGCTGCCCGCCGCCGAACTCGATGCCTTCGTGAGCGCGCAACTTGCGAAGCTGGTCGCGCTGCCCGCGTCGTCGCTGCGCGCGACCAAGATGCTCATGAAGCGCGCGAGCGAACACGAGATCAAGACGCAGATGAGCGAGGAGTCGGTGCATTTCGGCAAGATGCTGCTCGCGCCTGAAGCGCGCGAGGCGTTCACGGCCTTCCTGCAAAAGCGCAAGCCGGACTTCCGGCAGTTCGACTGAGCGCTAGCGCGTTCAGGCTGCGTTTGTCGTCGTACTCGCCGCCGTGTCGTAATCGACGTAGCCGGTCTCGCGGCAGAAGCTCACGAGCCGCAGTCCGGCGCGCTTCGCGATGGTGATCGCGAGCGAGGAGGGCGCCGAGATCGTCGCGACCATCGGCATGCCGACGCGCGCGGCCTTGCGCACCAGCTCGTAGCTCGCGCGGCTGGAGAGGAACACGAAGCCTTGCTGCGTGTCGGCGCGATCGAGCACCAGTTGGCCGATCAGTTTGTCGAGCGCGTTGTGACGGCCCACGTCCTCGAAGGCGCGCAGGATCTGGCCGTCGGCATCGCACCACGCGGCTGCATGCAGACCGCCCGTGAGTTTCGTGAGCGCCTGGTGCTGCGGCAATTCGCGGGCGGCGCGCGCGATCGCGTCGGGCGCGAGGCGCGCGAGAAAGCCGGTATCGGGCACGATTTCCGGTTCGAGATCGAGCAGGTCGATGCTCTCGATGCCGCACACGCCGCAGCCGCTGCGACCCGCGAGCGCGCGGCGCTTTTCCTTCAGCTCGACGAACGCCTGCTGCACGACCGTGAGATGCACTTCGGCGTGCGGCATCTCGGCCTCGGCGTGCCAGTAGACCTCGATGTCCTGAATGTCGGCGTTGCGCCCGACGATGCCTTCCGAAATCGCGAAGCCCACCGCGAATGCTTCGAGGTCGCGCGGCGTGCACATCATGACCGCGTGGGAGATGCCGTTGAAGACCAGCGCGACGGGCCATTCCTGACCGACGTGATCGGTGCGCGTTTCCACGCTCTCGCCGCGATGGCGGTGCACGCGCAATTCGACGGCGCCGGGCTGCTCGCCGGTGTCGGGCGCGTGGGGCTCGGCGGGATGGGCGGGATGGGCGGGATGGGCGGGCTGGGCGGTATCGGCGACAGCGACGGGATGCAAAGGGGACGCGGGATTCAAACGAAGGGACTCCATCAACGAGGCAGAGGCGCGCGGTATCGGGGGCGGAACGACGCAATCGACGCAATCGACACAATCGACACACGCCGCAACGGCCATTATCCGCGCCGGTGCGTCGGCGGCGGTCCGCGCCGCGCGCCGATATTCAGTATCGGCGCACGCGCGGCAGACACGCGGACGCGCTGCGCGGCGCACATAAGGTTCTAAAATACCTCAAGCGGGCGCCGTTTGCCGCCGTCCGTTTCGCGAGGATAACGCCATGGCATTGACTGAAACTCCGCTGCTGTTTGAATTCGAGGTCGTATCGTCGGAGGACCTCACCTTCATCCCCATGTGCGTGCGTTTCAATCTGGATCGTTTCGGGCTGCGTATTTCGCTCGCGCAGTGGCAACTGCTGCCTTACGAGGATCGCCGCCTGCTCGCGCGCTTTCCCGTGGACGACGACACCGAGATCGAGCCGAACTTCGATCACGCGCTCTTCGAAATGCTGCGCACGCACGCGAACGTCGAACCCGAATGGTTCGCGCCCGAAGAAGCGCCCGCGTGGCGCAACGTCAGCGCGGTGCCGGGCGGCGTCGCCAACCAGGCGGGGCTCGCCGATCTGCGCACGCCCGATATCGAAGACTGGGCGCAACTCGCGCCGTTCCAGCGCTACGTGCTCGCCAAGCTCGCGCGCAAGCCCGAGGCGAATCACGATTTCGTTCCGGCGATGCGCGAATTCGGTCTCGCGGTGCCGCGCAACGCGGCGCGCTGAGCGCACGGTTCTCCGCGCCGCGTTTTTGGGTTTTCCGGGCGATTTTTCCGCCCTTTGGCGAGTGAAACGTTTGCGCGCAACCCCAGGCGGGACGCGGCTTTTGAGCGTTTCCTCGGTTTGCGCCGATTCGAGCGAATTCACGCGCGATTGCCCCTCAAGCCTTGCCGACGTCTGCCGTTATCCGGAATGGCGCTTCGCGCGCCAGCCTGTCGCGCGCAGGTCGTAATCGGACAGCCCGTGCCTCCGCGCGGGGACGAACGACGTTCGGCTTTCAATGAATCTTCATTTTTCGAAGCGGCACCTCATCAATCTGGCGGTCGTCGCGGCAGCCGTGGGCGCAAACGCTTTCGTGGCCTGGACGCAGATCGGCGCGCAGCGTGAAATCGACCAGCGGGCCGCGCAGGCCGCGCGCGTGCGCCACGATCTGGATCGCTATCGGAGCGCGCTCGGCGGCGGTCTCGTGGCGCTCGGCCGTCTGCAGACCGATGGTGTGGTCGAATCGCCCGCCGCACGCGACGCCCGCGCCGACGAACTCGACGATACCGCCCGCTCGCTGCGCGCCGAACTGGCCGACAATGCGCCGCTCGCGAGCCGTTTCGACGCGCTCTCGACCGACGCGGCAGCGCTCGCCCGCGAAATCGACGAAACCCTCGCGCGCGCCGAACAGCGTCTCGCCGATGCGCGCGTGCAGGTGAGCGCGGCGGCGCTGGAGCCGCAAGACGGCGGTGGGGCGGCGGCGGCGATTGCCGGTTCTGCGGTGGCCGTCGCGGCTTCTGCGGCTGCGGCCAGCGCGGCGCTGCTTGCCGCCGCGTCGACTCCGGCACCGGTCGTGGCGCACACGCCGCGTGCTCCGGCTGCGGCTGCGGCCAACGTTCATCGACGTGCTACGAATGCGAACAAGCCGCACGCCCGCGCGCCGGGTTCGGGCCACATCCGCCCGATTGCCGCGACGTTGAGCGAGGACGATCCGGCCTCGGCGTTCGTGCCGACGCCAGGCGTCGTCGCGATGCGCGTCGCCGCGTCTGCGCAGAGTCTTGCTTCGCCTTACGCGTCCGGCGAGGTGGCGGGCGCCGCGAACCTCGCCGCGCCGTATGCGACGTCGGGCACGATTACGCCGGCGCGCACGCTGACGTCGCCGTATGCCGCAGCGGGCGCGTCTTCCGCGCGCGCCGCGAGCCTGGCCGAACCGTATGCGGCTGCGTCGTCGCCCCGTCCGTCGAATCTTGCCGAGCCTTATGCCGCGGCAACGAACGCGGCAACGAACGCGTCAACAAGCACACAAACCAGCGCCTCCGCCACACAACTCGCCGCCGCGCCCAATTCAGCGCAGGTCGTCGCGCAGCCGCTCGCCGCCACGCCGGCTTTCGCGTCCACGGCTGCGTGGATCGCGAGCGAGTACATCCGCCTCGACGGCCGCGCCGACCGCATCGACGCGAAGCTGTCCGCGCTGCAGGGCGAGCAGGATCTCGCGCTGGCGGGCACGCTGGCGGAATCCGCGCGCGCGGGCAGCCGCGCCTCGATCCTGCTGATCGTGACAATGCTCGCGGGCGCGACGCTGCTCATCTACACGTTCGGCGTGCGCGAGAACGCGGCGCGCGAAAAGCTGCGCGCGCTTGCCGGGCTGCGTCAGCGCAACGAGCGCTTTCAGGGCCTGTTCGACGCGCATCCGGTGCCGATGTACGTGTTCGATCGCGAGACGCTGCGTTTTCTCGCCGTCAACACGGCGGCGATCCAGCAGTACGGTTTCAGCGAGGAGGAATTCCTCGCGATGACGATTCGCGACATCCGTCCGCAAGACGACGTCACGCGGCTCGAACAGCATCTCGCGCGCTCGGACACGCTCACGCAGCACATCCGCACGATGGCCGGCATCTGGCATCACGTGCGTCGCGACGGCACGCTCATCAGCGCCGACATCTCGCATCACTCGCTGACGTTTCAGGGCCGCGCGGCCGTGTTCGTGCTCGCCGACGACGTGACCGAGCAGATCAAGGCCGAAGTCGAGGCGCAGCGCTCGAACCAGATGCTCGAGACGGTGATCGACAACATTCCGCAGCGCATCTTCTGGAAGGACGCCGAGTCGCGCTATCTGGGTTGCAACATGACGTTCGCGCGCGACGCGGGCCTCGCGTATCCCGAGCAGATCGTCGGCAAGACCGATGACGAACTGCCGTGGCGAGCCTACGCCGAGTCGATGCGCGCGCAGGACCGCGAGGTGATCGTCGCGGGCCTGCCGCGCCTGAACTTCGAAGAGGACCTCACGATCGACGGTCTGCATCGCACGACGATCACGAGCAAGCTGCCGCTGCTCGACGGCGACGGCCGCGTGATGGGCGTGCTCGGCACCTATTCCGATACGACCGAAAGCAAGCGCGCCGATCTTGCGCTGCGTCTGCAAAGCCGCGCGCTCGACGCCTGCGTGAACGCGATTCTGATCACCGGGCCGGGGCCGGGCGGCAGCAATCTGATCGAGTACGCGAATCCGGCGTTTCGCCGCATCACGGGCTACGATCCCGCCGAAGTGGTCGGTCAGGACAGCCGTCTGCTGCAACGCGACGACCGCGATCAGGACGGCCTCGTGGCGATCCGCCAGGCGCTGATGTCGAACCGCGAGGTGAGCGCCGTGCTGCGCAATTACCGCAAGGACGGCGCGCTGTTCTGGAATCAGCTGCTGATCGCGCCGGTGCCCGATCTCGACGGGCGCATCACGCATCACATCGGCATCATCAACGATGTGACCGAGCTGATCCGCTATCAGGAGCAGCTCGAATATCAGGCGAATTACGACAGCCTCACGCTGCTGCCCAACCGCAATCTGCTGCGCGACCGCCTGCAGCAGGCGCTGGTGTCGGCGCAACGGCACGAGCGCGGCGTGGCGGTGGTGTTCATCGACCTCGACGGCTTCAAGAACGTCAACGACAGTCTCGGCCACAGCGTCGGCGACCGGCTGCTCGGCGTGGTCGCCGAACGGCTCACGCGCTGCACGCGTACGAGCGACACGGTCGCGCGCCACGGCGGCGACGAATTCGTGATCGTGCTGACCGACACCATCGACGAAAAATCGCTGATCAACTGGATGGAGCGCGCGCGCTCGATGATCTCGGAGCCGGTGCTGATCGACGGCACCGAGCTTTACGTCGGGTGCAGCCTGGGCGCGAGCGTGTTCCCGCAGGACGGCAACGACGCCGAGGCGCTGCTCAAGAAGGCCGACGTCGCCATGTACCGCGCCAAGGAACTGGGCCGCAACACGTTCCAGTTCTATCAGCCGGAGATGAACGCGGCCGCGGGCGCGCGGATGGATCTCGAACGGCGTCTGCGCCGCGCGCTGCGTGACGGCGAGTTCCTGCTGCACTATCAGCCGCAGGTGGATATCGGCAGCGGGCGCATCGTCGGCATGGAGGCGCTGGTGCGCTGGCTCGATCCGGAAGCCGGGCTGATTTCGCCGGCGAAGTTCATTCCGATCGCCGAGGAAAGCGGGCTGATCGGTCCGCTGTCCGACTGGGTGCTGCGCGAGGCGTGCCGCCAGAATCGCGCGTGGCAGGACGCCGGGCTGCCGAACGTGCGAGTGTCGGTGAATCTGTCGGCGAAGACCTTCCATCAGCGCGACATCGCCGAACTCGTGAAGAGCGTGCTCGACGAGACGGGGCTCGAACCGCGCTGGCTCGAACTCGAACTCACGGAAAGCACGCTGATGCGCAATGCGGAAGAGGCGGTGTCGATGCTCAACGCGCTGCACGAGCAGGGCGTGGGGATTGCGATCGACGACTTCGGCACCGGCTATTCGAGCCTGAGCTATCTGAAGCGCCTGCCGGTGGACCGGCTCAAGATCGACCGCTCGTTCGTGTCCGATATCGGCACGAGCGGCGACGACGAGACCATCACGGCGGCCATCATCGCGCTCGCGCACGAGTTGCGGCTGCAGGTGATCGCGGAAGGCGTGGAGACGTCGCAACAGTTCGCGTTCCTGCGCGAGCGCGCGTGCGACGAGTTGCAGGGATTCTTCTTCGCGCCGCCGTTGCCGGGACCCGAAGTGGCCGCGCTGCTGGGTGCGAGCGCGTCGTACGAGGAAGGTGCGGCGCTCGCGTGGACGCAGTAACGCGGTTCCTGCGAAGCGGTTTCGGCGCAAGCCCGGCGTCGTGCGAGGCTTGCGCGCGCGACGTCAGGCCGCGGGTTCGACGGGCGGCAGCGCGCGCGGACGGCGGTCGGTCCCGGTCGCCACGTAGGTGAGCGTCGCTTCGGTCACCTTGACGACTTCTTCCGCGAGCCGCATGCGCTGGGCGTACACCTCGACCTCGACGGTCACCGAGGTGTTGCCGGTCTTGACGATATCCGCGTAAAAACTCAGCAGATCGCCGACGAACACCGGCTGCTTGAACACGAACGAGTTCACGGCGACGGTTGCCACGCGGCCGTTGGCGCGGCGGCTTGCCGGGATCGAGCCGGCGATGTCGACCTGCGACATGATCCAGCCGCCGAACACGTCGCCATGCACGTTGGCGTCCGAAGGTTGCGGCACGACGCGCAGCGCGGGCGACTTCTGGGGGAGCGGGAAGGAATCGGTCATCGGGTGTCCGTCAAAGAATAAAAGCGGGGAAGGAACGGCGTGGCCGATGGATCGACGGCCCGTGCAGACCGGGTGCCCTCAGCGGCGCGTGCCGCCTTCTGCGACAATACGGTGATCAGGAATTGTACGGGAAAGCAGCAGGTGGGGCGGGCGGCCAGAAAGGCGCGTCGGCCCCGAATCGGCCCCGCTGGAGGCCAATGCCGAACCCGTCGTTCACGCGATCAAACGCGTCCCCCAATCTCGCCGTGCGCCGCGCCTCGACCTGCTGTCCTGCGTCGCGCCGCACGCTCATCGCCGTTCGCCCATGCGCCGTTTTTCCGCTTCCAACGAACCCGCGCCGCTCGCCACCGGGCCGCGCAACGACTGGCAGACCATCGTCTCGCTGCTGCCCTATCTCACCGCTTACAAGTGGCGTGTGGCGTTCGCGCTCACCTGCCTGATCGGCGCGAAGGTGGCCAATCTGGGCGTGCCCGTCGTGATGAAGCATATCGTCGACGGTCTCGCGCCCGTGCAGCATCTGACCGCGCTCGGCCGCGCCGAGCACGCGCCGGGCATCGTGCTGATGGGCGGCATCGGGCTGCTGGTGGTGGCGTATGCGGCGGTGCGTCTGTCGACTTCGCTGTTCACCGAGCTGCGCGAAATCCTTTTCTCGAAGGTCACCGAGAGCGCCGTGCGCCAGCTCGCGCTCAAGGTGTTCCGCCATCTGCACGCGCTCTCGTTGCGCTTTCATCTGGAGCGGCAGACGGGCGGCATGTCGCGCGACATCGAACGCGGCACGCGCGGCATCACGCAGCTCATTTCGTATTCGCTCTACAGCATCTTGCCGACGCTCGTGGAAGTGGGCCTCGTGCTGATCTTTTTCACCGTGAAATACGAGGCGTATTACGCGATCGTCACGCTGTGCGCGCTGGCCGCGTACATCGTCTTCACCGTGAAGGTAACCGAGTGGCGCACGCATTTTCGACGCACGATGAACGAACTCGATTCGCGCGCGAACTCGCGTGCGATCGATTCGCTGATCAACTACGAGACGGTGAAATACTTCGGCAACGAAGAGTGGGAGACGAAGCGTTACGACGAGAACCTGCACCGCTATCGCGCGGCGGCGATCAAGTCGCAGCATTCGCTGTCGGCGCTGAACTTCGGGCAGCAGGCGATCATCGGCACGGGGCTCGTGTTCATTCTCTGGCGCGCGACCCAGGGCGTGATGGCGGGCAAGCTCACGCTCGGCGACCTCGTGCTCATCAACACCTTCATGCTGCAGCTCTACATTCCGCTGAATTTTCTCGGCGTGGTGTATCGCGAACTGAAGCAGAGCCTCACCGACATGGACCGCATGTTCACGCTGCTCACGGTCGCGCGCGAAGTGCCCGACGTGCCCAACGCGCCCGCGCTCGCGGTGCGCGGCGGCGAGGTGCGCTTCACGCACGTGGACTTCGCCTATGAGCCGTCGCGCCAGATCCTGCACGACGTAAGCTTCACGATTGCCGCGGGCACGACGACGGCGGTGGTGGGCCACAGCGGCTCGGGCAAGTCGACGCTCGCGCGCCTGCTGTTCCGCTTCTACGATCTCGATCGCGCCGCGGGCGGCACGATCACGATCGACGGCCAGGATATCCGCGACGTGACGCAGGATTCGCTGCGCGCGTCGATCGGCATCGTGCCGCAGGACACCGTGCTGTTCAACGATTCGATCTACTACAACATCGCCTACGGGCGGCCGTCGGCGAGCCGCGAGGAGGTGATCGCGGCGGCGCGCGCGGCGCATATTCACGCGTTCATCGAGAGCTTGCCGAAGGGCTATGACACGCCCGTGGGCGAGCGCGGCCTGAAGCTTTCGGGCGGCGAGAAGCAGCGCGTGGCGATCGCGCGCACGCTGCTCAAGAATCCGCCGATCCTGTTGTTCGACGAGGCGACGTCGGCGCTCGATTCGCGTTCGGAGCGCGCGATTCAGCATGAACTCGATTCGATCGCGCGCGACCGCACGACGCTCGTGATCGCGCACCGGCTGTCGACCGTCGTGCACGCCGAGCAGATTATCGTGATGGATCACGGACGTATCGTCGAACGCGGCACGCACGACGAACTGTTGCGCACGCAAGGGCATTACGCACAGATGTGGGCGTTGCAGCAGCAGAAGGCCAGCGAGCCTGTGCAAGGCGATCAGGATGATCAGGTCGATCCACGCGTGGCGGCGCCCGCGAACGGGGCGCATTGAAGCGGGATGAAGGGGCAGCGCGCGCCGTTCGTGCCTCGGCACGTCCCGCGCGCGTGTTGATGCCAATGAAGAATCAGCGCGGCGTTCTTGCGCGCAATTCCTCGTCGAGCGCCGCGAGTTGCGCGGGCGTGCCGACGTTTTCCCAGCGGCCTTCGAACAGCTCGCCGCTCGCGCGCCGCGCCGCGATGGTTTCGCGGTAGTACGGCGTGAGCGCGCGCTTCGCACCGCGCGGCAGGTCGCGGAACATGCGCGTGTCGTAAAGCCCGATGCTACCGAACGTGTAGCGCGGCGCGCCGTCGAGCGCGAGCACGCCGTCGGCGTCCAGTGCGAAATCGCCGTTCGCGTGGAACGGCGGGTTCGGCACCATCACCAGATGCATGCCGGGCTGCGCGGCCGCCGCGAGCGTTTGGGCGGGCGCATCGAGTCGCGCGACATCGAAATCGCTGTAGATATCGCCGGCCACGCCCAGAAACACGCACGGCTCGGCGCCGTTTTCGAGCAGCGGCAGCGCCTGCGCGATGCCGCCCGCGGTTTCCAGCGCCTCGTGCTCGGGCGAGTAGAGCAGACGCACGCCGAAGCGCGCGCCGTCGCCGAGCGCCGCTTCGAGCCGCTCGCCGAGCCACGCATGATTGATGACGATGCGCGTGTAGCCCGCCGCCGCGAGGCGCTCGATCTGCCACACGATGAGCGGCTTGCCGCCGGCTGCGAGCAGCGGTTTCGGACAGGTGTCGGTGAGCGGGCGCATGCGCTCGCCGCGTCCGGCGGCGAAGATCATCGCCGTACGCTCGAAACGGGCGCGCGTCATGGAATCGGCCTTGTCATGAAGTTGCAATGAAGAGGGGCAGGCTCAGAACGTATAGCCGGTTTCGACCGCCGTGCCGCGCAGCTCGTCGATGAAGCGCGCGAACGGCACGAGCGGACGGTAGCGGTGCGCGACCTTGCTCGCGTAATCGAGAAAGCGCGGCAGGTCGGCCATGTAATGCGGCTTGCCGTCGCGATAGTTGATGCGGCAGAACAGGCCCAGCACCTTGATGTGGCGTTGCAGGCCCATCCATTCGAGCTGGCGGTAGAACTCGCCGAAGTCGGGATCGACGGGCAGGCCGGCCTTTTTTGCGCGCTCCCAGTAGTGCGCGAAGCAGTCGAGTTCGAACTCCTCGTCCCAGCCCAGGAACGCGTCGCGCAGCAGCGAGGCGACGTCGTAGGTGATCGGCCCTTCCACGGCGTCCTGGAAGTCGAGCACGCCGGGGTTCGGCGTGGCGATCATCAGGTTGCGCG
The DNA here is from genome assembly GCF_046535315.1 of Paraburkholderia sp. SIMBA_027. Lineage (NCBI taxonomy): Bacteria > Pseudomonadati > Pseudomonadota > Betaproteobacteria > Burkholderiales > Burkholderiaceae > Paraburkholderia > Paraburkholderia sp. SIMBA_027. The sequence goes on from NZ_JAWRWY010000005.1 coordinate 113,185, forward strand.
GCATGAAATCGCGCAGCATGAACACCTGCGGCTGGGCGCGCGCGCTCGCGATCAGCAGCGCGAAGGTGCGGTCGAGCATGGCGCGCGTGGCGTCGTCGACCTTGCGGCCCAGATGGCGCTCCAGGAACCACTCCGGCAGCAGCTCCATCTCGCGGCGCAGGAAGGCTTCGTCGAAGACGGGCAGCACGCCCGGTTTGGTTTCGAGCTGGAAGCGGATCAGCGCGTCGAGCGCGTCGTGCATCAGCGCGCGCGAGCGCGGGCCGGGACCGGCTTCGATCAGCGCGGCGAGATAGGACGCGGTGCCGAGATCGGTCACCAGCATCAGCCCGGCGTCGTAATCGACCTCCAGCACGCGCGGCACGTGGACGCCGGCCTGTTCGAGCAGTTGCGCGACCTGGACGAATTCGCGGCATTTTTCGGGCGGCGGGGCGTCGACGGCGATCAGCGTCGCGCCGTGCGCACCCGCGCTGGCGAGGCGGAAGTAGCGGCGAAAGCTCGCGTCGGCGGAGGCGGGCGCGAGCGTGGACAGGTCGAGGGCGTACTGTTGCGCATGGCCGGACAGCCAGGCGGCGAGCAGGTCGCGGCGGCCGTCGGGGGACAACGGCGCGGCGTTTGGCGGAGCAGGGAAGGTCATGTAACCGGAAGCAAAATCAGTGGAACAACGTCTTGCCATATAATACCCCACGACTTTTTTGACGCGACTCGCGCCAAAGCCCGCATGACGGTTCGCCCCCGCCGCACTGATGCCCAGTCCATCGTCCGATGAATTGTGAATATTGGTGCGTGCAGTTGCCTTGTACGCCTCGTTTGCCGCCGGTCCGGTTTCTCGCCCGGAGCGGCGCCGGGGCGCGAGAGGCGGCGGCCGGGACAGCGGGCAGGCGGCCGGGCCGATACGCCAAAACCATACATGCCGCCCAGACAGTTTTTCCAGACGATCTCCAATAGTGACGACGGCGTGCCGGGCAAGCGGCGGCTCATCGCGGCGCTCGTGGCCATGCCGGGTCTCGTGCCTGTGCTCGCGCACGCCCAGCTCGCGGGCGACGCCGCGCAGGCCGTGCCGCTGGACGGCGCGTGGAGTCTGCGCCTCGCGCCGCAGCTCGAGGACGTTCCGGCCGTTCCCGGCCATCGTCCCGCCACGTTCATCCTCGGCGACTCGACCACCGGCACCTCGGGCACCGACGCGGCCGTCAAGGGCGCGGCCGAGCTGCGCCAGGGCGGCAACATCGTCAAGGGCGACGCGCTGCATTACGACGTCGACACCGACATGGCCAACGCATATGGCAATGTCACCGTCGTGGAGAACGGCACCAGCTTCACCGGCCCTGAAGCGCATCTGCAGATCGGCGCGAGCGAAGGCTTCATGCCGACGCCGAAGTACCATTTTTCGATGACGGGCGGCTCCGGCAGCGCGGAGCGCGCCGACCTGCTCGACAACGAGCGCTCGGTGCTCACGAACGGCACCTACACGGCCTGCCAGTGTTCGACGAATCCCGCCTGGTACATCAAGGGCACGGAGTTCGACTTCGACACGGGCGCCGACGAAGGCGTCGCGCATAACAGCGTGCTGTTCTTCCAGAACGTGCCGATCTTCGCGAGCCCGTGGATTTCGTTCCCGCTCTCGGGCGACCGCCGCAGCGGCCTCTTGCCGCCGACGTTCTCGCTCAGTTCGACGAACGGCTATGAAATCGCGCTGCCGTACTACTTCAACATCGCGCCGAACCGCGACTTCACGTTCACGCCCGAGCTCATCACGAAGCGCGGCGTGTTCCTGCAGGGCAACTACCGGTATCTGTCGGCCAATTACTCGGGCTCGATCACCGGCACGTTCCTGCCCGACGACGCGATCACGAAGACCAACCGCTACGCGCTGTTCATCCAGCACAACCAGAACTTCGGCAACGGGTTCGGCGGTTACATCTACTACAACAAGGTCTCGGACAACACCTATCCGGAAGACCTGGCGTCGCCGGCCAACCAGTTCCTGAACGGCACCCAGCTGCTGTACCAGCAGGAAGCCGGCGTCACCTACAACAACGGGCCGTGGTCCGTGCTCGGCCGCTATCAGCACTGGCAGACGCTGTATCCGTCGGTCGCGCCGTATGGCCGCGAGCCCGAGCTGAACGTGAAGTACGCGAAGTACAACGTCGGCGGCTTCGACTACGGCATGGAAGCCGACTACTCGCGCTTCCGCATCACCGAGGACGACGCGACCGAAGGCGACCGCGTCGTCTTCAATCCGTACCTGTCGTATTCGCTGATGGGGCCGGGTTACTTCGTCACGCCGAAGGTGCAGTGGCACTTCGCGTCGTACAACCTGAGCAACATCGGCACGCCGGGCACGACGTTCGGCTCGCCGGTCGGCACGCCCAAGAGCTTCACCGAATCGGTTCCCACCTTCAGCTTCGACACGGGCCTCGTGTTCGACCGCTCGGTGCATCTGTTCGGCCAGGACTACATCCAGACCCTCGAGCCGCGCCTGTACTATGTGTACACGCCTTACCGCAACCAGGAGTTCGCGCCCCTTTTCGATACCGCCGAGGCCGACTTCGGGCTCGCGGAGATCTTCACGCCGAACACCTTCGTCGGCAACGACCGCATCGCCGACGCGAACCGCCTGACGGCCGCGATCACCACGCGTTTCCTCGACCCGGCCACGGGCGACGAGCGCGCGCGTTTCGTGCTCGCGCAGCAGTACTATTTCAGCGACCAGCGCGTCACGCTCACGCAGGATCAGACGACCACGGGCGCGGCGCATTCCGACCTGATCGCAGGTATGTCGCTGAAGGTCGGGGGCGGTTTCGCGTCGGAAACTGCGTTCCAATATAATGCCGACGATAATCGTCTGGAGAAGGCGAGCGTCGGTTTCGGCTACAGCCCGGGTCCGAGCCGCGTGCTCAACGTTGCATATCGGTACACGCGCGAGAACAACACCACGCTCGACAACCAGCCGATCAACCAGATCCTGATCTCGGCCCAATGGCCGTTTTCGCACCGGGTGTACGCGGTGGGCCGCTTCAACTACGATCTGAACGGTCACAAGATCGTCGACGGTCTGCTGGGTTTGCAGTACGACGCAGATTGCTGGGCGCTGGGCGTGGGTATCCAGCGCTACGCGAACGGGGTCAACACGACGGGCGGCAACAATTCGGCCACGCGTTTTCTCGCACAGCTCACGCTCAAGGGGCTGTCGAACGTCGACAACGGGCTGGTGGCGGCGTTCAAGGCCAGCGTGCCGGGTTACACGGCGCTGCCTGGCCAGCCGCCGTTGCCGTCGCGCTTCACGGACTATCAATGACGCGCCATCCGGTCCGATGGACCGGCACGGCGCGCAGTGGGTTGCTTAGAGACGGGCGAAGCTGCCCGCCAACTTTGGAGTATCTGTGGGAATCATGAAAAAGCTTCGACTGGCAGCGTACGCTGCGAGCCTCTTCGCCGTCGCAGGACTGTTGCCGGCCGCGCCGGCGCAAGCACAGCAACTGTCGGCCCCGGGCGGCCAGACTGTCGACACGATTGCCGCGATCGTCAACGATGGCGTGATCACGCAACGCGAACTCGACGAGCGCGCCGCGCTCATCACGCGCCGCCTGACCCAGCAGAACGCGCCGGTGCCGCCCACCGACCAGCTGCGCGCGCAGGTCCTGAACCAGATGGTGCTCGAACGCATCCAGCTGCAAAAGGCGAAGGAAGACGGCATTTCCATCGACGACGCCTCCGTGAACCGCACGCTCGAGCGCCTCGCCCAGGCCAACGGCATGGATCTCGCAACCTATCGCGCGCGCATCGAAGCCGCCGGCGTGCCCTGGTCGACGTTCACGCGCGACGCGCGCACCGAACTCACGCTCTCGAAGCTGCGCGAGAAGGAAGTGGACAGCAAGATCTCGGTGTCGGACGCCGAAGTCGCGAACTACATCGCCAGCCAGCGCGGACCGAACGCGGGCCAGCAAAGCGACCTGCACTTCGAGCACATCTTCATCAAGGCGCCGCTGAACGCGTCGGAAACCGACATCGAAGCCGCGCAGAAGAAGGCAGACGCGCTCCTGAAGGAAGCGCAGTCGGGCAGCAAGTTCTCGAGCCTCGCGAAGTCGAACTCGCAGGCGCCGGACGCCAGCAAGGGCGGCGACATGGGCTTCCTCGCGCCGTCGAAGCTGCCGCAGGAATTCGTGACCGCGGCGTCCACGCTGCGTCCGGGCGAGATCAACCCTTCGGTGATCCGCACCAACGACGGCTTTGAAATCGTTCGCCTCGTCGAGCGCCGTCAGGGCCAGGGCACGAGCGCGTCCGCGCCGCAACTGGTGCAGACGCACGTGCGCCACATCCTGCTGCGCGTGGGCGACGGCATGTCGGAACCGGAAGCGCGCCAGAAGCTGCTGGAAATCCGCCGTGAAGTGGCGGCGGGCGGCGACTTCGCCAAGTTCGCGCGGACCTACTCGCAGGACGGCTCGGCTTCGCAGGGCGGCGACCTCGGCTGGATCAGCCCGGGCGAGACCGTGCCGGAATTCGAGCGTGCCATGAACACGCTGCAGGACGGCCAGATCAGCGAGCCGGTGCGCACCGAATACGGTTATCACCTGATCCAGGTGCTGGGCCGCCGCGAAGCCGAAGGCTCGGTTGCGCAGCAGATGGACCTCGCGCGTCAGGCCATTGGCCAGCGCAAGGCGGAACAGGCCTACGCCGACTGGCTGCGCCAGCTGCGCGACAGCGCCTACGTCGACTACAAGATCAGCGGCATGACGCCGCCGCAGCAACACTGATCGATCAAGGACGCACGCCGTGAACGCCCCCGCTTCTTCGACTTCAGCTCCGCGGGGGCCGCGGCCGCTCCGCATCGCCATTACGACCGGCGAGCCCGCCGGCGTCGGTCCCGAACTCACCGCCGCCGCCCTCGCGGGCGCCTCGGCGCACTGGCCCGGCGCCGAATTCGTGGTGCTGGGCGATCAAACCCTCATGGCGGCGCGCGCCGCCGCGGTGGGCGTCGACTGGGCAGCCGTGCTGGCGGGCGGCAAGGTCAGCGTGGAACACGTGGCGCTCGCCGCGCCCGCGCCGGCCGGCAAGCTCGACGCCGCCAACGGTCCCTATGTGCTCGCCTTGCTCGACCGCGCCATCGACGGCGCCGTGGCACAGAATTACGACGCCATCGTCACCGCGCCGCTGCAAAAGAGCACGATCAACGACGCGGGCGTGCCGTTCACCGGCCACACCGAATATCTCGCCGAACGCACGCACACGCCGCGCGTGGTGATGATGCTCGCGGGCACCGGCGCGCGGCCGCTGCGCGTGGCGCTCGCGACCACGCATCTGCCGCTCAAGGACGTCTCGGCGGCGCTGACGATCGACGGTCTCGTCGAAACGCTGCGCATCATCGACCACGACCTGCGCCACCATTTCGGCGTGCCCGCGCCGCGCATTCTCGTCACTGGGCTGAATCCGCACGCGGGCGAGAACGGTTATCTGGGCCGCGAGGAAATCGACACCATTTCGCCCGCGCTGGCCAATGCCGCGGCCGAGGGCATCGACGCGCGCGGTCCGTATCCCGCCGACACGCTGTTCCAGCCGCGCTATCTGAAAGACGCCGACTGCGTGCTGGCGATGTTCCACGATCAGGGCCTGCCGGTCCTGAAATACGCGACGTTCGGGGAGGGCATCAACGTGACGCTGGGCCTGCCGATCGTGCGCACTTCGGTCGATCATGGCACCGCGCTCGACCTCGCCGGCACGGGCCGCGCGGACGCGGGCAGCCTGATCGCCGCCATCGACACGGCGGTTTCGATGGCGCGCCACCGGCGCACCGTCTGACCGTCGTCACTGATTTCACGAAGATGTCCAATAGCAGCAGCAAGCACCAGGGCCACTTCGCGCGCAAGCGCTTCGGCCAGAACTTCCTCGTCGACACGGGCGTGATCGACTCGATCGTCGACGTCATTCGCCCGCAGCGTGGCGAACGCATGGTCGAGATCGGGCCAGGCCTCGGCGCGCTCACCGCGCCGCTCATCGAACGCCTCGCCACGCCCGAAGCGCCGCTGCACGCGGTCGAACTCGACCGCGACCTGATCGGACGGCTCACGAAGAAGTTCGGGCCGCTGCTCGAACTGCACGCAGGCGACGCGCTCGCCTTCGACTTCGGCTCGCTTGCCGCGCCGGGCGAGAAGCCGACGCTGCGCATCGTCGGCAATCTGCCGTACAACATTTCGAGCCCGCTGCTGTTTCACCTCGCCACGTTCGCCGAGCGTGTGATCGACCAGCATTTCATGCTGCAGAACGAAGTGGTCGAGCGCATGGTCGCGGAGCCGGGCACCAAGGCGTTCAGCCGCCTCACGGTGATGCTGCAGTACCGCTACGTGATGGACAAAATGCTCGACGTGCCGCCCGAGTCGTTCCAGCCGCCGCCGAAGGTGGACTCGGCGATCGTGCGCATGATTCCGTTCGCGCCGCACGAACTGCCGAAGGTCGACGCCGCGCTGCTCGGCGAAATGGTGACGGCCGCCTTCTCACAGCGTCGCAAGATGCTGCGCAACACGCTGTCGGACTATCGCGATCGCGTGGATTTCGACGCGCTCGGTTTCGACCTGCAACGCCGCGCCGAAGACGTGCCGGTGGACGAATACGTGCGCGTGGCGCAGGCGCTCGGCAACGCGCAAGCCTGACAAAGCGCGGTACCGATAAAAAAGGCGCGATGGCTTTGGCCACCGCGCCTTTTGTTTTGCCACGCGTTTTGCCACGCAGTCCTGGTGTGACGTTTTTGCGCGCAGTGCGGGCCGAGGCTCAGCCTTCGCCGCGCAGCGCCTCGTAGGCCTTGAGCTGGCTATAGACGATGCGCAGCACCGACAGCTCGCTCGACGCGCGCTGCGCCGCGCCGCCGCGGCGGATCAGGTCGCCGAGGATGTGATCGGCTTCGATGCGTGAGCCGTTCTGCACGTCGCGCAGCATCGACGCCGTGAGCGACGAGCCGGTGGCGAACAGCATGCCGCGCGAGCGTTCGAGGAAGCTGTCGCGCACCGCGTGACCGTGCTCGGCCGCGATCGCGCGGCACTCGGCGAAGATGCGCTCGATGGTCGCCGCGCCGTCGGGCGTCGCGACGATTGCGCCGATGGGCGCGCGAAAGAGGCAAGTGCTGCCCGCGAGCGACGCGAGAAATACCCACTTTTCCCACATTTCCTGAAGGATGCGCTCGCTCGCCTTGATGATGAAGCCGGCGTTGCCGAAGGTATCGGCGATGGCCTGCGCACGCGCCGAGATGCCGCCGCCCAGCTCGCCGAACGTGATCGCCTGCGAGTCGTTCAGATGCACGATTTCGCGCTGCTCGTTGAGCGTGGACGCGATCAGGCAGACGCCGCCGAGCACGGCCTGGGTGCCGAAGCGCGCCTGCAGCACGTCGAGATGACGCATGCCGTTGAGCAGCGGCAGGATGGCGGTCTCGGGACCGACGGCGGCGGCGAACGAGTCGATCGCACTGTCGAGATCATAGGCCTTGCAACTGAGCAGCACGAGGTCGAACGGCTGCGTGCCGGGCGCTTCGAGCGCCTCGCGCGTGACCGTCTTCGGGTCGCGCAGCGTGAGATCGCCCGCGTGCGGGCTGCGGATCACGAGACCGTGCTCGCGCATCTGCGCCGCGCGCGCGTCGCGCACGAGAAACGTCACGTCGCGCCCGGCCGCGGCGAGCCGCCCGCCGAAATAGCCCCCAGTCGCCCCCGCACCTACCACCAGAATCCGCATATCGACTCCTTTCTATTCTCTCGTTGAACGCAAGCCAGACCGGACGCCGCACTCCTGCGGCGTCCGGTGAAATCGGGATGGCGAACATGCTAGAGCAAATCGGACAGGCTTGCCTGGCGCGGTGGAGCGGGGGGAGCGGGTGGGGCGGCGTCGGCAGGGGCGGCGGGATTTTGGTACAGTCCGGGTTCTGACGTTGGCAAAAAACGGAGTCCACCACAATGCGCCTGCTGCACACGATGATCCGGGTCGGCGACCTCGACCGCTCGATCAAGTTCTACACCGAATTGCTCGGCATGAAACTGCTGCGCCGCGAAGACTATCCCGATGGCAAGTTCACGCTGGCGTTCGTCGGTTACACCGATGAGCGCGACGGCACCGTCATCGAACTGACGCACAACTGGGACACGCCGTCGTACGACCTCGGCACGGGTTTCGGCCATCTGGCCGTTGAAGTCGAAGATGCCTATGCCGCGTGCGCGAAGATCAAGGAGCAGGGCGGCACCGTGGTGCGCGAAGCCGGCCCGATGAAGCACGGCACGACGGTCATCGCGTTCGTTACCGACCCGGATGGGTACAAGATCGAGTTTATTCAGAAGAAATAAGGATGAGCCGAGGCGGGGTCGGACTTCATCCGATCCTGCACGACGATTGCAGCTCGCAATCGTTGATATATGTAAATCGCTGGTGTGAAATAAAAATAGAGCGCGATTTATATGAATTTAAATATCCCATCGGATATAAGCGTGTCGGCACGCCAATTCTCATTTATTCGATAGCGACGCGCGCGCGCCGGGGATATTTCTTACCCTGATGCCGGATGATCAGATCGAGAATCTGTTAAAAATCATTCGGTCGGCTTCGTTTGTGAAAATTGCGAACGTTGTCTGTATCCAGCGACTGTGCGAAGCCATCCATTTCGAGACATCGCTGCGATGCTCGGCTGTACTGCCTTCCTTATTCAATTCGGATTGTTCCTATATACCTCTCATGCCGTCCGGCAGAGACTTTCGCTCTCGCGCATTAACTAAAAACATCTGACGAACGCTCCGCGCGAAAGTCGATCTGGACTGGTGAATGCGCCGGCCGGGTCGCGGAAGCCGTTACGTCGTTCGCGCACGCGTGCGCTTTCGAGCTTGCAGAGAGAGGGGGCGGATATGCAGGTTGTTCTTCTAGTAAGTAGTCCTTCTATTAGCTCTGTAGGCAGTGGTCGTGGCTGGAAATGTATCGAATGAGTCGTCTGCATGGGCGTGCCTGTTGGCAGGCTTCCTCGCGCAGATCCGCGCAGCATCTCGCGCGGCCAATCGAACATTCGACGAGTACGGTATGGACCTGTCTACACAAACCGAGGTTGGCAAAACGCGCCGTCCAGCGAGCGCGCTTGCACGCCTGCTCGACGTGCTGTTGATCGTTGGGGGAGCTGTTATCGCCGCACGTACGCACGGTGAACCCGAACACGCGGGCTACGACAGCGCGCTGGTGGCGTTCACCTTGTTATTCGCCGTCATGCTCTTTCCCGCGTTCGACACACACCGTGGCGCAAGACGGCATTTGTTCTGGCGATGCGTTTGCGCGCCTGCTCTGGGCTGGTCGTTCGCGCTCACGGGCGCGGTCTTGCTCATGTCCATTGTTCATCGTGCGTATCGGCCCGATGTCGTGTGGATCGCCGAATGGGCACTGATTTCCGGCGCGGGGCTCATCGCGTTCCGGGCTGCCGAATCCGCGCTGGGTTTGCGCCGCGTGGAACATGATGCGCGCTCGCGCGCGGTCGCCATTGTGGGAAGCGGCGCGCACTGCCGGCAGTTGCTGCGCAAGGTCGACTCGACGCCGGACTCGCTCTACCACGTCGCCACCATCTTCGATACTGGCCCGGACGTGGGCGCAGCGCCGGGCAACGTGCCGGCATTTCGTGATCGCGAAGGCTTCGCCGCGTTCGTGCGGCGTTACGGCGTCGAGGAGTTGTGGCTTGCGTTGCCGCTTGCCGAAGTCGAAACGATTCTGAGTTTCACGGGACTCTTTCGCAACGACCTGATCAACATTCGCTTTATTCCGGACGTGAGCGGCCTCGCTCTCTTCGACGGAGAGATGGTGAATCTCGACGGCACGTCGGCCATCAATCTCGTGGGTTCGCCGCTTTCGTCGGACGCGCTTGCGAAAAAAGACGTCTTCGATCGCATTTTCTCGTTCTGCGCGCTGGTCGGCCTCTCGCCGCTTTTGCTCGCGGTCGCGCTCGCCATCAAGCTGACGTCGCGCGGGCCCGTGCTCTTTACGCAGCGGCGCAAGGGTGCGAACGGGAAGGTCTTCAACATCTACAAGTTCCGCAGCATGCGCGTGCACGCGCAGACCGCGGGCGTCGTGAAGCAGGCGACGCGCAACGATCCGCGCATCACGCGCGTCGGTGCGTTTTTGCGCCGCACGAGCCTCGACGAACTGCCGCAGTTCTTCAACGTGTTGCGCGGCGAGATGTCGGTGGTGGGGCCGCGTCCCCATGCCATCGAACACGACACGCTCTACCAGGACATCGTCGACGGCTATATCCACCGCTATCGCATCAAGCCCGGCATCACCGGTTGGGCGCAGGTGAACGGATTTCGCGGGGAAACCGACCGCATCGAGAAGATGCAGGGGCGTGTCGAACACGATCTCTATTACCTCAGCAACTGGTCCTTCGGGCTCGACATGCGCATCGTGCTCATGACGGCCTTCAAGGGGCTCGTTCATCGCAACGCTTATTGACTAGCTGGAACGTAGAAGTGCTCAAACGAATGAAAACGCCGTCGGCCTTTGCGGCGCGCCAGACAAGCCTTCATGGCGCTCTCCGGATTTCCGGCGCGGGCGCCGTCGTCGTGCTGTGCTCGATGCTCGGGGCCTGCGCGATCGCGCCGGGCATGCGCATGATGACGTCGTCGATACAGACGCCGTGGAACACCGACCAAAACAGCAACACCCAGGCGGATGCGTCCACCACGAACGTCGATGCACCGCAAGTCGCTGGCGCGGCGGATGAGGAACCCGTCGCGCGCCCGACGCGCACGACCGAGGCTAGCGCAGCGGTACCGGAGATCGCCGTCACCGAACTCGACGTTGCACTGGTCAAGCAGTTTCAGGACGCGCGTCTGGAGCAGCAGCGGAAGCAGGTCAGCCTGCTCTCCACGGCGCCGCAGGCCTACACGATCGGTGCGGGCGATGTGCTGCAAATCGTGGTCTGGGACCATCCGGAAATCGCGGCTGCTGTGGGCTCGACGCAATCGCAGGCGTCAACGCGTCCAGGTGATCCGTCATCCGGCTTTGTCGTCGATCAGTCCGGCGATCTGACGTTCCCCTACGCGGGGACGCTGCGCGTCGAGGGCTTGCGCACGGAAGAAGTGCAGCGCCGTCTGAGCGCTTCGCTGGCGAAGTATTTCGTCAAGCCACAGGTGACGGTGCGCATGGCGTCCTACCGCGCGCACGAAGTCTATGTCGACGGCGAAGTGCGCAGTCCCGGCGTGGTGGCCGTGAACGACGTGCCGATGTCGTTGTACGAGGCGATTTCGCGAGCGGGCGGCTTTGCCGATTCCGCCGACCAGAGCGACCTCGCTCTGGTGCGCGGGGGCGCCACGCATCGCATCAACCTTACGCAGATGCTGGCGAGCGGTATCAGCCCGTCGCGCCTGTATCTGCAACCCGGCGACCTGCTGCGCGTGGTCGCTCGCGACGAGAACGACGTGTACGTGATGGGCGAGGTGAACAAGCCCATCTCGGCGATTCCGCGCCGCACGGGCCGTATCACGCTGGCCGACGCGCTCGCGCAGGCCGGCAGCGTCAATGCGTCGACCGCCGACGCCGCGCAGATGTTCGTGATTCGCGGCGCGCTCAACGGCACGCCGCAAGTCTTCCATCTCGACGGACGCTCGCCCGTGGCGATGCTCGTTGCGAAGGAGTTCGACCTTCAACCCAAGGACGTCGTGTACGTCGACGGCAATGCGCTGGTCCGCTTCAATCGCGTACTGACGCTGCTGATCCCGGCTATCAACGCCGGCCTTACTGCGGGGATCGTGGCGAAATGATCGATCGAGTTCTGGTGGTTTGCGAAGGCAATATCTGCCGCAGCCCGCTGGCCTGCGCAATGCTCGCCCAGGCTTTGCCCGGAATCGGCTTCAGTTCCGCCGGAACGCATGCGCTGGTTGGGGAAGGTGCGGACCCGCTCGTTCTGGAAATGGCGCGTGAGCGCGGCGTCTCGCTCGATGACCACGTGGCTGCGCCGCTAACGGACGAACGCGTGCGCACCGCCGATCTCATTCTCACGATGACGAAAGTGCAGCGCGAGCAGATCGAGCTTGCCTGGCCGTACGCGCGCGGAAAGGTGTATCGGCTCAACGAGGACGACGGCGTCGATGTGGTCGATCCCTATCGGCGCCATCGCGCGACGTTCGAACTGGCGTTTGCGCAGATCGAGCACGGCGTCGCCCATTGGCGCGATGTGTTGGCAGGACTGGCTCACTGAATCATGACTCTTCTCAAGCAAAACCGTTCGACCAACCAGCCGGACGACGACGAAATCGATCTCTCCGGGCTCTTCAATGCGCTGCGTGAGAGCTGGCGCGTGATCGTCGCCGTGGTGGCCGCCGTGTTGTGTCTGGGGGCGCTCTACGCGTTTCTCGGCACGCCGGTGTATCGCGCGGACGCCGTCATCCAGGTCGACGACGACTCGGGCATGGGCTCGATCAACGACAAGCTCGGCGATCTTGCTTCGCTCTTCCAGAGCAAGGCTACCGCCGACGCCGAGATCGAGCTGATCCGCTCGCGCATGGTGGTTGGCGAAACGGTGGACCGCCTGCATCTGGACGTAAGCGCGATGCCGCACTATTTCCCGCTAGTTGGAGCGGCGATGGCGCGCGGCAAAGAAGCTGCGGACAACGGCGAACTGGAAACCCCGGTGCTCGGCCTGGGCAGTTTTGCTTGGGGTGGCGAGCGTATCGGCGTTGCGCAGTTCGACGTGCCCGCAGCGCTTTATGACAAACCGTTCACGCTGCGAGCGTCGAGCGCCACGAACTATGAACTGATCGACCCGGACGGCGATGTCGTACTGCGCGCGAAAGTAGGCGAAGCCGCGACTGGCAAAACCGCCGAAGGTCCCGTGAAATTGACGGTGACTTCGCTGCTGGCCAGACCCGGTACGCGTTTCGATCTCAAGCGCTTTTCGACGCAGCAAACCGTCGAGGACCTCCAGAAGAAGCTGGATATCGCGGAAAAAACGAAGCAGTCGGGCATCATCGGCGTCAAGCTCGACGGCGATAACGCGCAGCGCATTGCCGCGACGCTCAATACGATCGCGAGTCTCTACGTCCAGCGCAACATCGACCGCAAATCGGCGCAGGCGCAGCAGATGCTCGATTTTCTCGGCGACCAGCTGCCTCAGCTGCGCGCGCATCTCGATCAATCGGAGGCGCGCTTCAACGAGTTTCGCGCGAAGCATGGCGCGATCGACCTCGATGCGCAGGGCAAGCTGTTGTTGCAATCCGTCGTCGACGCGAAATCGCGCCTGCTCGAGTTGCAACAACAGCGCGCCGATCTCGTCCAGCGCTTTACGGCTTCGCATCCGTCCGTTGCCGCTATCGATGCGCGCATTGCCGAGATGGAGCAGCAGCAGGATCAATTCGAGCGTCAGGTGACCGGGCTGCCGCAGACGCAGCAAGATGCGCTGCGCCTGATGCGCGATGTGAAGGTCAACACCGACCTCTACATGAAGCTGCTCGACAGCACGCAGCAACTGCGCGTGTTGAAAGCCGGGCAACAGGGCAATGTGCGCACGGTCGACTTCGCCGTGGTGCCGGAGAAGCCCGTGCGACCGAAGAAACTCCTCGTCATTCCGCTTGCGGCCGCACTGGGTCTGTTGCTTGGCTGCGCCATTGCGCTCGGCCGCCGCATGATCAATCGCGGACTCGAAAGCCCGGCGGAAATCGAGCAGGCCGTGGAAGTGCCGGTCTACGCGATCATTTCGCACAGCGACAAACAGCTTGCGCTCGCGCAGTCGGCGCGGCGTGGACCTAAGCGGCCACGCGTGCTGGCGGCTCTATTCCCGGACGATGTCGCGGTCGAAGGCTTGCGTAGTTTGCGCACAGCGCTTCAGTTCGGCGTGCTCAAGCCCGAGAACAACATCGTGATGATTACCGGGCCGCGTCCGGGTGTCGGCAAGTCGTTCGTGTCGGTGAATCTCGCGACGGTTCTGGCCGCAACCGGCAAACGAATTCTGCTGATCGACGCCGACATGCGGCGTGGTGACGTGCACTCGTATTTCTCGATCAGCAAAAAGCCCGGCCTCTCTGAAGTGCTGATGGGACGCGATCCGGCAGACGTCATTCATCGCCAGGCATTGCCGAACCTCGACGTCATGATGGCGGGCTCGGCGCCCGACCGTCCGTCGGAGCTGCTGCTGCGCGACCGCTTTGGCTCGATGCTCAGGTCGCTCGCCGCGACATACGACATGGTCATTGTGGATTCGCCGCCGGTGCTGGCCGTGACCGATCCGATGCTGATCGGCAAGGAGGCGGGCGCGACGCTGATGGTAGTCCGCCATGGCAAACATTCGGCCGCCGAGTTGCGGGAAACGACGCGCCAGTTGGCGAGTTCGGGCGTCACTGTCGACGGGTTGTTGCTGACCGACGTACCGCAGCGCGGACAGGCGTACGGCGCGTATTCGGATTATCGGAAGAAGGTCGACTAGCGCGCGTAGCCCAGTACCGGGCGGGATCATATCAATGAAACAAAAAGTACTCCTCACATTTGGAACGCGTCCTGAAGCGATCAAGATGGCGCCGCTCGTTCGGCGTCTTCAGCGCGACGCTGACTTCGAATGCCAGGTTTGCGTGACCGGGCAGCATCGTGAAATGCTCGATCAGGTGCTGGATCTGTTTGCGATCACGCCGGACTTCGATCTGAACGTGATGAAGCCCGGCCAGGATCTGTACGACGTCACGACCTCCATTCTTTCCGGGATGCGTGGCGTGCTGGAGCGTGCGCAACCCGACATGGTTCTCGTCCATGGCGATACCACCACGACCATGGCGGCCACCCTGGCGGCGTTCTACAAGCGCATTCCAGTTGGCCACGTGGAGGCGGGCTTGCGCACCGGCAACCTGCTCTCGCCATGGCCTGAGGAGGCCAATCGCACGCTCACCGGCGCGCTCGCAAGCGTGCATTTCGCGCCGACTTCGCGCGCGCGGCAGAACTTGCTGGATGAAGGTACGCGTGACGAATCGATCGTCGTCACCGGCAACACGGTGATCGACGCGCTCTTGCACGTGCGCGAGCGCCTGGCGTCCGATGCGCGCTTGCGTGCAGAAGCGCAAAGCGCGCTGCCGAAGTTGCAGGCAGATCGACGTTTGATCCTGGTTACCGGTCATCGTCGAGAGAGCTTCGGCGACGGCTTCGAGCGAATTTGCACGGCGCTCGCGCAACTCGCGGATGCGTATCCCGACGTCGACATCGTTTATCCCGTGCATCTGAATCCGAGCGTGCGCGAGCCGGTCAATCGCTTGCTGACAGGCATTGCCAACGTTCACTTGATAGAACCGCTCGACTACTTGCCGTTCGTGAGCCTGATGGATCGCTCGCATCTGATCTTGACCGATTCGGGCGGGATCCAGGAGGAAGCGCCTTCGCTGTGCAAGCCGGTGCTCGTCATGCGCGACACCACGGAGCGTCAGGAGGCCATCGACGCCGGCGTGGTTCAACTCGTGGGAACGGACGTTCGGGCGATTGTCGGCGGCGTCGCGCATCTGCTCGACGACCACGCGAGCTACGCGGCCATGAGTCGCGGCGATAACCCGTACGGGGACGGGCTGGCATGCGACCGCATCGCGCAAGCGTTGAAGGATCGCTGGCTCGGCGGCGCGCGCGCGACGTAACGACGCTCACCAATCAAGGCATAACTAACATGAACTTCGAAACGATTTCGGTTGTTGGACTCGGCTACATTGGCTTGCCGACGGCGGCGGCCTTTGCCGCGCGACGCAAAACGGTCATTGGTGTCGACGTGAATCAGCACGCCGTCGATACGATTAATCGCGGCGAGATTCACATCGTCGAACCGGAACTCGACATGCTTGTGCACGCTGCGGTGACACAAGGCCATTTGCGCGCGACGACGACGCCAGAACCTGCAGATGCGTTCCTGATCGCAGTTCCCACGCCTTTCTCGGACGGACACAAGCCCAATCTCAGCTATATCGAAGCGGCGAGCCGTGCGGTTGCGCCCGTGTTGAAAAAGGGCGACCTGGTGGTATTGGAGTCTACGTCGCCAGTGGGCGCGACGCAGAAGATGGCCGAATGGATGGCCGAGATGCGCCCGGACCTGACATTTCCGCAGCAGGCGGGTGAGGCGTCCGACGTGCGCATTGCGCACTGCCCGGAACGCGTGCTGCCGGGTCACGTGATTCGCGAACTCGTCGAGAACGATCGTGTGATAGGCGGGATGACGCGCCGTTGCAGTGAAGCGTCGCGCGAGCTTTATCAGATCTTCGTGCGCGGGGAATGCATTCTGACCGACGCGCGCACGGCTGAGATGTGCAAGCTCACCGAGAACTCGTTCCGCGACGTGAATATCGCATTTGCGAACGAACTCTCGCTGATCTGCGATCGCCTGGATATCAACGTGTGGGAGCTGATCAAGCTCGCGAACCGGCATCCGCGCGTGGATATCCTGAAACCGGGGCCGGGCGTGGGTGGTCACTGCATCGCGGTCGATCCCTGGTTCATTGTGGATTCCGCTCCTGAGCAGGCGCGTCTCATTCGCGCTGCGCGCACGGTGAATGATGACAAGCCTCATTGGGTCGTCGAGCGCGCCGAGAGCGCGGCGAAGCGATTCCGCGAACCGGTGATCGCATGTCTCGGGCTTGCGTTCAAGGCGAATATCGACGATCTGCGCGAAAGCCCGGCGGTGGAAATCGCGAAAGAGCTGGGGCTGCGATTCCCGGGGCAAGTCGTGGCGGTTGAGCCGAATGTGCGCGAGCTGCCGCGCGAGCTTGACGGCGTTGTGCGGCTTTGCGATATGCGCGCGGTGCTGGCTGAAGCAGACGTGATTGTGATTCTCGTCGATCACGCGCAGTTTAAAGATGTCGATCCGATTCGCTTGCAGGCGAAGGTGGTGATTGATACGCGGGGGGTTTTGGCGTGATCGAAAAGATTGCGCTTTCGATGGTCGAATGGGCTGCACATGGATAAGGCTGCATCTTCGCCGGGGATTCTGAAAGCGGAGTCGCGAGCGGCGCATGTACCGCGTCTGCGCCGCAATTTGTTCGCAATGATCGCGTGGCAGATCGGCAATTACCTCGTGCCGCTAGCGACGTTTCCGTATCTCACGCGCGTGCTCGGGCCGACAGGTTTCGGCGTCCTTGGCTATGCGTCCGCCATTGCTGTCTATGGTGTGTTGTGGACGGAGTGGGGCTTCAACCTCAGTGGGCCGCGCGCCATCATCGAATGCCGTGGCAATAAAGCCGCAATCAACGAGTTGATCTGGTCGGTGATATTCGCGAAGGTGCTTCTATGCTTCGTCTCGCTGATTGCGCTGGCGATTGCGATGCACTTCGACAGACACGCTGCAGCCGCGCTACCTGTCGTACTGATGTCGTGGATCGCAGTCATGAGCAACGTGTTCACGCTCAACTGGGTGCTGCAAGGGTTGGAGCGATTCTCACTCTTTGCGACGGTGTCGTTAGTCGGTCGTTTTGTGACACTGCCTCTGATTTTTGTTTTCGTAAAGTCAGCCGATGACATTGCGGCCGCGGCAACTATCCAAGCGCTAGCTCCTTGCTTGACGGCGATCTTTTCCTTACTGATGGTGCACAGACTTGGACTGTTGGGGCAGCCGGGATGCACATGGCGCTCGGCATTGCGACGTCTCGCACAGGGCGCCGATATGTTCGTGTCGACAATTTCGGTCAGCCTGTTCGGGGTTACCAATACCGTGCTGCTTGCCGCGTTGAGCGGTCCTTACCAGGTGGGCATCTATGCGGCGGCAGATCGAATCAAGACTGTCGGAAACATGGTGCCAGCGCAGATCAACACGGTGTTGTATCCAAGAGTGTCAGCGCTAATGCTAGACAAGCCGAAATCCGCGGCGAAACTGACGGCGCTTGGATTTGCTACAACGCTGGCCATCACGGGTTTGGGCGTGCTTGTTGTCAGCGCGCTATCTGGATACATAACCGGCGTAATCCTTGGGAGTGGTTTTGGCGCAGCGGCGCCGGTATTGACGTTGCTGTGTCTCGCCACGGTGTTTGGCAATCTTGCCTATTTGCTCGGACTCCAGGTGCTGGTGCCGTTTGCGAACGGAAAGTTGAGGTCAATGGTCATGCTGCTGGCAGGCATCCTCAACATTGGATTGTCGTTCGCGCTGATTCCGCGCTTTGGCGCACGCGGTGCCGCGTGGTCGTTCCTGATCGCCGAAGTGGTGATTTTGGCTGTGTTCGTTGCGGTCATCCTGGGATCGCGCGGGATGCGAACGCACTTCACGCAATTGCTGAGGATATAAGTAATGGGAGCGAGATTTCCGGTCATGATCGTTTCGCTTGAGCGCTCGGGGCGACGAGAGCGCATCGCGGATGTGATGTCGAGGCATGGCGTAGATTTTTCCTTCATTGACGCGATTGATGCACAGCGTTTCGAGAGCGGTGAGCTTGCGCGACTGTATGACGACGCGGCGGCGCGCTCGCGCTACGGGCGCTCGCTGACTAAGGGCGAGGTGGCATGCTTTCTTAGTCATCGGTTGATTTGGCAGCGCGTTGTGCATGACGGGAAAGGCGTAATAGTGCTCGAAGACGATGCTCTGCTAGATCCCGCTTTCTTTGAGAAAGTGCTGACCTGGAGAGACGACACGCTCGCTCGTATGGCTGATGTCGTACTACTGGGTCAGTCGAAACTGAGCAGATCGCGAGAGTTACGCGAGTACCTCTATGAGCCGCTCAAACGTGCGAGCCCTATTGATGGAATGCGGATTGGTACGCCCTTCAAGCAATGGACGTCAGGCGCTGTTGGCTACTGGATGTCGGCGCGCGGAGCGATGCTCGCGCTCGCGCATACAGAAGGGCCGGTGCATGCGTTGCTCGACGATTGGCCGTGGCATCGTGACGACGGCGGAATGGTCATCAAGGAACTGCGTCCTTACGTTGTTTGGGAGGCGTTCGAGTCGTTGGCGAGCGAACTGGAGGGCGAACGTAGTCGTGTCACAAAGAGGACGGCCCTAGGGCTGGATCTCCTGCTCAAGTTCGTGCGCGTAGGGAGGCTTGTCGTGCGCTGGACTATCGCTGCCACGATCGAAATTGGAGAACTCGCCGTCGGCAGCGCTAAACGGCAGGACGGAGCGCGATGATTGATCCGGCAATTCGGCCCCGCGAATTACGCGTTACTGCGAGCGCATGGAGCAGTTCGTCGCGAGCGATGATCTGGTTTGTCCTCTTCGTGGGTATCGCGCTGTCGCCGCTCGCCGATTTCTTGTCTGTATACGCGCTAAAGGGGCAGGTGGGTGGCGACATGGGCGCGCGCTATTCACTCTTTGTGCGAGGCGCGACGATTTCCGGACTCGTCGCTGTGATGCTGTTCAGCGGGCGCGTACGGCTCTCGAACTTGCGTATTTGTTCGCTAGCTCTTTTTGTGCTTCTCATGTCGTGCTGTTCGGTGGCGTTCGGTGAAATGTCGAACGGGGAGTTCGTTGAAGAAGTCATCGTAATCGCAAAGGTCTTTTCGCTCTTTGTCTATGTCGCCGCATTCTCCGAACTCAAGGACGATCAACTGGACAAAGTCGAGGCCATGATGCGCGCGACATTGCTCATCTATGCACTGGCAATCATTGCTGGCGCGGTTTTCTCGATCGACATTTTTCGGAGCTATCGCGGCGACACCCAGATCCGCGCGGGCTACAAGGGCATCATCTACGCACAGAACGAGGCGTCCGCTTTGTTGCTTTCGGGATTGGCGCTGGCTTATCTCCACGTCATCAGGAATGGCTGGACCGCAGGTTGCATCAGGTTGATCGCAGCGCTGTTCGTTGCGGTGTTCCTGTTAGGTACGAAGGGGGCGTTGATTGGCGGCCTTGGTGTCATCGCGGTGTATGTCTTTGCGCGATATGGCGTCGTCAAGGCGACGGCCCGACTCGCGGTCGTAATTGCACTGATGCCTGCGATTGCGGTTGCTGTCTACTACCTCATGCCTTCCGTCCGCCAGGCGGTCGATCTCAGCGTCCAGTACTTCAGTTATCAGAGTGATCATGCGGCCGGCGAGAAGGTCGTGACGGTGCTCATGTCGGGCCGCAACCTGAAGTTCTCGAATGTATGGGACGAACTTGAAAGTCGGGCGTTCCTGCCCCTACTTACAGGCGGCTATCCAATCGTTCGATACCTGATTGAAATGGATGGCCCGGATCTCGCGTTGATTATGGGGATCCCGGTGTTCGGCCTCTATATGAGGGACATCTTCGGGTTGTATGCACGAACTGGTGATACACCTGTCTCCCACTACGGGAAATACTTTTTCTTTTTGCTGATGATTATTGCCTGCACGGCCGGTCACGTGCTGACTTCTGCAATCGTTGCGCCTTATCTCGCCGTTATCGCCGAACTTCTGCGTCGATGGTCCGATGAAGAGCGCGCGACGAACGTGGTGCGTTGATGAATATTCAAGAGCGGGTATCAGCCTTATGAGCAAAGTAATGTGTGTGCTCCACGTCGGGCCGGGATTCGGTCAGCGAGGAGGCGTCGCCTCGGTTCTCAACGAGTTGCGAGCGGAAAGAGTCGTTTTTGAGGAAAACGCGATTCGCATTGAGTTCTTCGAGACGCGGGGCTTCAAGTCGACGAAGGACAGACTGCTCTTCCTCGCTCTGGATATGCCACGATTCTTCATGCGCGTGTTGAATGGGGTCGACGTCATCCACTTTCACGTTTCGGCGCGCGGATCGGCGCTCAGGAATCTGCTGCTCTATCGACTGACTCGCATGCTAGGCCGCAAGGTGATTTTTCACTGGCATTCGAACAATCTGCCGGATTGCATCGAGCAGGCCAGCGGATTCGTCAAGTCCGGTTTGCGGGATTTTATCAAGGCGTCTAACGACGCTATCGGTGTGTCGACGGCAATGGCTGCAGACATCCGCAGGTTCAGGAGCGGAGCAAGCGTTCGGGTTATCGGCAACAGTGCGCGTACTGCAGAGCGCATTGCCTCGCTTGGCGTGGCAAAGGCGATGAGCGCACGCAATCTTCCGTCATACGTCGCGTTCTCGGGCAGTTTTACAGAAGAGAAAGGACTGCCTGAGCTGTTCGCCGCCATTGCAATTCTGAAGCAAAAGCGGCAACAGATTAACGTAAAGCTCGCAGGGACGGGCGAAACGGATCAATGGGTTGAACTCGTCCGGAAGCTGGATATCGAGGATCGGATTTCGTTTGTTGGCTGGCTATCCGGTAACGAATTGATGAATTTCTATCGTGATGCGTCGGCGTTGTGTTTGCCCAGTCACGGGGAATCGTTCGGTATTGTGACCCTTGAGGCAATGCTGTGTGGTCTTGCGGTCATTGGTACAAAGACGGGGGGATTTTTCGATCTGGTTAAGGAAAGTGAGACGGGATTTCTCGTGGACGCGGGCAATATCGAGCAACTTGCTGGAGCGCTTGAAGCGGTCTGGAGCGATCCCGGCATGGCATGGCGGATGGGCGAAGCAGGGCGTCTGTACGCTCTTGAGCGATATTCGGTGAAGAGCGTATGCGCGGAGTACGTTCGTTGTTACCGTGAACTGAGATTGCAACCGAATTGACCGCTAATTCAAGCTACCTGGATCTGCAGGTGAGAATTCGATCTCTGAAATTTTTGCGTTTTGGTCTGGGCTGCGCGGCGCTGATTGCACATACGCTCGTGGTGGCGGCGACGGCAAATAAAGATTTGACTCTGGTTGATCCAGCATGGATTCGACTGGCCCACGTGGATTGGCATTCCAAATGGGATAGCGTGGTTTCGACGCAAGCGAATCCTGGTGACTTAGCGATTGTGTCTGATCCAGAAAATGGGCTGCGCAAAGTCTTGCGGGCGAAGATCGCTAGATACGAAAACTATACCCATGTCGCGAATGGAACGCCACGCGCGGAATTGTTGTTCCATGAGCCGGCGATTTTCATCCAAGGTACGGATTATCTGGTCAGATGGAGCACATACATCCCTCGCGATTTTGAATTTGACAGCAAGCAGATGGTGATTATTTCCCAGATCCATCAGTCGGCGAGAGAAGGTGGGCCGACAGTGGCGCTGACGTTACTTGGAACGAACTATTACATCTCGACACGCGGTGGTCTGCAGGTGCAGAGAACGACTGCAGGAGCAAAATTATGCTGCGCTGATGATGACAGAGGGAAATGGGTCAATTGGACGCTTCGCTATATCCCGGACGACTCCGGTCGGAAGTCGCTCACTCAACTTTGGAAGAATGGCGAATCGGTATTCCGATCCGAACATATCGCCAATGCCTATTCAGGCGATCAACGTGCCTATTTAAAAATAGGCCTATATAAGGCTGGGTGGAAAAAGGAGCAATCGGACTCGGAGTTGCAAACTCTTTTTTATGGACCTGTCTCGATCTTTAAGCGGTGAATGAATGGCGAAACTACTAGATAAAGGTGATCCGGGGCAGGTTGGGGCGATCTGTGACCAGCTCTTCCATGCGATCAGGAACGACGAATACTGCGGCTACGATCCCTATGATGCGCTGAATAGTCGTTTGTTCTCGGGGCTCGGTGGAATGCGCGTTCGAGTTGCACGAATTGTCTGGCAGCAATTGCACCGACGTAGTCCAGTCAATCTGAGAAAACTCTGTGGAGTTGATCGGTCCAGAAATCCGAAAGGGATTGCGCTGATGGTGCTCGGGTTGATTGAGCGATTTGAGCAGCGTGGAAGCAATACCGACCTCGATGAGGCAGTCAGGTTGGCTGACTGGCTGTTGTCACAGCGAGCCAATCGGCAGACGTGGCCCCACAGTGCTTGGGGATACAACTTCCATTGGGCTGCGCGCGCGTTCGATGTTCCGCTTGGGAAGCCCAATGCGATCACGACGTGCTATGTCGTGAGAGCGCTTCTCGCGCTATGGCGCGTGACAAACGAATACCGATTTATCGAGTGCGCGCTGGAGGCCGGGAGATTCCTGCAAAGCTTATTTACTGTTCAAGACGATACCGCTTTCTATCGTTATGTCCCGGGTGAGAGCGCGATGGTTCACAACGCCAACCTTTGGTCGGCGGCGATCGTCGCATTGACGGCGAGTCAAGCGGGAGATCGCGTCGCGTGCGAGGAGGCGCTGCTCGCGGCGCGTCATTCGGTACGTGCGCAGGGAGCCGACGGGGCGTGGCGATACGGTGAGCGCAGTCATCACGGGTTTGTCGACGGATTTCACACAGGCTATAACCTGGAGGCTCTCTCCACGCTCCAGCATGCATTGGCGACACGCGAATTCGGGCAAGCCGTGGACCAGGGTATGGCGTTCTACCGTAGAGCGTTTTTTGCGGAAAACGGCGATGTGAAGTACTACGCCAATCGAACCTATCCGCTCGACACGCATTCAGTTGCACAAGCAGTGATCACGTTGCTGCGTGTTGGCAGGGCTGATGAGGACTACGCGCTTGCCGGACGAGTCATCGATCGCGCGATCAAGCATCTCTATCTGCCGAACGAGAATCGTTTCGTCTATCGACGTGGGAAGTATTGGTCCAACAGGGTGAACTATATGAGGTGGACGCAGGCGTGGGCGTTCTACGCCCTGAGTCTGTATAGCGCCGAAGGCGATCGGCGCGCGCGAGACGCACAATGAAAAGAGTTGAGCTGTTTTCCTGTCCCATGGACGTCGCTACGACGCGCGAGACTGTGGAACTGATCGGCAGTCGAATCGATAGCAGGCAATTTACCCAGCATGTCGTTGTCAACGTCGCGAAGATCGTCCATATGCAGCGCGATATGGTCCTTGCCGACTCGATTCGTGCGTGCGACATCATCAATATCGATGGCATGGGCGTTGTCTGGGCGGCGCGCATGCTCGGCGTTGACGTCCTGGAGCGGGTGGCCGGTGTTGATCTTTTCGATGACCTGCTCGCTATGGCAGCCGAGCGCGGCTTTCCGGTCTTTCTGCTTGGCGCCACGTCGGAAGTCGTGCAAGCGACTGCAGTGACCATTGGCGAGCGTCATCCTGGGCTGATTGTGGCGGGCTATCACCACGGCTACTTCTGGGACGATGAACAGTCTGTCGTCGAAAAGATCCGTGCGTCGGGAGCGCGTCTTTTGTTTGTCGCGATTACTTCGCCGAAGAAGGAGAACTTCATCAATCGATGGCGTGCTCAGCTTGGCGTGGATTTTGTGATGGGCGTAGGCGGTACGTTCGATGTCGTCGCCGGGAAAGTGCGCAGGGCGCCGGTGTGGATGCAGCGGTATGGCCTTGAATGGCTCTATCGTGTCATTCAGGAGCCGCGACGTATGTGGCGCAGATACCTGACTACGAATATGCAATTCGCTGGCATCCTGCTCAAAGCTATGCTGCGCACGTCGCGCGGACAGGGAGATTAGTCGGTTATCTGGATTGAGCGACGTCCTGTGTCTGTCGCAAATGTCGACTGGACCTGTATCGATGTATTGATTGGGTGCGCTGCAAAAATACGGCGAACGTCGTTATGCTGGACAGCGTACAGTCGGATGGATCAGTCGCGGCGGGAGCAACAGTCGGCAATCGCCAAGACTGATGCCCCCCCTCAAATCCCCGGCACCATCTCCGGCGGATGCTGCTTCAACTGCTTCCTTGCCTCGCGAAACTCCGGAAAGATCGACTCCACTGTCTGCCAGAACCGCGGACTATGATTCATCTCGCGCAAGTGCGCGAGCTCATGCGCCACCACATAATCCACGATGGAAAGCGGAAAATGAATCAACCGCCAGTTGAGGCGAATCCGTCCTTCGCTTGAACAACTGCCCCAACGCGTCATCGCCGACGAAAGCGCATACGAGCGAAAGCCCACACCCAACTTCTCCGCATACACAGCCAGCCGCTCGCCAAAAATCCGCGTAGCCTCGCTTTGCAACCAGCCCGTCACGCGATCCTTGATCTGCTGCGCGTCGGCGTTCATCGGCAGCGGCAACGCGAGCACGCGCGTTTCCTCATCGAAAGCCAGCATCGACGCACCGAGCGCCACACGCATCGGCTTCCCGAGATATGGCAGCTCCGCGCCATCGCGCCATTCCACGTGCGGCAGCGCGCGCTGTTCCACACGCGTCTGCCACTCCGTGAGCTTCGCAAAAATCCAGCGCTGCTTTTCGGCGATCGCGGTTTCGATATCGGCGATCGTGACCCAGCGCGGCGCAGTGATCGTGAGCCCCGATCCGTCGATGGCAAAGCCGATCGACTTGCGCGACGATCGTTTGAGCCGGTAATACAGGGTCCGCGAGCCGAGCACGAGTGTGCGCAGTTTCGTGCCGTCGGGCGCGAGCGGCGCCTTGGGGGGCGCGCTGGAAGTGGGCGGTGCAAACTGGGCCGACGGCGAAGGTGAATCGGCCGTCGGTGTGGCAGCAGGCGCCGGCTCGGCAAAGAGCGGCAGATCGAGTTGCCGGTTGTCGAGCGCCGCGGAAGGGCGCTGCGTTGGGGGCTTCTGCATCGTCAGGCCTGGAGCGGGATTGCGTGTGCGGCGAGGAGCGCGTGTGCGTGCCGGCGAACCGCGTGCCGAATCGCGCTGCGGCGGAACATGCGAATCGTGCGAATCGTGCGAATCGTGCGGAACAAACACCGCACGCAATACGGCCCGCAGCACCGCGAACAGGACAGACAGCGCACGCAGCACCGCCGCGATGGCTGTCTGCGCAACGTGACGCTTGCGGCGCTCGCGCCGCGCGTCAGGCTTTCGCTGCGTTTGCCTTGGCGCCATCCGTTTCGCGATACGCATCCGGATCGATCCGGCGCATTTCGGCTTCGATCCAGTTTTCCACGCGGGTATTCACTTCGTCGGGCGAGAGCCCGGTCGTCTCGATCGGCTTGCCGATCGACACCGTGACTATACCCGGATATTTAATAAACGAGTTTCGGGGCCAGACGTGTCCCGCATTGTGCGCGATGGGCACCACGGGCGCGCCCGTTTCGATGGCGAAGCGCGGGCCGCCGGTCTTGTACTTGCCGGTCTTGCCCACGGGAATGCGCGTGCCTTCGGGGAACATGATCACCCATGCGCCTTCGGCCATGCGCTGCTTGCCCTGGCGGATCACCGAGGTGAACGCGTTCTTGCCTTCCTTGCGGTTGATGTGAACCATCTTCAGCATGCCGAGCGCCCAGCCGAAGAACGGCACGTACAGCAGTTCGCGCTTGAAGACGTAGCACAGCGGACGCGGCATCAGCGCGGGAAACGCGAACGTCTCCCACGCGGATTGATGCTTCGAGAGCAGCACGGCGGGGCCGTTGGGCAGGTTCTCCATGCCCTCGATGCGGTAGCGAATACCGTTGAGGTAGCGCGCGACGAACAGCGTCGAGCGACACCAGCCGACCGCCATCCAGTAACGCCGCGTGGCGTTCAGGAACGGAAACGCGATGAAGCACGCGGTCGCGTACGGCATCGTGTAGACGATCAGGTAGACGAACAACAGCAGGGAGCGGATGAAGCGCATCGGTTGGACCGTTCGTGAAGCGTGCGCGGCAGGGCGGGCGTCGTCAGACGCGCCGCCGCGCGGTGGGGAGCAGGCATCGGCACCGGCTTGCGCCGGGCGATGCGGATTCGGTCGAGCGTACGCCGTTCATGCGTGCGCTCGCCGGGGTCAGGCGTTGTCGTTCGCGAGGAAGTCGAGCGCGAAGGCACGCAGGTCGTCGTGCACCTTCGTGCCTTCGGGCAGACCGCCCGCGGCCAGCGTCTTCTTGCCTTTGCCCGTGAGCACGAGATGCGTCGCGAAGCCGAGCGCCGCGCCGGCTTCGAGGTCGCGCAGCGAATCGCCCACCACGGGCGTATCGGCGGGATCGATCTCGAAGCGGTCGGCGATCATCTTCAGCATGCCGGGCTTGGGCTTGCGGCAGTCGCAGTGGTCCTGCGAGGTGTGCGGGCAGAAGAACACGGCGTCGATGCGCGCGCCCACGGCCGTGGCCTGGCGGTGCATCTTCGCGTGCATGGCGTTGAGCGCCGTCGTGTCGAACAAACCGCGTCCGATGCCGGACTGGTTCGTCGCGACGGCGACGCGATAGCCCGCCTGATTCAGGCGAGCGATCGCTTCGAGGCTGCCGGGCAGCGCGACCCATTCGTCCGGCGACTTGATGAAGGCGTCGGAATCGACATTGATCACGCCGTCGCGGTCGAGGATCACGATCTTGCGGCTGGTGCTGGTCGGCATGGCGTCGCGTCTGGTTGGGTCTGGCGGATGTCCGTGCCGGCGATCACGCCGCGAGGCGCGAAATGTCGGCCACGCTGTTCATCTGGCGATGCAGCGCCTTGAGCAGCGCGAGGCGGTTGGCCCGCAGCGCCGGATCTTCGGCATTGACCATCACGTCGTTGAAGAACGTGTCGACGGTTTCGCGCAGCGCCGCGAGCGCCGTGAGCGCACCCGTGTACTCGCGCGCGGCCAGTTGCGATTCCACGCGCGGCGCGACCTGTTCGAGCTGCGCGTAGAGCGCCTTTTCGGCGCTCTCCGTGAACAGCGCGATCTGCACGCCCGCATCTTCGGTGCCCTCGGACTTCTTGAGGATGTTCGAGATGCGCTTGTTGGCCGCCGCAAGCGAGGCCGCTTCGTTGAGCGCCGCGAATTCGCGCACGGCGTCCAGACGCGCGATCACGTCGTCGAAGCGCGTGGGGTTCAGCGCGAGCACCGCATCCACTTCCTGCGCCGCGTAGCCGCGTTCGCGCAGCTGGCCGCGCAGACGGTCCATGCAGAACTCGTAGATCGCCTGGGTCGATTCCGCGACGGCTTCGACGCCCGCGAACTGCGAGTACGTCGTGCGCAGCAGTTCGACGAGGTCGAGCGGCAGTTGCTTCTCGACCAGGATGCGCAGCACGCCCAGCGCGTGGCGGCGCAGTGCGAACGGATCCTTTTCGCCGGTGGGCGCGAGGCCGATGCCCCAGATGCCGACCAGCGTTTCGAGCTTGTCCGCGAGCGCGACGATCGTGCCCGTGGCGGTGGTCGGCAGCTCGTCGCCGGAGAAGCGCGGCTGATAGTGCTCGGAGCAGGCGATCGCCACTTCTTCCGCTTCGCCGTCGTGGCGCGCGTAGTAGGTGCCCATCGTGCCTTGCAGCTCGGGGAATTCGCCGACCATGTCGGTCAGCAGGTCGGCCTTGGCGAGGCGCGCGCCGCGTTCGGCGAGCGCGATGTTCGCGCCGCACATCAGCGCGATGGCGCCCGCGAGTGCTTCGAGGCGCTCCACGCGTTGCAGCGTCGAGCCGAGCTTGTTGTGATAGACCACGTTGGCGAGCAGCGGCACGCGGTCGGCCAGCGGCTTCTTCTTGTCCTGCTCGAAGAAGAACTTGGCGTCGGCCAGACGCGGGCGCACGACGCGCTCGTTGCCTTCGACGATCTCGACTGGCGTGGCCGTCTCGATGTTCGAGACGATCAGGAAGCGCGAGCGCAGGCGGCCTTCGTCGTCGGTCAGCGCGAAGTACTTCTGGTTCGTCTGCATCGTGAGGATCAGGCATTCCTGCGGCACCTGCAGGAATTCTTCCTCGAACTGGCACGCGTACACGACCGGCCATTCGACGAGCGAATTCACTTCGTCGAGCAGCGAGTCGGGCATCACCACCTTGTCGTCGCCGGCGGTTTCGACCAGCTGCGCGCGGATCGATTCGCGGCGCTCGCTGTAGCTCGCGATCACGCGGCCTTTGTGCTGGAGCGTGTGCGCGTAGTCATCGGCCTGGGTGATGGCGATCGGGCCTTCCGAGAGGAAGCGATGGCCGCGCGTGGTGTCGCCGGCGTCGATGCCGAATGCGCTCACCGGCACGATCTGGTCGGCGTGCAGCACCGTGAGGCGATGCACCGGGCGCACGAACTGCACGTCGCTGCCGTCCGGACGCTGGTACTTCATGACCTTCGGAATCGGCAGCTTGGCGAGCGCTTCGTCGAGCACGGCCTGCAGGCCGTCGGCAAGCGTGACGCCCGGCGCGGCGTAGCGCAGGAAGAACGCTTCGTTCTTGCCGTCGCTCGCGCGTTCGAGGTCGCTGACCGGGAAGTCGGGGAAGCCGAGCGCCGCGAGTTTCTTCGCGAGCGGCGCGGTGGGCTGGCCGTTGGCGTCGAGTGCGACCGACACCGGCAGCACTTTCTCGCGCACCTGTTTTTCGGGCGCGACGCTGCGCACGTTCTTGATCGTCACGGCGAGACGGCGCGGCGTGGCGAAGCGTTCGAACGACAGATCGCCTTCGATCAGGTCGCGCGCGGCGAGGCGTTGCGCGATGCCTTCGGCGAAAGCGTCGCCGAGACGCGCGAGGGCCTTCGGCGGCAGTTCCTCGGTCAGCAGTTCGACGAGGAGAGTGGCGTGATGAGCTTGGGTCATTGTTCTGGAGATCCGGTCATTCCTCGGCGAACTTGCGTTCGACCTTCAGCGGCGGCGCCCAGGCGGGCATCGCGGCGTCCTGTTCGTCGGTGGTCAGGCCGGGCACGCCGTGCACCGGATTGCCGAGCATCGGGAAGCCGAGCTTTTCGCGCGATTCGTAGTACGACTGCGCCACGTTGCGCGACAGCGCGCGAATGCGGCCGATGTACGCCGCGCGCTCCGTCACGGAGATCGCGCCGCGCGCGTCGAGCAGGTTGAAGGTGTGGCCGGCCTTGAGCACGAGTTCGTAGGCGGGCAGCGCGAGCTGATGTTCCATCATGCGCTTCGCTTCGCTTTCGTACGCGTTGAAGAACGTGAACAGCAGGTCGACGTTCGCGTGCTCGAAGTTATAGGTCGATTGCTCGACCTCGTTCTGGTGATAGACGTCGCCATACATGAGGCGGCGGATCTCGGGGCCGTTCGGGCCTTGTTCTTCCCACTCGGTCCAGACGAGGTCGTAGACGTTCTCGACCTTCTGCAGATACATCGCGAGGCGTTCGAGACCGTAGGTGATTTCGCCGAGCACCGGCTTGCAGTCGATGCCGCCCACCTGCTGGAAGTAGGTGAACTGCGTGACTTCCATGCCGTTGAGCCAGACTTCCCAGCCGAGTCCCCAGGCGCCGAGCGTGGGGTTCTCCCAGTCGTCTTCCACGAAGCGCACGTCGTTCTGCTTCAGGTCGAAGCCGAGCGCTTCGAGCGAGCCGAGGTACAGGTCGAGGATGTTTTCCGGCGCGGGCTTGAGCACCACTTGATACTGATAGTAGTGCTGCAGGCGGTTCGGGTTCTCGCCGTAGCGGCCGTCCTTCGGGCGGCGCGACGGCTGCACGTAGGCCGCGCGCCACGGCTCGGGGCCGATCGCGCGCAGGAAGGTGTGGACGTGCGAGGTGCCGGCGCCGACTTCCATGTCGATCGGCTGGAGCAGCGCGCAGCCCTGCTTGTCCCAGTAAGACTGGAGCGTCAGGATGATTTGCTGAAACGTGAGCATGTGTGCCTGCAGTGTCTTTTAGGGCGGGAGGCGCGGGCTCCGGCGGTTGGCGGCCTGGCGAGCCCGCGGCGGGCGGTGCGCGGCGACATGCGCCGCCGCTCGCCCTTCGCGGGTTGCGGCCCCGGCCTGGAGGCGCCTGGTGCTAAAACCTGGTGCTAAAACGCTGAATTTTACCGGATTGCCGGGGCGTTGAGACCTGGACCGGCTTCGGCATGGCGATCGGGCCTGTTCAGCGATGCGCCGTCACGCCTTCTTGCGCCCCGGCCGTCCCGGTCCGAACGCGAATCCGAACGCCAGCAACAGCAGCGAAAGCGCGATCACCGTGTTGTTGCCGCTCGTCACGTAGGGCGTGAAACCGCTCGTGCCTTCCACGCGCACGTCGAGCGAACCCGCCGTGAAGGTGGGCAGGCGCGCGATCACCTTGCCGTGCGCGTCGATCGCGGCGGTCGCGCCGGTATTGGTCGCGCGCAGCATCGGGCGGCCGGTTTCGAGCGAGCGCATGCGCGCGATCTGCAGATGCTGGTCGAGCGCGATGGTGTCGCCGAACCACGCGAGATTCGTCGAGTTGATGAGAATGCCCGGCGAAACCGGGTTCTCGCGCACGGTGCGCGCGATTTCCTCGCCGAAAATATCCTCGTAGCAGATATCGACGGCGACCGGCTGGTTGTGCACGAGGAACGGCGGCTGCACGGGCGCGCCGCGCGCGAAGTCGCCGAGCGGGATGTTCATCAGGTTGACGAACCAGCGGAAGCCCCACGGCACGAACTCGCCGAACGGCACGAGGTGATGCTTGTCGTAGCGGTACAGACCGTTCTGGCCCGGCGTGATGCCGAACAGGCTGTTGGTGTAGTCGGTTACGCGGCCGTCGGGCGTGATGGTCGCGCCCACGGCGCCGAACAGGATCGCCGTGCCGGTCGTGTCCGCGAACGCGCGGATGTCGCGGCCGAACTTCTCCGGTACCTGCTGCACCAGCAGCGGCACCGCCGTTTCGGGCGTGACGACGAGATCGGCGGGCTTTTCGGTGATGAGCTTCTGGAACTCGTTGAGCGCGTCCATCATGCCGGACTCGGAAAACTTCATTTCCTGCTTCACGTTGCCTTGCAGCAGGCGCACGTTGAGCGGCGCGTTGGCCGGATGCGTCCATGGCACGAGCGGCAGCAGCAGACCCGCGACGATGACAGCGACAGCGGCCACCGCAGGCACCGCGAACGCCGACGTCGATGCTGACTTCGATGCTGACTTCGATGCCGCATGCGCGTTGCCGCTTGCATCCGCGACATCATGCTTCGGCGCCTGCCGACGCCCGACCGCGCGCACGAGCGTCTGCACGACCAGCGCCGCGACGAGCGCCAGCACCCAGCCCACGCCGTACACGCCGACGATCGGCGCGAAGCCCGCGAGCGGGCCGTCCACCTGCGCGTAGCCGCTGGAGAGCCAAGGGAAGCCCGTGAAAACGTAGCCGCGCGCCCATTCGCCGAGCGCCCACGCGCTGGCGAACGCAAAGGCGCCGTGCCACGTGGGCGAGAACGGCAGATCGCCGCTGCGTCCGCTGCTGCGTCCATTGCGCGCATGTCCGGCGCAGAACGACCAGACGAGCGACGCGAGCGCCGGATACAGCCCCAGATAGAGCGAGAACAGCACGAGCGCCGCGCCCGCGAGCACGGCGGGCATGCCGCCGTAGAAATGCATGCTCACGTAGAGCCACCAGACGCCCGTCACGAAATTGCCGAAGCCGAACGCCCAGCCCGTGAACAGCGCGCTTTTCCAGCCGGTGGTGCGCGTGAGCCAGAAGTAGAAGCCCGCGAAGATCGCGATTTCAAGCCAGCCGCCGTGCGGCGTCGGCGCGAACGACAGCGTGTTGAGCGCGCCCAGCGCGGCGGCGGCGAGGTAGTGCCAGGCGGGCAGCGCGCGGCGTGCGGCGCTGTCTTTGCCGGCGGCGGCGGGTGCGCCGTTGCGCGAGCGGGAGTCGATCGGTTCAGCCATGAATATGCGGGAGTCAGCCGTGCGGCTGGGGCGGCGCGCGAGGCGCGGGTTCCGGAAACGTTCGCTGGCACGGCGTGTGTGCAGCGTGCGCAACGATAGCATTTTCGCGCGTCGGTTTTGGGGCGCGCGGGTTTCGGCAGCTTTCGCCGGATTTCGGGCGCGATCGAATTCGGCGACGATCAAGCAAAACGCCGGCGCGAAGGCCGGCGTTCTGGTCAGGCGCGGCGCGTCACGCGTGTGGCGTGACGCCGCCGGCTCAGGCCGGCGGTTGCAGCGCGGCTTCGCGCTGGCCCGCGAGCGGGTCGCGGCGCACCAGCAGCATGTGCACCTGGCGGGCGTCGGCGCGCAGCACCTCGAAAATCAGGTCGCCGAGACGCACCTTCTCGCCGCGATGCGGCACGTGGCCGAAATGATTCGTCACGTAACCGCCGATTGTGTCCACTTCTTCATCGGGGAAATGGGTGCCGAACGCCTCGTTGAACTGCACGAGTTCGGTGAGCGCGCGCACGCGGAAGCGGCCGTCGGGCGAAGCGATGATGTTGCCGCTTTCCTCGTCGAAGTCGTATTCGTCCTCGATGTCGCCGACGATCTGCTCCAGCACGTCCTCGATCGTGATCAGGCCGGCCACGCCGCCGTATTCGTCCACGACGATGGCGATGTGATTGCGGTTCTGCCGGAAGTCGTGCAGCAGCACGTTCAGGCGCTTCGACTCGGGGATGAACACGGCCGGGCGCAGCATGCCGCGCACGTCGAATTCCTCCTCGGCGTAATAGCGCAGCAGATCCTTCGCGAGCAGCACGCCGATCACGTTGTCGCGATTGCCTTCGTAGACCGGATAGCGCGAGTGCGCCTTGTCCAGCACGTACGGGATGAATTCGTCCGGGCTCTCGGCGATGTTGATCGCGTCCATCTGGGCGCGCGGCACCATGATGTCGCGCGCGCACAGCTCGGACACCTGGAACACGCCTTCGATCATCGAAAGCGAATCGGCGTCGATCAGATTACGCGCGTGCGCGTCCTGGAGAATTTCGAGAAGCTCGCTGCGCGAGTCGGGCTCGGGCGAGATGAAGTCGGTCAGACGCTCGAGGAGCGAGCGCTTTTCCTGCGGTTTGTCGGCTTGTCTTCGACTGGGATAAGAGTCGTTCATGGTGGTGCGCCCGTCTGCCCT
The DNA here is from genome assembly GCF_046535315.1 of Paraburkholderia sp. SIMBA_027. NCBI lineage: Bacteria > Pseudomonadati > Pseudomonadota > Betaproteobacteria > Burkholderiales > Burkholderiaceae > Paraburkholderia > Paraburkholderia sp. SIMBA_027. The sequence continues at coordinate 146,554 of NZ_JAWRWY010000005.1, forward strand.
CGGAGGGCGGGCGCGCTGTTGCGGAAGGGAAAGGATACAACATGCGCGTGGCGTCACCGTGTAAGCGGCGCGCCTTCGCATCCATCCTAACGCAGATGCGGCGCCATCGCGCGTCGGACGAAATTCAGGATTCGGGGACGGGGCTCACGCGCAGCGCGCGAGCAGCCGCTCCAGCGCGCGGTCGGGCATGCCCGTCTCGCGCAGGGCGTCGACGGTGCGGCGCACGTAGTCGAGCGTCGTGCCGTAGCGGCCCGTGGCGCAGCCGAACACGGTGCGCACGGTGTTTTCGTCGAGTTTGCCGGTGTAGGTGGGTACGTCGCGGCGCATCACGAACGAGAGCGCGGTAACGCGCCGTCCGTCTTCGAGCGCGCACGGCAGCCACGCGGGCCGGTACGAGCCCATCGGCATTTCGCGTCGCCAGAGCGCTTCCAGATGCGGCATCACGCCTTCGGCCGCGAGGCGGAACGCCACACCCGCACACGAGCCGCCGCGGTCGAGCGCGAGTACGAGGCCCGGCTGTTCGGGCGTGCCGCGATTCACGCGCGACCACAGATACAGGCCGCGATGGTAGCCATGCACGCGCGAACGCACGTTCTCGACGGTCGGCAGGCCGGGGTTCCAGATCAGCGAGCCATAGCCGAACAGCCAGAGGTCGCTTGCGCGGTCCCAGCCGCGCAGCGTGCAGTCGAGCGAGGCGCGCAGATCGTCTTCGGTGAGCAGGCGCGGATCGCCGAGCGCGGGCGGATAGCCGGGGCAGGCCGCAACGCCGGCATCACGCGCGCCGGGGACGCCCTCCGACTGAGGTTGCGCGGAGGGGTCGTCGAAGGCGGGCGTGCTCTTGTCGTTCATGGCGGAAGGCGCGCGGTGCGCGGTGCGCGGCGCGTGGAGGTCCTTATTTGTACGGATCGGGAAAACCGAGCGAATTGAGGACTTCGGTCTCGATGCCTTCCATCTCTTCGGCTTCGGCGTCGTCCTCGTGATCGTAGCCTTGCGCATGCAGCGCGCCGTGCACCAGCAGATGCGCGTAGTGCGCGGCGAGCGGCTTGTTCTGCTCGGCGGCTTCCTTTTCCACCACCGGGCAGCAGAGGATCAGGTCGCCCGTGACCGGGTCGTCCTCGCTCTCCGCGTAGGCGAAGGTGAGGACGTTGGTCGCGTAGTCCTTGCCGCGATAGCTGCGGTTGAGCGTGCGGCCTTCCTCGGCGTCGACGAAGCGCACGGTCAGTTCCGCGTCGGCGAACAGCGCCGCCTTTACCCAGGCCGCCACGGTCGCGCGCGGCAGCGCGGCCTTGTGCTCGGGAAACGCCTTCGCGGCGGGGAACTGAAGGTTCAGTTTGAGTTTCGGTGCGCGGGACATGTTGAGCTGTCGATCGGGTTCAGCACTGATCAGCGTGCGTCGGCGCCGCTGTCGTCCTTCTTCGAATGCGCGTCGTAAGCCTCGACGATACGCGCGACGAGCGGATGACGCACCACGTCCGCGCTCGTGAAGTGCGTGACGGCGATGCCGCGCACGTTCGCGAGCACATGCTGCGCCTCGATCAGCCCGCTCTTGTGGCCGCGCGGCAAGTCCACCTGGGTGGTGTCGCCGGTCACGACCGCCTTCGAGCCGAAGCCGATACGCGTGAGGAACATCTTCATCTGCTCGGGCGTGGTGTTCTGCGCCTCGTCGAGGATGATGAACGCGTGATTGAGCGTGCGGCCGCGCATGTACGCGAGCGGCGCGATTTCGATCATCTGGCGCTCGAACATCTTCGCCGTCTTGTCGAAGCCGAGCAGATCGTAGAGCGCGTCGTAGAGCGGGCGCAGATACGGATCGACCTTCTGCGCGAGATCGCCGGGCAAAAAGCCCAGGCGCTCGCCCGCTTCGACGGCCGGGCGCGTCAGCACGATGCGCTTGACCTGATCGCGTTCGAGCGCGTCGACCGCGCAGGCCACCGCGAGATAGGTCTTGCCCGTGCCCGCCGGCCCGATGCCGAAGGTCACGTCGTGCGAGATGATCTGCTTCAGGTACTCGCGCTGCGCGGGCGTGCGGCCGCGCAGGTCGGCGCGACGCGTGTAGAGCTTCGGACCTTGCTCTTCGACGTCGATATCGTCGCGCGCCGGTTCGTCGAACGGATGGTCGGGATCGCCGCGAAAACGCGGATCGAGTTCCGCGCCGTCGTCGGACTTGCCGTTGCCGCCATTCCCGCCGTTACCGTTCGCGCGCGCATTCGCGCGGCTCGCCAGATGGCGCGCCTCGACCAGCGCGAGCTGGATGTCGTCGACGGAAAGCGGATCGCGTGCCTTGTTGTAGAAGTTTTCGAGCGCGGTGAGCGCGAGCTTCGCGCCGCGGCCGCGAATCGAAATGCGATGGCCGCGCCGTGCGAGCGTCACGTCGAGCGCCTGCTCGATCTGCCGCAGATTTTCGTCGAGCGGGCCGCAGAGGTTGGCGAGCCGCGCGTTGTCGTCGTGCGGCGCGGTGAATTCCAGATGCTGCTGATTCGGCTTCAAGGTGTCTCTGAACTCCCGTGTTCCGTGAGTGGCGCGCTGCAGGTGCCGGATGGCGATTTAGTGCGACAGCGCCGAATTGCCCTCGTGCGCGAGCACGAGCTCGCCGCGCAGCGAGTGCGGGTACGCGTGGTTGATCTTCACGTCGATCATCTGGCCGATCAGGCGCGCGTGCGAAGCGAGCGGCGCCGGGAAGTTCACCACACGGTTGTTTTCCGTGCGGCCCGACAGTTCGCTCGGATCCTTGCGTGACGGACCTTCGACCAGAATGCGCTCGACGCGTCCGACCATCGACTGGCTGATGCGCTGCACGTTTTCTTCGATCGTCGCCTGCAGATGTTGCAGACGCTTGAGCTTCACTTCGCGCGGCGTGTCGTCTTCCAGGTTCGCGGCGGGCGTGCCCGGACGCGGACTGTAAATGAACGAGAAGCTCGTGTCGTAGCTCATCTCTTCGACGAGCTTCATGGTCTTTTCGAAATCTTCCTCGGTCTCGCCCGGGAAGCCGACGATGATGTCGGTCGAGAGCGAGAGGTCGGGGCGGATCGCGCGCAGCTTGCGGATCACCGACTTGTATTCGAGCACGGTGTAGCCGCGCTTCATCGCCATCAGCACGCGGTCGGAGCCGTGCTGCACGGGCAGATGCAGGTGGTTCACGAGCTTCGGCACCTTCGCGTAGGTGTCGATCAGGCGCTGCGTGAATTCCTTCGGATGCGAGGTCGTGTAGCGAATGCGCTCGATGCCAGGGATGTCGGCGACGTATTCGATCAGCGTGGCGAAGTCGGCGATTTCGCTCGCGCCTTGCGTGAGCTGGCCGCGATAGGCGTTGACGTTCTGGCCGAGCAGCGTGACTTCGCGCACGCCCTGGTCGGCGAGACCGGCGACTTCGGTGAGCACGTCGTCGAGCGGACGCGAGACTTCGTCGCCGCGCGTGTAGGGCACGACGCAGTAGCTGCAATATTTCGAGCAGCCTTCCATGATCGAGACGAATGCGCTCGGGCCTTCCACGCGCGCGGGCGGCAGATGGTCGAACTTCTCGATTTCGGGGAAGGTGATGTCGACCTGCGCGCGGCCCGAGGCGCGGCGCGCGTCGATCATCTGCGGCAGGCGGTGCAGCGTTTGCGGACCGAACACCAGATCGACATACGGCGCGCGCTGGACGATGGCCGCGCCTTCCTGGCTCGCCACGCAACCGCCCACGCCGATCAGCAGATTCGGGTTCGCTTCCTTCAGTTCGCGCACGCGGCCGAGGTCGGAAAAGACTTTTTCCTGGGCCTTTTCGCGCACCGAGCAGGTGTTGAACAGGATCACGTCCGCGTCTTCGGGCGTGTCGGTTTTCACGAGGCCTTCAGCGGCGCCGAGTACGTCGACCATCTTGTCGGAGTCGTACTCGTTCATCTGGCAGCCAAACGTCTTTACATAAACTTTCTTGGTCATCGGGGTTCGCCGTTCGCAGTGGTTCACCTGGGGGCGTCGTCCGGTTGATGCACGAAATGCACGTCGGGACTACGGTGAAAATTGGGGCTGAAGCGGGTGGCCGGCCTGCGAAGGCTGTGGCGCACAGTGGGGCGGTTCGCTGGCGGGTTTGTCTGGTGCCCTGGCGCGCGTTTTTTGCGTGCGCATTGGCTTCTGATGCCGCCGGATGACTACGCGAACCATCGTTCAGCTTAATCCAACATTATAGCCTTATGCGCTGACGGCCTTGCGGCCCCGCGAGCGGGCCGGCGCGGCGCCGGCCGCCGTGCCCGACACGACTTCCACGCCGTTCGCGCCTTGCGCGTGTTCCGCCTGTTTCGCGTGTTTCGGGTCTTCCGCCCAGGGCACAAGCGCGCTCAACTCGTGCGCCGCCTGGGCGAAACGCTCGGACAGGAAATCCAGCAGCACGCGCACGCGCGGCGCGAGATAGCGGTTGCGATGGTAGAGCGCGTGCACGGGCTGCTCGGCGTAACGCCAGTCCGGCATGACGATCCGCAGCCGCCCGGCGCGCAGGTCGTCGGCCACGTCCCAGATCGATTTCACCGATAAACCGTAGCCGCACAGCGTCCACTGGCGCACGGCCTCGCCGTCCGAGCTTTCGAGCGCGTTCTCCAGCGGCACGACGTAGGTCTGCGACGCGTTCCCGCGCGTGAAGCGCCACTCGTTGACGGGGCCCGCCGGCGAGCCGATGACGATGCAATCGAAGCGCGCCAGATCGGCGGGCTCGTGCGGCTCGCCGTGGCGGGCGATGTAATCGGGCGCGGCGCACAGCACGCGCGGGTTCGGTGCGAGCCGCCGCGCGATCAGCGAACTGTCCTGCGGCGTGCCGAAGCGGATCGCCAGATCGATGTCCTCGAGCACGAGATTCGAGATCGAATCGGTCAGCGTGAGCGCGAAACGCACTTCGGGATAGTGCGAGCGGAATTCGTCGAGCCACGACATCAGCAGATTGCGGCCGAAGTCGGAAGTCGCCGAGATGCGCACCTTGCCGCGCACTGCGTTCTGGCCCTCCTGCAACGCCGCCTTGGCGTCGTCGAGCGAGCGCAGCGCGCTTTCGCTGCAATTGAGATAGGCGCGGCCTTCGTCGGTCAGGCGCAACTGACGCGTGGTGCGGTCGAACAGGCGCGCACGCAGCTCCGCTTCGAGCCGCGCGAGCCGGGCGCTGGCCGCCGCCGGCGTGAGGCCCAGCTTGCGGCCCGCCGCCGACAGGCTGCCGAGCCGCGCGGCTTCCACGAAAAGGCGCACGTCGCCGAGATTGTCCATGTCGATACCGGGAAGATTATTAGACAGCGTTTGAAAATCCTTCAAATGCTACGCCAATTATCAAGTCTGCGCCGAAGCTGGACAATGCGCGTGTTTTCAGGATTCGCCACGCAGGGAACCACGCAAGGACGCCGCCATGCAACTCGATCACGTCACGCTCGTCACGCCCGATCTGGACGGCACGCGCCGTTTTTTCTGCGAGATCGCGGGGCTGGTGGACGGCCCGCGTCCGCCGTTTTCCGTCGGCGGCCACTGGCTCTATGCGCAAGGCCGCGCGGTGATCCATCTCGTCGAGGCGACCGTGCCCGCGACGCGCGCGTCGGCGGCTACGCGCACGGCGCCGCGTCTCGATCATTTCGCGCTGCGCGTCGCGCCCGGCGACGAATGGCGCGTATTGCTCGCGCGGCTGCGCTCGCATGGCGTGCCGTATCAGCTCGCCGACGTGCCGCTGAGCGGCGAGCGCCAGGCGTTCGTCGCGCTCGCGCCGGGCGTGGCGGTCGAGTTCGTGACGTCGGCGGACGACGCGGCCTGATCGCCGACCTTCGCACTCCGACCTCCGACCTCTGCCCTGAAACGCGCACCAACACAACGCAACACCCTGGCTGTCCTCTGGAGATTTCGATGCCTATTCCCTTGCTCGCGCTGGCGATCAGCGCTTTTGCCATCGGCACCACCGAGTTCCTCATCATGGGCCTGTTGCCCGACGTCGCGCGCGATCTCGGCGTGACGATTCCCGCCGCGGGCCTGCTCGTCACCGGCTACGCGCTCGGCGTCGCGGTGGGCGCGCCGCTGCTCGCCGTGCTCACCAGCCGCATGCCGCGCAAGCTCGCGCTGCAATTGCTGATGGGCGTGTTCATCGTCGGCAACGTGATGTGCGCGGTCGCCGGCAACTACTCGCTGCTGATGGTCGCGCGCGTCGTGGCCTCGTTCGCGCACGGCTCGTTCTTCGGCATCGGCGCCGTGGTCGCGGCCTCGCTCGTGCCGCAGGAAAAGCGCGCCAGCGCCATCGCGATGATGTTCACGGGCCTCACGCTCGCGACCGTGCTCGGCGTGCCGTTCGGCACCGCGATCGGCCAGCAGTTCGGCTGGCGCGTGGCGTTCTGGATCGTCAGCGGCTTCGGCGTGATTTCGCTGCTCGGCGTGACCGCGCTGGTGCCGAATCTGCACGATCACGCGCCCGCCGGACTCGGCCACGAAGTGCGCGTGCTGCGCGATCCGCAGGTGTGGATCGCGCTCGGCATGACGGTGCTGGGCTTCGGCGGCGTGTTCGTCGTGTTCACCTACATCGCGCCCATTCTGGAGCAGGTGAGCGGTTTCTCGCCGCGCGGCGTGACGTTGATGCTCGTGCTGTTCGGCGTGGGGCTCACGCTCGGCAACATGCTCGGCGGCAAGCTCGCGGACCGTGCGCTGATGCCGTCGCTGATGGGCATCCTGATCGCCCTCGCAGTGGTCATGGCGATCTTCACGAAGACGAGCCACGCGGCGATTCCGGCGGCGATCACGGTATTCGTCTGGGGCATCGCGGCGTTCGCGACCGTGCCGCCGCTGCAAATGCGCGTGGTGGCGAAGGCCGCCGCCGCGCCGAATCTGGCCTCGACGCTGAACATCGGCGCGTTCAACGTGGGCAACGCGATGGGCGCGTGGCTCGGCGGTCTCGTCATCACGCGTGGCCTCGCGCTCGATGCGCTGCCGTGGGTGGCCGCCGCCGTCTCGATCGCGGCGCTCGCGCTGACCTGGCTGGCGGCGCGGCTCGACGCGCGCGAAACCGGCGGCGCGGCGGCGCGCGTGGCGGTGAGTCAGGACGCCTGCTGAACCCGCGTGGCGCACAGTCCGGGCATATCGCATACGCGCACAAGCATTCCCGAAAACGCGCTCTGCAATGCTGATATCAGTGTGAAGATAACTTCGTTGGGCGCGGCGGGACGCGATGCTAGTCTTGCCTCCATTCAAGCAATTGCGCCGGTTCGCGGCGCGTCTGGGAGGCTGCCATGCATTCACCGCTCGCGCTCGTGAGCCACGCGCAGGCCGATCGTCCGGCCGCACATCGCGGTACGACGCATCGCCGCGACGACGATCTCGCCGTCGACATCGACACTGTTTCGGATCACGAAGCGATTGTTCGCGGCGTCGACGAACGCTCTGCATTCGCCGTTGCGCCGCTTGCACAAGCGACAGCACAAACCGAGGCGCACGACAGCGCCGCCAACGCGTTCGATGCACTCGAACATCTCGTCGGCGTGAACCTCGCGCGGCTGCGCGCCGAGCGTCAACTCTCGCTCGATGCGCTGGCGCGTGCCTCGGGCGTGTCGCGCGCGATGCTCGCCCAGGTGGAGTCGGCGCGCAGCGTGCCGTCGATCAAGGTGCTCTGCAAGGTCGCGGCGGCGCTTAAGGTATCGGTGTCGGCGTTCCTGCGCCGTCATGCGGTGAACGGCTTCGAGCATCTGCCCGCCGAACGCGCGCCGCGCCGCGTAAGCGCCGACGGCCGTTATTCGGCTCGCGCGCTCTATCCCGAGGACGAGCCCGCCGCCGCCGAGTTTCACGAACTGCGCATCGCGCCGCTGCACACCGAGCCGGGCACGCGCCGCGCGCCGGGCACGACCGTCAACCTCGTGGTCAGCGAAGGCACGCTCGAAGTGAGCGTGCACGATCGCCGCCAGTTGCTCGCGACCGGCGACGCCATCGTGTTCGACGCCGACCAGCCGCACAGCCTGCGCAATCCGGGCGACACCGAGGCGCGCGTGTTCCGCGTGACGCGCAACGCCGAGACGCCGCCGCGCTGGGACGTGCCGCAAGCCGCGCCGCAGACGCTCTGAGATCGGTGCGCGCCCGGTGCGCGCATTTGTCCAGTGGGTCTTTGCCGCGCTGCACGATCGGGCGCGACGCGGTATGCTTCTTCCGCCGGTTCAACCGGTAATCAGTGCGTCTTCAGGGCGGGGTGCAATTCCCCACCGGCGGTATGCCGGCCGGGCCGAAAGGCCAGCCGGTGAGCCCGCGAGCGCCTGTGCGTGAGTCGCTGCAAGCTGTTTTCGTCTCGTGCGCAGGGTCAGCAGATCTGGTGCGAAGCCAGAGCCGACGGTCATAGTCCGGATGAGAGAAGATGTGCAGATGGTCATGTTTGCCCATCCGCCGCGGCGTAGCGCCTGCGTGCGCGTGGCGTCGTCCGGCCTTGAGCCGGGTGCCGCGCGCGGCGCTCGCGAGAGGCCGCGTGCCGGGGATTCCTGTCTGTTTGCAATGCCCTGAAACGTTTTTCGCCCAACTCTTGCGAGGAGCGTTTCACATGTCCTTTACCCGCAATCTCCCGGTCGAGCAGCCGCTCGACGCCATCGCCGATCTTCCCTTGCTCGACACCGAGCCGGTGCCCCCGCGCATCGCCGCCGCGCTGCAGGCCATGCGCGAAGGCCGTCCCGTCGTCCTTCAGGACGATCACGACCGCGAGGACGAAGCCGATCTCGTCTGCGCCGCCGAGAACCTGACTAACGAAACGATGGCGCTGTTCATCCGCGAATGCAGCGGCATCGTCTGCCTGTGCCTCTCCGACGAGAAAGTGCGCGCGCTCGAACTGCCGCCGATGGTCGCGCGCAACGAGAGCCGCAACCGCACGGCCTTCACCGTCTCGATCGAGGCGCGCGAGGGCGTGAGCACGGGCGTGTCGGCCGCCGACCGCGTGACGACGATCCGCGCGGCCATCGCGGCCGGCGCGAAGCCCGCCGACATCGTGAGCCCCGGCCACGTGTTCCCGCTGCGCGCGCAGCCGGGCGGCGTGCTCGCGCGCCGCGGCCATACCGAAGGCACCGTCGACCTGGCGGCGCTCGCCGGCCTGGAGCCCGCGGGCGTGCTGTGCGAACTGATGAATCCGGACGGCACGATGGCGCGCGGCCAGCAGGTCGACGACTTCGCGAAGCTGCACAATCTGCCGATGCTGACGATCGCCGAGCTGGCGGCATTCCGCGCCTCGCTCGCCGAGGTGCGCGAACGCAGCGCCGAACTGGTGTAAGGCGCGTTCGAAACGTGAAGGTGCCGCAGGCCGCCTTTCCCGCGCGGCCCGCAATGAAAAACGGCGCGTGAGCCTTGTGGTTCACGCGCCGTTTTTTTATCGACGAAGCGAGCGGCAGTGCGCCAGGTTGGCTTACGACTGCACGTCGCCGAACTCGCCGCGCACGCCCGCTGCCACGAGCGCGGGCAATTCGTCCATGTGTTCCATGATGCGCGTGATGCCCAACTCGCGCAGCACGTCGGCATAGCCCGACGGGATATGGCTCGCGCCCACGAACGCGATGGTCTTCATGCCCGCCGCGCGCGCGGCGTTCAGGCCCGAGAGGCTGTCCTCGACCACGAGGCAGCGCGCCGGCTCCACGCCGAGCGTTTTGGCCGCATGCAGATAGACATCCGGATAAGGCTTGGGCCGCGCGACCATCTCGGCGCTGAAGATGCGCTCGCCGAAGATCGTGTCGAGCCCGGCGCGGCGCACCGAGGCGTGCACGCGCGTGAGGCGGCTGTTCGACACCACGGCGGCGGGCAGCGCGATCTGGCGCAGCGCGTCGCGCACGCCGTTGATCGGGCTCACCGAATCGGCGATCGCGACTTCGCAGTTGTGGTCGATCGTCTCGAGAAAATGCTCGGGCAGCGTGAGGTTGAAGCGCTCGGCGACGTCGGCGAGAAAGCGCGAGGTCTGCTGGCCGAAGGCGGAGGCCACGGCGGCGCGGAAATCCACGCCGGGGAAGGTGCGGCTGAGCGTATCGAAGAGCACGTGGTCGGCGATGACTTCGCTGTCGACGAGCACGCCGTCGCAGTCGCAGATGAGATGGTCGATCATGCGTAAGACGAAAAAGCAGCCATGAAGGCTGTATGGGCGGACGAAAACACAGGGCGGCGCACGGTCGCGCGGAAGACGGACGCCACGCGCGCAAACCGGCAAGGCAGGACGTTGAAAGCCTCATGATACGTGCTTTTGCGTGCGCGGCCGGGGTTTCGCGTGCCGCTTGCCGCTGCGATGCCGTCCCGACTGCGCCGGCTTTCACGCGTCGATGCGACGTTGGCCGTACGGCCAGGGTGTGAGGCGCGCCGCGCGATGCGACAATGCGCGCTGGAACACTCAGTCGAACACGGGGAGAACGCAATGCGTGGACTTGCGATGATCGGTGCGGCGATGCTCGTCGCGGGATGTGCCAATTCGTCGGGCCTCGTCGGCGCGTGGAGCAGTCCGCCGCCCTTCGCCACGCTTCAGCAGATGTGCGGCGGCCAGGCGCCCGACTACGGCGCGGACACCCAGGCCGTCTATTCGGCGGTCTACGACGCCTATGTCGCCAACCGTCACGGCAAGCTGCCGCAGGAGCGCTTCTGCAGCTTCCAGGCGGGGCTCGCGCAGCAGTACACGGCGCATGGCGCAAGCGGCGACATGCAGTCGCGCAATCAGTGGGTGGCGTATCTCAACGACCAGCGCGCACAGGCGCTGAACTGGCGCGCCTCGGCCGACCCGACTTTGCGCGGCGGTTGAGCGCGCGCGGTTCGTCCGTAGGCGGGGTGGGGCCTGGTGCAGCGTAGTGGCCAGGCGTAGGGACGAGGCCTAATGACGAGGCGAAGCGCCAAGGCGAAGCGCCCAGGCGAAGCGCGAAAAAAATGGTCACGCGGGCATGAAGCGCGCGGGTCCGCGTGACCATGCACTGCAGGCGCGAACGTCTACAGCCGTGCGCCTGCATCGGGGATGGGCTCGACACCACGTTCTGGCGGACGATCCCGGCGTCCGCGCAGGTCGAGAAAAGGTCGGTCGTGGTCGTGTGGCGCGTGTCTGAGAGCGTGGTTGCGCGCGCCGGCGTGTCAGGCCGTTGCCGCGCGCAAGCCGCGCGGCGTCCGGTTCACGAAAACTTCTGGTTCACGAAAACCGTTTGATGGCGCGTAACGCCGAGTCGCCGATTTCGGTGAGTCGCCACCGCTGGAGGCCGGAGGCCAGGCGTTCCAGCTGGACGAGCTGTCGTTCGAGCAGGGCGTCCAGTTCTTCGCGTTCCATATCGAGCTGGTTGGGGGCGTCCTTCACTAGCAGCAGAGTGGCGAATTCATGCGGACTCAGCATCGTTCTCTCCATGTTGCCGCATCAGAGGTCGACGTTCGCGGCCCCTCGTTGGGCAGCGCGGCGACAGTCATGCGGTGGGCGTGAGCGAAAGCCTGCGGCGGTGCGGTCGGTGATCGGCTGGACGGTTGGCGGTCCGTTCGCGTCTGCCTGGAAACAGTGTTCGCGAACGTCGGGAGACGTCGCCCAGGCAACTCAAACAGCATCCAGCCCGGACGCGGCGCCGGGGAACTGGAGTGTAGTCAACGCCTTTGCGTTGTACAAACCACATGCCGAAAATATTCCCTTTGACATTCGCTGTCTGCGGCGGCGGTCGAGCCGCGCCCGGGAATCCGCGAAATCACTTGAAGTTCATGGCGCGTCGCGCAATGCGTGGTGACTCACAGGGCAAGTCGGGGTCGATTTACCTCCGAGCCCGTTCACCGATTCACCGCGCATCGCTTGCGCATCTTTCTCCTTCACGCACGACTTGCGCGCCGTCAATGTGACGACCTGGAGGATTTCTTCGGTTTGCGTCAGGTGCCGCGTGTAAGCCTTCACTTCGCGAAGCTTCCGATTATTTGTGGTCCTGTCGCGTACCGCTGTCAGGCCCGTGGCTTGCACCTTCGGGGCTATCGAGGCAGCGCAGTGCGTAGCGTGCGCCCGGCGGTTGGCTGGCGGCACGGAGTATTGCTGCGTAACAAAATCTGCGCTACGACAGGCTTACAAGTCGACTCTTCCCGGAACTGGCGCTTGCGGGACCGGTCTGTGCTCTCAGACTGCAGCTTCCAGAAACAACGGCTAATATGAATTAGATATGGCTGGTACCTTTCACCACGCGGCGAAAGCGCCAATCCAGGGCACCGGCGTGCAGTCGCGCCGGGACCGGGCGCGAAGCGCCGCGCGAGCAGATACCGCTTTCGGAGTACGACACAATGCGTAACGACAGTGAGCCTGGCCACGTGATGCCCTGGCGCATCGAAGACATCGATCTCACGCGGATCGACCGCAAGCTCGCGGCTGCCAACGAAGATCTGCTGCTGCTGCTGTGTGCGGCATCGTTCATCGAGAGCGGCTCGGACCTCTACACGAGCAATCTGAGCGTGTTTTTCAATGGCGACCCGGAAGTGTCCGCGTGGCTCAACAACGAATGGGAACACGAGGAGCTTCAGCACGGCCGCGCGCTGAAGACCTACATCAATTACGTCTGGCCCGAATTCGACTGGGACACGGCGTTCAACAACTTCTTCGAGGAATACTCGAAGACCTGCTCGTTCGAGGAATTCGAAAAGACGCGCGCGCTCGAAATGGTTGCGCGCTGTGTCGTCGAAACGGGCACGGCCACCTTGTATCGCGCGATCGGCGAATGTTCGACCGAGCCCGTGCTCAAGGAAATCACCGACAACATCCGTTCGGACGAAGTGCGCCACTACAAGCACTTTTTCCGCTACTTCAAGAAGTACAACCAGGTCGAGGGGCATGGCCGCCTCGCGGTGCTCGGCGCGCTCATGCGTCGCGTGATGGAGATCAAGAACGAGGACTCGGAGATCGCGCTGCGTCACGTGTTCGCGATTCGCTATCCTGATCGCGTGAAGGATTCGGCGTACAACCGTGAACTCACGGCGCGCGTGAACAAGCTCGTGCGCCACAATCTGTCCGCCGACATGTGCGTGAAGATGCTGCTCAAGCCGCTCGACATTCCCGCGAAGATCCAGCCAAGCGTGCTGTATCCGCTCGCGAAGATCACCCAGCACGTGTTCTTCCGCTAAGCGCCGGCGGTCGAGCCGCACAAAAGAAAAGGCCCGCTGCAAAGCGGGCCTTTTTCATGGCGTAGCGCCGCGCCGCGCGGCGAGGCGCCGCGGGCTGGCGGACCGGCTTAGCGGTCGCCGCGCTGGCCGTCGCGACGCGAGCTGCCACCCGGACGGCCGCCGAGCAGGGCGCCTGGATTCGATTGCGGCTTGCGCTGCGTACGGCCGAGCGCGCTTTCATGCGACACGCCGCGCTGGCTTTCGCGACGCGTATGTTCGCCGCGCGCGCCTTGTGCGCCGTGATTCGTCGCCGCTTGCTGCTTCACCGGCTTGGCCGTGCGGATGCCGTTCTGCGCGGGCTTGGCCGGGCGTTGTTCGCCGCGGTTGCCGCCGTTGTTTCCACCAGCGTTCGCACGGCCTTCACCACGGCCTTCACCGCGATTACCGCCGTCACGCTGGCCGCCGCGCGGCGCACCGCCGTTCGACGCACCGCGTCCCTGACCTTGCTGGCTCTGACCTTGCCCCTGACGCTGGCCACGGCCTTGCTGCTGGCCACGGCGCTGGATCGGCTCGGGCTTGGCATTCGGATCCGGCTCGAAGCCCGGAATGACTTCCTGCGGCACCGCGCGCTTGATGAGCTTCTCGATGTCCTTGAGCAACTGGTGTTCGTCGACGCAGACGAGCGACACCGCTTCGCCCGTCGCGCCCGCGCGGCCCGTGCGGCCGATACGGTGCACGTAATCCTCGGGCACGTTCGGCAGATCGTAGTTGACCACGTGCGGCAGCTGATCGATGTCGATGCCGCGCGCCGCGATGTCGGTGGCCACGAGCACCTGCAGCGTGCCGTCCTTGAATTCGGAGAGCGCGCGCGTGCGTGCCGACTGGCTCTTGTTGCCGTGGATCGCGAGCGCGCTGATGCCGTCCTTCGTGAGCTGTTCCGCGAGGCGGTTCGCGCCGTGCTTGGTGCGCGTGAACACGAGCACCTGGAACCAGTTGTGCTGGCGGATCAGGTGCGTGAGCAGGTCGCGCTTGCGGTCGCGATCGACCGGATAAACCTTCTGCGCGACCGTTTCCGCCGTGGTGTTGCGGCGCGCGACTTCGATCAGCGCGGGCGAGTCGAGCAGGCTGTCGGCGAGCGCCTTGATTTCGTCGGCGAAAGTGGCCGAGAAGAGCAGGTTCTGGCGCTTCGGCGGCAGCTTCGCGAGCACGCGCTTGATGTCGTGGATGAAGCCCATGTCGAGCATGCGGTCGGCTTCGTCGAGCACGAGAATCTCGAGCTGCGAGAGGTCGATGGTCTTCTGCTGCATGTGATCGAGCAGACGGCCAGGCGTCGCGACCACGATATCGACGCCGCGCTTGAGCGCGTCGATCTGCGGGTTGATGCCCACGCCGCCGAACATCACGGTCGACTTGAGCTTCAGATACTTGCCGTAGGCGCGCACGCTTTCTTCCACCTGCGCCGCGAGTTCGCGCGTGGGCGTGAGGATCAGCGCGCGCACGACGCGCTTGCCGCCCGCGGCGGCCGGCATGTCGGTCAGGCGTTGCAGGATCGGCAGCGTGAAGCCGGCGGTCTTGCCCGTGCCGGTCTGCGCACCCGCGAGCAGGTCGCCGCCGCCGAGCACGGCGGGGATCGCTTGCGACTGGATGGGCGTGGGCGTGGTGTAGCCCAGTTCGTTGACAGCGCGGACCAGCGGTTCGGACAAGCCGAGAGAATCGAAAGACATAAATACCTGTTGTATTGCAGTATCGCGAGCGGAGGGGCGCTGCCGGTGACGGCGCGCCGCGCAAGGCTGAGCGCGGGTGCTCGCGTGTATTCGGACGGCACGCCAGTGCGCGCGCCGCTTGTCGACGGTTCTTGCAGACCCGTCGGCTGGCATAAAGTTGCATCGCACGGCAGCGGACACTGCGGCCGCCGCGCGACGATTTCGTGGAGATTCCCGGTGGGATGCGTCAGGCGACGTAGCCCGCGACGCTCACGAATTGACAGACGCTCCCGGCGAGCACGAACAGATGCCAGATTCCATGTCCGTGCCGGATGCGCTCGTCGTTGATGAAAAAATAGATGCCGACGCTGTAGATGATGCCGCCGGCCAGCAGCCAGGCGGTGCCCGCGGCGGGCAGCGCGCCGAGGAGCGGCTTGACCGCGACCAGCGCGAGCCAGCCCATCACCACGTACAGCACCATCGACAGCATGCGGGTGCGGCGCCCGAGCGTGAGCTCCTGCACGATGCCGAACGCGGCGAGCCCCCAGCTTACGCCAAAGAGCGACCAGCCCCACGGCCCGCGCAGCGTGACAAGCGTGAACGGAGTATAGCTGCCCGCGATCAGCAGATAGATCGCGGCGTGGTCGCACTTTTGCAGCACGGCTTTCAGGCGCGGTCCGCGCACGCCGTGATACAGCGTGGAGATCGTGTAGAGCGCGCACAACATCGCGCCGTATACGGCGAAACTCACGACCTTGTATGCGTCGTGATCGAGCGCCCCGAGCGTTACGAGCGATACCAGCCCCGCAATCGACAACATCGCGCCCACCAGGTGAGTAATGCTGTTCAAACGCTCACCAGCGTGCATGACGACCACTCCTTGTTCTTCTTGCCCTGCGTGTTTGCTTCAAAACCAGCTTCAAAACCATCAGTTCGACAGCGAATTCGACAGCGTGCGGCTCGCGCCGCGCGGCCTCGTGCCGCAATCAACGCGCGGCGCGCGGCCAAATAGCGAAGGGCGCAGCCGGCGGCGTTTTGCCGGCTGCGCCCTTGTCAGGCAAACGCCACTATAACAAACGTGGCTCAGTCGAGCGGTGCGGAGCGCAGATCCGACACCTGTTGCGGCGAGACCGGCGTGCCCTTGTTCCCCCACGACATGCGGATGAAGGTCACGACCGCCGCCACTTCCTGGTTGGACAGCGCCTGGGCGAACGGCGGCATGCCGTACGGGCGCGGATTGCCCTGCGTGCTGGGCGGATAGCCGCCGTTGAGCACCATCCGGATCGGATTCACCGCCGATTTCATCTGGATCGACTGGTTGTTCGCGAGCGGCGGGAAGTTCGGCGGCATGCCGAGGCCGTTCTCCGCATGGCACTTCGCACACTGGTCATGGTAGATCTTCTGACCTTGCTGCAAGAGTTCGCCGCCGAACGCTTCGGAGGTTTCCATCTGCATGGTCTCGGGCGCTTCCTTGCGCTGCGGGATGGTCTTCAGATAGGTCGCCATCGCCTTGATGTCGTCGTCGGAGACGTATTGCAGGCTGTTGTGGATCACGTCCGCCATCGGCCCGAACACGGCGCCGCGCTCCGAGACGCCGGTTTTCAGCAGACTGGCGATGTCCTTGATCTCCCAGTCGCCGAGACCGCCTTCGCTCGACGTGAGCGAGGGCGCGTACCAGTTCTGCAGCGGAATCAGCCCGCCCGCGAACGCCGACGAATTGACCGGCGCGCCCATCATGTTGATCGACGTGTGGCACATGCCGCAGTGGCCGAGTCCTTCGACCAGATACGCGCCGCGATTCCATTCGACCGATTTGGTCGGATCGGGCTTGTATTCGCCCTCGCGGAAGAACAGCGTGCGCCAGCCGATCAGCAGGTTGCGGTTGTTGAACGGGAATTTCAGCTCATGCGGACGGCTCGGCACGTGTACCGGCGGCACCGAGCGCAGATAGGCGTAGATCGCGTCCGAATCCGCGCGCGTGACCTTGGTGTAGCTCGTGAACGGGAAGGCCGGGTAGAGCAGGCTGCCGTCTTTCGAGCGGCCCGTGTGCATGGCGCGGTAGAAGTCGTCGCTGCTCCACTTGCCGATGCCGTACTGGTCGTCGGGCGTGATGTTCGGCGTGTAGAGCGTGCCGAAGGGCGTGGCCATCGGCAGGCCGCCCGCGAAGGTCTTGCCGCCGCGCACCGTGTGACAGGCGACGCAGTCGCCGGCGCGGGACAGATACTCGCCTTTCTTGATGAGCTCGGACTGGTCGGCGGGCGTGGCCGCCTGCGCCGAAGCGCTGTGCAGATAGGTGTTGCCGGTCCACAGCACGGGTACCAGCGCCGCGACGGCGGCGAGCATGACTGCGGACAGAGCGAACAGGGACTTGCGGTTCATAGGGCTGTCTCCCGGCGCCTTATTGCGGTTCGCTGCCGCATGCGAGCGGCGTCTTCAACGAGCCAGCCGCGGCCGGCACGGGATTTTGCGGCGCGTTCTGCGTGGCAAGCCAGGCCGCGACGGCGTTCACGTCGTCGTCGGTGAGACGCGTGGCGATCTCGTGCATGCAGTCGGGCGCCTTGGCGTGACGCGAGCCCGAACGCCAGGCGCCGATCTGCGCGCTGATGTAGTCCGCATGCAGCCCGACGAGGCCGGGAATGGCCGGCTCCATGCCGGTCAGCTTCGCACCGTGGCAGGCCGCGCAGGCGGGCACCTGGCGCGCCGGGTCGCCCCGCAGGACGATCGCCTGGCCGCGCGCGAGCGTGCTGTCGCTGACCGTGGCTTTCGCGGGCGGCGGGTAGGGCGGCCGCTGCTGCGAGAAGTACGTGGCGATCTCGTGCAGGTAATCGTCGGAGAGATAGGTGACCAGATAATTCATCGGAGGGTACTTGCGGCGACCCTCGCGAAAATTCATCAACTGGTTGTAGAGGTACTCGGCCGGTTTGCCGGCGAGACGCGGGAAGTAGTCGTTGTCGGTGCCCTGACCGTGCGAGCCGTGGCACGCGGTGCAGCCCTGCACGCGCGATTCGATCGTGTCGGGGGCTTTGGGTTGCGGGGTCTGGGCGGAAGCGGCGCTGAAGATTCCGGACGTGCCGAACAGCAATGCAGCCAGGAGCGGCGCGGCGAGCGGAATGAGCGGTCGGACGAGACGTCTTGGGGACACGCGTGACTCCATTCTTTATCGTGGACCTGCCAGGCTTCGAGCGACCCGGCTTCCAGGTTGCGCGCGATAAAAGCAGACGACCCGTGCGCGCTGCGGCGACGCAGCCGATTCTAGCATCGCCTCGACAG
Organism: Paraburkholderia sp. SIMBA_027; assembly: GCF_046535315.1. Classification (NCBI taxonomy): domain Bacteria; kingdom Pseudomonadati; phylum Pseudomonadota; class Betaproteobacteria; order Burkholderiales; family Burkholderiaceae; genus Paraburkholderia; species Paraburkholderia sp. SIMBA_027. The sequence goes on from NZ_JAWRWY010000005.1 coordinate 164,538, forward strand.
TGACTTTTTGCCACATGCGCTCCGGGCCGCCAACGCGGGCTTGCCCGGAGACGCACAGTGACCCGGCCCGATCCGATCTCCAGGATTGCGGCCGAAGGTCGCGGCGTCGCCGGTTATGATTCTGCACCCGTTAGCCGATTCGTGACTCGGGATTGACCCTGCTTGACCTCGCTTCCATGCCATCCGCATGGCGATTTGACGAAGCGCAGGGAGTGGCTGCGCGCCGCGTGCACGATCCGGTATTGAACTGAACGGCGTCGCGGCTATCGAAGCAGGCTCCTTTCCGGAAAGTCGCGCCGCATCGCGTGCGCGCTTGTCCGGGGCGCGCAAACGTCGCCACCGCCGGTTTCAATCCTGTTTCGAACGCTCACCGCGGCTTCGTGGTTTCGTCGCTGTTTTGTTGCCGTTTTGTTGCCGTTTTGTTGTTGTTTCCTTGCCACTCGTCTCGATGACTCCAATTGCACTTACCCCGCCGATGCAACCGCCGTCCCCGTCCCCGCGTGCCGGAACTTCCGACTGTCTGGAGGGCGCGCGCCGATGAAAGCTGACTGGCTCTGGATCGGGCAGGTCGCGATGGCCGCCCTGGTGAATCTCGCCTACGCCTTCGCGCTCGGCTCGACGCTCTACGGCGCGTGGCTGGGGAAGGACGCCCGCAGCGCCATCGCGCCCGCGCGGCCCGCGTGGCTGCGCGCGCAGCGTTCGTTGCGCGCGGGCTCGCTGGTGCTCGTAATCGCGCTCGTCATGTGGCTGCTCTACGAGAGTGCGTCGATCAGCGGCGAGACCTTGCCCGCGTCCTTCGGCGTGGTGCCGACCGTGCTCTCGCAAACGCACGTGGGCCATGCGTGGTCGGTGGCGTTCGGCGGCGCGCTCGTCGTGCTGCTCGCCGCGTTCGCGGGCGCGAGCCCGCTGCGCGACGGCGTGCTGTGGCTCGCGCTGATCGCCGTCGCCGCGGGCCGCGCGGGTCTCGGTCACGCGGCCGATGCGGGCTTCGCCTCGGCCGCGCTCGGCCTGAACACGCTGCACGTGCTGAGCGCGAGCGCATGGAGCGGCATCGTGATGGCGGGCGGTCTCGCGGTGTTGCCGGCGCTGGGTGCGTCGACGGCGCGCGGCGTGCTGATCCGCACGGCGGGCCAGCTCTCGAACGTCGCGCTGTTCGCGGTGGGACTCGTGCTCGCGACCGGCGTGTTCAACACGCTGCGCGGCACCGGCGGCTCGCTCGATGCGCTCACGGGCAGCGAGTGGGGCCGCGTGCTATTGGCCAAGCTCGCGCTGGTCGCGCTCGCACTCGCGCTCGGCGCCGTCAACCGCGTGATGGTGATGCCGGAACTGCGCCGCGCGGCGTCGACGGGCGCGGCGCGCCGCTTCGTCAATGTGCTGCATCTCGAAGCGCTGGTGATGATGGCCATCCTCGTGATCGCGGCCGTGCTCGGTCATAGCGTGCCGGGCTACGTGTTGCAGGGCTGAAACACGCCGCGCTTGCGCGCGTGATCGCGCTGATTCGTAACCCTTATTCGTAACCGAGCCGATGACTGAGAATCGGCGAGAAGAACAGGGCGATCGCGCAACCGATTGCCTTGCCTTCGAGTTCCGCGAGCGCGAGCACCGATGACGGATGCGCGATCAGATCGAACAGTTGCGGCGCGCACCAGAGCACCGCGAGCCCGATAAAGCTCTGCTCGACCATGAGAATGCGCCAGCCGCGCGTGCAGGCGACGGCGGCGGCGATCACGCGCGTCAGGCCGAAAGTGACGAGCGCGCCTACGGCGGCCTGCTCTCGGATCAGGTAGTCGGGCAGCATCGCGTCCATGTGTATCCCCGTATCGTTCGATTTGTCGTACAGGGGATTCAGCAAGGAGCAGGCCAATGCGAGTCGGTATTGCGCCTGGTGCGCCGCGCGCCGCGAACGCGATGCCGGCGATACGATGTTTTTGCCTTGCGCGCCAAGGCTTTAGCTACACACGCGAACACGCGCGCTATGTGCGAAAACGACGAACGCCGCGACCGCCCGAAGGCGAGACGCGGCGTTGCGGGCCCAAACCGGGCTGAAACGTTACGGCGCTGAAACGTGGTGCGCGAAACACGTCACGTAACGCAGGTGACGCGCGCTGTGCGTATCGCGGATGCAAGCTCCGCGATACGCACGCTCATCGACGATCAGCCTCGATTGCCGACATGATCGCGCCGCGATCTGTGCGCCAGCACACATCACCACTCGGCGACGCTGCCATCCTCGTGACGCCACACCGGATTGCGCCAGCGATGACCGACCTTCGCCATCTCGCGCACCTTCTCCTCGTTCACTTCGATGCCCAGACCCGGACCTTGCGGAATCGACACGAAGCCGTCTTCGTACTTGAAGACTTCCGGATTCTTGATGTAGTCGAGCAGGTCGTTGCCCTGGTTGTAGTGAATGCCGAGGCTCTGTTCCTGGATGAACGCGTTGTAGCTCACCGCGTCGATCTGCAGACAGGTGGCGAGCGCGATCGGACCGAGCGGGCAGTGCAGCGCGAGCGCCACGTCATAGGCTTCCGCCATCGACGCGATCTTGCGGCATTCGGTGATCCCGCCCGCGTGCGAAGCGTCGGGCTGAATGATGTCGACGTAACCGCCCGCGAGAATGTGCTTGAAGTCCCAGCGCGAGTAGAGACGCTCGCCGAGCGCGATCGGCGTGCTCGTCTGGTTGACGATGTCGCGCAGCGCCTCGACGTTCTCCGAGAGCACGGGCTCTTCGATGAACATCAGCTTGAACGGATCGAGTTCCTTCGCGAGCACCTTCGCCATCGGCTTGTGCACGCGGCCGTGGAAGTCCACGCCGATGCCGACGTTCGGGCCTACGGCCTCGCGCACGGCCGCGACGTTGTTGATCACGCCTTGCACCTTGTCGAAGGTGTCGATGATCTGCAGCTCTTCCGAGCCGTTCATCTTCACGGCCTTGAAGCCGCGATCGACCACGGCGCGCGCGTTGTTCGCGACGTCGCTCGGACGGTCGCCGCCGATCCACGAATAGACCTTGATCTTGTCGCGCACCTGGCCGCCGAGCAGCGCGTGCACCGGCACGCCATGATGCTTGCCCTTGATGTCCCAGAGCGCCTGGTCGACGCCCGCGATCGCGCTCATCGTGATCGGACCGCCGCGGTAGAAGCCCGCGCGATACATCACCTGCCAGTGGTCTTCGATCAGCAGCGGATCCTTGCCGATCAGATAGTCGGACAGTTCTTCGACGGCGGCGGCAACCGTGTGCGCGCGGCCTTCGACGACGGGCTCGCCCCAGCCGATGATGCCTTCGTCCGTTTCGATCTTGAGGAAGAGCCAGCGGGGCGGCACGACGAAGGTTTCGAGCTTGGTGATTTTCATGCGGTGTCTCCAGAACGGTTCGATGGGCGCACGGCGCGAGCGGCGGGCCCGGCGCGTCTCGGAGCACATGCTACTGCAAAATTCGCCTTTAAGTGCTATTAATAGTATTATTTTGCATCGGTTCCCAGTATCTGGGCGATCGTCCCCCTCGAATACAAGGAGAACGTCATTCAGCGCGATCTGCACGGCACCGTCGCCTTCGAACTTGGCAGCGCAATTCTGCGCGGCGACTACGCGCCCGGCACGACGCTGCCGCGCGAAGCGGACCTGATGGAGCGCTTCGACGTGAGCCGCACGGTGCTGCGCGAAGCGCTGCGCACGCTCACCTCGAAAGGACTCGTGGAATCGCGGCCGAAGGTCGGCACGCGCGTGCGCTCGCGCGAAGCGTGGAACCTGCTCGACGCCGACGTGCTCGACTGGTACGCACGCGTCGCGCCGCCGCTCGCGTTCGCGCTCAAGCTGCAGGAAATGCGCGAGATGATCGAGCCTTACGCCGCGCAGCTCGCGGCGGGCGCGCACGACGACGTCTCGTTCGCCGATCTCGCCGACGCCCACGCCGCGATGACCGACGCGCGCAACGTCGACGAATGGGTGCGCGCCGATCTGCGCTTTCACCTGGCCGTGCTCGCCGCTTGCCGCAACGAACTGCTGGTGCCGCTCGGCACGCTGATCGAGCGCACGCTCGAAGGACAGTTGCGCGTGAACGCCAAGCGCGCCGATGTGTTCAACGCGGCGCTGCCGGATCACACGAAAGTGTTCGACGCGATCGCGCGGCGCGACGCAGGCACGGCGCGCGAAGCGATGGCGGCCCTGCTGCGTGTGACGCGCGAGCGGATCGAAGGTTGAACCGAAACGGCGTGTAAAAAGACAACGCTGAAAGCAGGGACGCGAGTTTGCTATGCTTGCGCGTCCTGCCCGTGGCGCGCCGATCTGCGCGAAAAGGGCTCTTACGCAAACGTTTGACGCCATGAAAAACGACCTCGGCGGCCCTCGGCTCGACAACGCCACGCTCCTCGAAATCATCCGCGCGCAATCCGACATCGCGAGACTCGGCCTCGACCTCGGCGGCGTGATGGCCTTCGTCGCCGAACGCACCGAACATCTGACCGGCGCGCAGGGCGCGGCCGTCGAACTCGCCGAAGGCGGCGAGATGGTCTATCGCGCGGCGTCGGGCAGCGTGGCCGGCATGCTCGGCTTGCGCCTCGCGCGCGAATCGAGCCTCTCCGGGCTGTGCGTGAGCAGCGGCGAAATCCTGCGCTGCGACGACTCCGAAGCCGATCCGCGCGTGGACCGCGAAGCGTGTCGCCGCGTCGGCCTGCGCTCGATGATCGTCACGCCGCTCAAGCATCTCGATGCGACCGTGGGCGTGCTGAAGGTGGTGGCGCCCGAAGTCGGCGCCTTCGACGACGACGACATCGAAACGCTCTCGCTGATGTCCGGCCTGATCGCGGCCGCGATGTTCCACGCCGCGCGCCACGAAACGAGCGAACTCTATCTGCGTGCGACGCACGACGCGCTCACCGGCCTGCCGAACCGCGCGTTGTTCTACGACCGTCTGCGTCAGTCGGTCGATCTCGCGGTGCGTTCGGAAGGCGGACTGGGCGTGCTCAATCTCGACATGGACGGCCTCAAGCCGATCAACGACCGCTACGGCCATCGCGCGGGCGACGCGGCGATCAGGGAAACGGCGGCGCGCATCGCGAGCAACAGCCGCCGCGTGGATACGGCCGCGCGCGTGGGTGGCGACGAATTCGCGATGATTCTGCCGGGCATCGATGGCCGCAGCGACGCGGAAGTGTATTCGCGGCGGATTCGCGAGAAGGTCGGCGAGCCGTTCGAATTCGAAGGGCAGACGATCGAACTGGGCGTGAGCGTGGGCGTGGCGGTGCTGCCGGAAGACGGCGTGGAAATGACACGGCTGCTCGATCGCGCGGATCAGGCGATGTACGTGGCGAAGCGGGGGAAGGGCGCGGAGTGAGGGACTGGGCTTCGCGCTGAGGAAGTTGCGGCGCGAAGTCTGTAAAAGCGGCGGCGAGATAAACGCGGCGCGCAAATAGAAAAAGCCGCTGACCTTGTGGGTCAGCGGCTTTCGCATTTGGTGGCGAATCAGGGATTCGAACCCCGGACCTGCGGATTATGATTCCGTCGCTCTAACCGGCTGAGCTAATTCGCCTAAGAAGAAAGATTATGCGGGCGGCCCTGAGGTCTGTCAAGCGCTATCTTCAACTTTTTTCGAGACCGCCGGGCCGGGGCTAAATCGACCGGATCGACACAGAATCAATCCTGCGAGTAGATATCCGAGTCCTTCGTCTCCTTCACGAACAGCATGCCGATCACGAAGGTCGCCAGCGCGATGATGATCGGATACCAGAGGCCCGAGTAGATATCGCCTCGCGCCGCCACGATCGCGAACGCCGTTGCGGGCAGGAAGCCGCCGAACCAGCCATTGCCGATGTGATAGGGCAGCGACATCGACGTATAGCGGATGCGCGTCGGGAACATCTCCACCAGCATCGCCGCAATCGGCCCGTACACCATCGTCACGAAGATCACGAGGATGGTCAGGATCACCACGCTCATCGGCCAGTTGAGTTGCGCCGGGTCGGCCTTGAGCGGATAGCCCGCACTCTTCAATGCGCCCGAGAGCGTCTTGTCGAACGCCGCGCCGGCCTCCTTCGCGCCAGGCGCCTTGCCGTCGAAAGTGTCGATGGTCGTGTCGCCCACCTTGATCTGCGCGAGCGTGCCCGCCGGTGCGGCCACGTTCGAGTAGTTCAGGCCGGCCTTCGAGAGCGCGCTCTTGGCGATGTCACACGAACTCGTGAACTTCGAGGTGCCGACCGGGTTGAACTGGAACGAGCACTCGTCGGGGTTCGCGATCACGACGATCGGCGCGCGCGCCGTGGCCGCTTCGAGCGCCGGATTCGCGTAGTGCGTGAGCGCCTTGAAGAGCGGGAAGTAGGTCAGCGCGGCGATCAGGCAGCCGGCCATGATGATCGGCTTGCGGCCGATCTTGTCCGACAGCGAGCCGAAGAACAGGAAGAACGGCGTGCCGATCAGCAGCGCCAGCGCGATCAGGATGTTGGCGCTCGCGCCGTCGACCTTGAGCGTCTGCGTGAGGAAGAACAGCGCGTAGAACTGGCCCGTGTACCAGACCACGGCCTGGCCCGCCGTCACGCCGATCAGCGCGAGGATCACGACCTTGAGGTTCTTCCACTGGCCGAACGCTTCCGAGAGCGGCGCCTTCGAGATCTTGCCTTCGGCCTTGATGCGCTTGAACGCCGGCGATTCGTCGAGTTGCAGACGGATCCAGACCGAGACCGCGAGCAGCAGGATCGACGCGACGAACGGCACGCGCCAGGCCCAGGCGCCGAACGCTTCCTCGCCCACGGCGGTACGCACGCCGAGGATCACGAGCAGCGAGAGGAACAGGCCGAGCGTGGCGGTCGTCTGGATCCAGGCAGTGTAGAAGCCGCGGCGTCCGGGCGGCGCGTGTTCGGCGACGTAGGTCGCCGCGCCGCCGTACTCGCCGCCGAGCGCGAGGCCCTGCAACAGACGCATGAGGATGAAGATCACCGGCGCCGCAATGCCGATCGACGCATAGCCTGGCAGGAAGCCGACCACGAAAGTCGACAGACCCATGATGACGATGGTGACGAGGAACGTGTGCTTGCGGCCGACGAGGTCGCCCAGACGCCCGAACACGATCGCGCCGAACGGACGCACGGCGAAGCCCGCCGCGAAGCCGAGCAGCGTGAAGATGAAGCCCGCCGTGGGGTTCACGCCCGAGAAGAAGCTTTTGCTGATGAAGGCCGCGAGCGAGCCGGCCAGATAGAAGTCGTACCACTCGAACACGGTGCCGAGGGACGACGCGAAGATCACGCGTTTTTCGTCCTTGGTCATCGGCGCGTGCGAGACTTGTCCGCCAACGGTTGCCATAGATGTCTCCAGTATTGATATGCGTGTGGGGCCGCCCCGCAGACGCGGGCGCGGTGGTCCTGCGATGCATTATTCGAACGGAAACTTACGGGGTTCTGACGAGGGAGCGGGCTGCGCGAGTGGGCTGATCTGGTGGGTGTGGTGTGATAACGTCGCCCAAGATCGTCCAATTTTTATTCAACGTAACTCTAAATTCGTCAAATCGATTTTCCATGCGTGCTCTCGCCGCGTGCCGCTAAGGGAAAGTCCCAGCCAGCCTGACGCCCAGGATTTCACCTGATGCCGTCAGTTTCGGCGTCGTAATCGACGTTCAGGCCGCGCCGCGCATCGCGAGCGTCACACGCACGAGCGTCCCCGCGAGGCGCGGCGAGTCCTGATAGACGTTGTCGCCGATAGTGAGCGCGCCGCCGTGCATCGTCACGATTTCACGCACGATCGCGAGGCCGAGGCCGCTGCCGTCGCCGTCGCGCCCGAGGATGCGATAGAAGCGCTCGAGTACGCGCTCGCGCTCGGCCGCCGGAATGCCGATGCCGGTGTCCTCCACCTCCAGATGCACGGCGCGCGCCGCCGGTTCGGGCCGCACGCGCACGGTGATGCGCCCGCCCGCGGGCGTGTAGCGGATCGCGTTGTCGATCAGGTTCGAGAGCATTTCGCGCAGCATCACCGGATTGCCGTCGACGAGCACGGGTGCTTGATCCGCGGCGATGTCCGCTTCGCTGTCCTGTGTGCCGGGGTCCGTTTCACGCTCATCCGCGCCGGGATTGTCGGGGCCTTCGTAGCCCAGATCCATGTGCTTGGCGAGCGCGGGCTGCACCCAGTCGCGCACCGCGAGCCGCGCCGCCTCGGCGATATCGACGGGCTGGAAAATCTGCCCCGTCATGCGGTTTTCGGCGCGCGCGAGCGCGAGCAACTGCGTGACGAGCCGCGCGGCGTGCTCCGAACTCGTCGCGATCTGTTCGAGCGAGCGATGCACCTCGGCGGGCGCCTCGTGGCGCAGCGCGAGTTCGGCTTGCGTGCGCAGGCCCGCGAGCGGCGTTTTCATCTGATGCGCGGCGTCGGCGATAAAGCGCTTTTGCAGCTGCATGTTCTGTTCGAGGCGCGTGAGCAGGTCGTTGAACGAGGTCACGAGCGGCTCGATTTCGGGCGGCGCGCGGCGCGCTTCGAGCGGCGAAAGATCGTCGGGACGGCGCGTGCGCATGTTCGACTGCAGCGCGTGCAGCGGCGCGAGGCCGCGCGAGAGCCCGAACCAGACCAGCAGGATCGCGAGCGGCAGAATCACGAACTGCGGCAGGATCACGCCCTTGATGATGTCGTTGGCGAGCGCCCGGCGCTTGTCGAGCGTTTCGGCGACCTGAACCAGCACGGGCTGCCCGCCGCTCAGATGCGCGGGTTCGACCGTCGTATAGGCGACGCGGATGTCGATGCCGTGCAGCGTGTCGTCGCGGAACTCGACGAGGCCGGGCGGCGGCCGGTCGTCGTCGTGCGGCAGCGGCATCTCGCGGTCGCCGGCGACGAGTTCGCCGCGCGTGCCGAGCACCTGGTAATAGACGCTGTCGACGTTATCGGCGCGCAGGAAGTCGCGCGTGGAGTCGGGCAGCGAGAGTTCGGCGACGCCGTTGACCGGATGGATCTGGCGCGCAAGCACGTAGGCGTCGGTTTCGAGCGCGCGGTCGAACGGCCCGTTGGCGATCGATTTCGCGACCAGATACGTCACCGCGATGCTCATCGGCCAGAGCAGCAGCAGCGGCGCGAGCATCCAGTCGAGAATCTCGCCGAACAGCGAGCGCGGACGCTTGTCGCCGGCGTCGGCGGATTCGGCTTCGTCGGGCGGGGCGAACGGATTGGCGTAGCGGGCGTCGCGCGCGGCGTCGTCGAGCGTGTCGTCGTTGGCGGCGGTCGTCGAGCGTGGCGAGGCGTCCGGCGGCGTGCCGTCGGTGGACGCGGAGCGCGCGGGCCCGGCCATGATGGCGCCCGCTTACTTGTAGTAGTGGCTGGCGGGCATCGCGGGCGCCGCCGTCGATGCGCCGGCCGTACTGGTTGCGTTCGCCGCGCCCGCGTCCTTCGCGCCGTTCGCTTCTTTCTCGAGGCAGTAGCCGAGGCCGCGCACCGTCACGATGCGCACGCCGCCCGCTTCGAGCTTCTTGCGCAGGCGGTGCACGTAGACCTCGATCGCGTTGTTGCTCACTTCCTCGCCCCATTCGCACAGGTGATCGACGAGCTGTTCCTTCGAGACGAGCCGCCCGAGCCGTTGCAGCAGCACTTCGAGCACGCCGAGTTCGCGCGCCGACAGATCGAGCACCTGCTCGTTGATGCGCGCGACGCGCCCGACCTGATCGAAGGCGAGCGCGCCGTGGCGCACGACGGTCGGGCCGCCGCCCGCGCCGCGCCGCGTGAGTGCGCGCACGCGCGCTTCGAGCTCGTTGAGCGCGAAGGGCTTGGCCATGTAGTCGTCGGCGCCGAGGTCGAGTCCTTTGACGCGTTCATCGACGCTGTCGGCGGCCGTGAGGATCAGGACGGGGAGGTTGGAATTGCGCGCGCGCAAACGGCGCAGCACTTCGAGGCCCGTCATTCTGGGCAGGCCGAGGTCGAGGATCAGCAGGTCGAACGACTGCATCGACAAGGCCGTATCGGCGTCCACGCCGGTCGGCACGTGATCGACGGCATAGCCCGATTGGCGGAGTGATCGGACCAGACCATCCGCGAGTATGCTGTCGTCTTCGGCAATGAGAATTCGCATGATGCGCCTGCGTCGAGTCAGGCATCGCCGCGCCTGTGCCATCTCGCACGAGGGGCGGGCGGCGCGCGGCGGTCTCCTGGTCAATTTGCGGTTCAGGCGGGCGCGTACGAAAAAGCGTGCGAAAACGCGCTTGCCAAAACCACTGTTTTTTTATACAGTGTCTGCGTTCATGCGTGTGTGTGCAAAAGCACGCCCGCATCGTCACGAGACGCCGTTCATCATAGCAAAGGACGATTCATGGAAGATAGCAAGAAAGGCTCGGCTGGGCTGACTGCTGAAAAGGGCAAGGCGCTGGCCGCTGCGCTCGCGCAGATCGAAAAGCAGTTCGGCAAAGGGTCGATCATGCGACTCGGCGACGGCGATGCGGTCGAAAACATTCAGGTGGTGTCCACCGGCTCGCTCGGTCTCGACATCGCGCTCGGCGTCGGCGGCCTGCCGCGCGGCCGTGTGGTCGAAATCTACGGTCCGGAATCGTCGGGTAAGACCACGCTCACGCTGCAGGTGATCGCAGAGCTGCAAAAGCTCGGCGGCACGGCGGCGTTCATCGACGCGGAACACGCGCTCGACGTTCAGTACGCCGCGAAGCTCGGCGTGAACGTGCCGGAACTGCTCATCTCGCAGCCGGACACGGGCGAACAGGCGCTCGAAATCACCGACGCGCTGGTGCGCTCGGGCTCGATCGACATGATCGTCATCGACTCGGTCGCGGCACTCGTGCCGAAGGCTGAAATCGAAGGCGAAATGGGCGACTCGCTGCCGGGTCTGCAGGCACGTCTGATGTCGCAGGCGCTGCGCAAGCTCACCGGCACGATCAAGAAGACGAACTGCATGGTGATCTTCATTAACCAGATTCGTATGAAGATCGGCGTGATGTTCGGCAATCCGGAAACCACCACCGGTGGTAACGCGCTGAAGTTCTACTCGTCGGTGCGTCTGGACATTCGCCGTATCGGTTCGATCAAGAAGAACGACGAAGTCATCGGCAGCGAAACGCGCGTGAAGGTCGTCAAGAACAAGGTCTCGCCGCCGTTCCGCGAAGCCGTGTTCGACATTCTCTACGGCGAAGGCATCTCGCGTCAGGGCGAAATCATCGACCTGGGCGTGCAGGCCAAGATCGTCGACAAGGCAGGTGCGTGGTACAGCTATAACGGCGAACGCATTGGTCAGGGCAAGGACAACGCACGCGAATTCCTGCGCGAAAACGCAGACATCGCCCGCGAGATTGAAAACCGCATCCGCGAATCGCTTGGCGTGAACGCCATGCCGGACGGTGTTGCCGACACCGGCGAAGTCGAAATCGCAGACGAAGAATAAGTTCTGAATCGGGCCCCGAAAGAGTGGCACGACTGTGATGCGCAAGCGCGGGTTCGCCTCGGCGCCGTCTGAGGCCGCGAAGGCTTCGTCCTCGACTTCGAGCGAGGCGGAGCATCTGCGTGAAGCCAGCGGTGGTGCGCGGGGCGCGAATCGGCGCTCCCTTTCCGCGTTCGGGTCTGCTTCTGGATCTGCGTCCGGATCCGCCCCTGATCATTCCGGCGAGTCCGCCCGCGTTTCATCTGGTACTACCTCGCAAAGCCGCGACGCCCATTCGGGCGATCGCGGCTTTGTGCATTCCGAGCCTCAGCTTTTGTCCCATTCTTCCACGCCCGATCTCGACGACGAAGGCGGCGCGGTGTTCGAAGTGCCGTTCGAGGCATTTTTCGACGCGCCCGTCGATGCCGGCAGCGCTAACGCTTCCTCGTCGCCATCGTCTGAACCGACCGCTGTGCGCCGCGCCTCCGCACCCGAATCCGCATCTGACTCCCTATTGGATTCCGAACCGCGCCGCGCGCCGCGCGCGGCCAGGCAGTCGTTCGCTCGTCCCGCCGTCCGCCGCGACGAAGTCGACGAGCGCGAATCGTTCGACGCGCACGACAGGGCGCGCGCGGTAGAAAAAGCGCTCGAAGACGGCGGTGACGGCTACGAGCGCACGTCCACGATGCGCGCCGCACGCAAGGCCAACGCCGCCGCCAACAGTCGCCAGCGCCCCGAGCGCTCGCTCAAGGGCCGCGCGCTCGGCTACCTTTCGCGTCGCGAGTACAGCCGGGCGGAACTCTCGCGCAAGCTCATGGCGTACACCGACAACGCCGATGAACTAGAGGCACTCCTCGACACGCTCGAACGCGACGGCTGGCTCTCCGACGCGCGCTTCGCCGAAAGCGTCGTTTATCGCCGGGCCTCGCGGGTCGGCGCGGGACGCATCGTCAGCGAACTCAAACGTCATGCGGTGGGCGAGGAACTCATCGAGGAAGTGAGCACGCAGTTGCGCGAGACGGAACTTGTGCGCGCCCGCGCCGTCTGGAAGAAGAAGTACGGCCAGTTGCCCGAGACGCCCGCCGAGCGCGCGCGTCAGGCGCGTTTTCTCGCCGCGCGCGGTTTTTCGATGTCGATCATCGGCAAAATTCTCAAAGGCATTGAAGACAGCTTCGAGGACGGCTTCGACGGCGATTAGCCGGAAAATTGAACCGCCTGGCTCAAAAATAGCTTGATATCCGGGGCGCATGGGGCGGGCGAGATCGCTGCTGTCTCAAATACCCGGTATGCTAAACTCGAGAAGTTTTCCAATCCGGTCTTACCAACGCATGCCGCTTCCCCCGCCAGCGCCCCGTCAGTTGCGTCATCAGCGCGCGATCAGGGCGGTCGCCTATGAGCGCGAGGACGGTCTGTGGGACATCGACGCGTGTCTGACGGATCATAAGTCACGCGACGTGCCGCTTGCATCCGGTGTCCGGCCCAACGGTTTGCCGATCCATGAACTCTGGCTCCGCATCACGATCGATCGCAAGCTCAATGTCGTCGACGCTCACGCGTCGTCCGACTGGGTGCCTTACGACGGTCAGTGCCAGAACGCCAATCCCGCCTATCGGGCCCTTATCGGGCTCAACCTCCTCCAGAACTTCCGCCGCGAAGCGGGCCGGCTCCTCGCCGGCACGGCTGGCTGCACGCATCTCACCGAAATGTTGGGCGTGTTGCCGACGGCCGCTATCCAGGCGTTTGTCGGAGCAGTGTGGGATTCTTCTAACGGTTCTCCGGGCGAAGCGTCCGGACCGGAATTCGGCAAGACCGCCGACGGCGAAGCCGCCGGCGAACAACCGCCTTTCCAGCTCGGCCGCTGCCACGCGCTGCGGTTCGACGGTGAAGCGGTCAAGCAGTTTTATCCGCGCTGGTATGGACACGTGCCGCGTTCGAAAGAGCGCGGCGCGGATGTCGCCAGCGTGCGCGAAGACCTGGGCCCGGGCCGAGAGGGCAAGGCCGACGCCGTCGCGCATGAATAACAACAGCGGAAACGAAGTTCACTCCAACTCTCAGACTGAAGGGAATCACGCATGAAGATTCACGAGTACCAGGGTAAGGAAATCCTCCGGAAGTTCGGCGTCGCGGTACCGCGCGGCACGCCGGTTTTCTCGGTGGATGACGCGGTCAAGGCCGCTGAAGAGCTGGGCGGTCCGGTGTGGGTCGTCAAGGCCCAGATTCACGCGGGCGGCCGCGGCAAGGGCGGCGGCGTGAAGGTTGCCAAGACGCTGGATCAAGTGCGCGAATACGCGAGCCAGATCCTCGGCATGCAACTGGTCACGCACCAGACCGGTCCGGAAGGCCAGAAGGTCAACCGTCTGCTGATCGAAGAAGGCGCCGACATCAAGCAGGAACTGTATGTCAGCCTCGTCGTCGATCGCGTCTCGCAGAAGATCGTGCTGATGGGTTCGAGCGAAGGCGGCATGGACATTGAGGAAGTGGCCGAGAAGCATCCGGAGCTCATCCACAAGGTCATCGTCGATCCGAACACGGGCCTGCTCGATGCACAAGCCGACGACCTCGCCGCGAAGATCGGCGTGCCGGCTGCGTCGATTCCGCAAGCTCGCGTGATCCTGCAAGGCCTGTACAAGGCATTCTGGGAAACCGACGCGTCGCTGGCCGAAATCAACCCGCTGAACGTGTCGAGCAACGGCACGGTCACCGCACTCGACGCCAAGTTCAACTTCGATTCGAACGCGCTCTTCCGTCATCCGGAAATCGTCGCTTACCGCGACCTGGACGAAGAAGATCCGGCTGAAATCGAAGCGTCGAAGTTCGACCTCGCCTACATCTCGCTCGACGGCAACATCGGCTGTCTGGTGAACGGCGCGGGCCTCGCGATGGCCACGATGGACACGATCAAGCTGTTCGGCGGCGAACCGGCGAACTTCCTCGACGTGGGCGGCGGCGCGACGACCGAGAAGGTCACGGAAGCGTTCAAGCTCATGCTGACGAATCCGGGCCTGAAGGCGATCCTCGTGAACATCTTCGGCGGCATCATGCGCTGCGACGTGATCGCGGAAGGCGTGATCGCTGCATCGAAGGCCGTTGACCTGAAGGTGCCGCTCGTCGTGCGCATGAAGGGCACGAACGAGGACCTCGGCAAGAAGATGCTGGCCGACTCGGGCCTGCCGATCATCTCGGCGGACAGCATGGAAGAGGCCGCGCAGAAGGTTGTCGCGGCTGCCGAAGGCAAGTAATTTTCACCGGATACGAATGGCGTGCGTGCCGGCGCGAATTCCGCATCCGTGCGGAAGACGCGACGCATCGCGCCAAGCGAACAGAGGTCAATACATGTCGATTCTGATTAACAAAGACACCAAGGTCATCACGCAGGGCATCACCGGCAAGACCGGTCAGTTCCACACCCGTGCCTGCCGTGAATACGCCAACGGCCGCGAAGCATTTGTCGCGGGCGTGAACCCGAAGAAGGCCGGCGAAGACTTCGAAGGCATTCCCATCTACGCGAACGTGCGCGATGCGAAGGAAGCCACGGGCGCGACCGTGTCGGTCATTTACGTGCCGCCCGCGGGCGCAGCCGCAGCGATCTGGGAAGCCGTCGAGGCCGACCTCGATCTCGCGATCTGCATCACGGAAGGCATTCCCGTGCGCGACATGATCGAAGTGAAGGACCGTATGCGCCGCGAAGGCCGCAAGACGCTGCTCCTCGGCCCGAACTGCCCCGGCACGATCACGCCGGACGAGCTGAAGATCGGCATCATGCCGGGTCACATCCACCGCAAGGGCCGCATCGGCGTCGTGTCGCGTTCGGGCACGCTGACGTACGAAGCGGTTGCGCAGCTGACGGCACTCGGCCTCGGCCAGTCGTCGGCAGTCGGTATTGGCGGCGACCCGATCAACGGTCTGAAGCACATCGACGTCATGAAGATGTTCAACGACGATCCGGATACGGACGCCGTGATCATGATCGGCGAAATCGGCGGTCCGGACGAAGCCACGGCAGCCGAGTGGATCAAGGGCAACATGAAGAAGCCGGTCGTCGGCTTCATCGCGGGCGTCACGGCGCCCCCGGGCAAGCGCATGGGCCACGCCGGCGCGCTGATCTCGGGCGGTGCGGATACGGCCGAAGCGAAGCTGGAAATCATGGACGCGTGCGGCATCAAGGTCACGCGCAACCCGTCGGAAATGGGCCGTCTGCTGAAGTCGGTGCTGTAATTTGCAGATAACGCGGCGTCGTGCGCATCACGTATGCGCGGGGCGCTGGCGTTTTTTGCTATGCTTGCGGAATCCTTTCACGAGGTTTCCGAACAGAAGCGAGGGAGCCAGTCATGGCTGCCTCGCTTTTTTATTTGGCGTGCGTCTTTGCGGCGCGCGCAGCTTAACTTCCCGCATTCATGCTCGAGTTCTTCACGACGCTCCACTGGGGCGCTGTCATCCAGATCATCGTCATCGACATTCTGCTCGGTGGCGACAACGCCGTCGTGATCGCGCTGGCGTGCCGCGATCTGCCCGCGCAGCAGCGTCTGCGCGGCATTCTTTGGGGCACCGTCGGCGCGATCGCGCTGCGCGTCGTGCTGATCGCCTTCGCGGTCGTGCTGCTCAACGTGCCGCTGCTCAAGTTTACGGGCGGCCTGCTGCTGCTGTGGATCGGCGTGCGCCTGCTCGCGCCGTCGCATCTCGAACATGCCGACGTGAAGCCCTCCGACAAGCTGCTCGGCGCGATCAAGACCATCATCGTCGCCGATGCGGTGATGAGCCTCGACAACGTCGTGGCCATCGCGGGCGCGGCCGAAGCCGCCGATCCGCGTCATCGCATCGCGCTAGTGGTGTTCGGGCTGATGGTCAGCATTCCGCTGATCGTCTGGGGCAGCCAGCTCGTGCTCAAACTGCTCGACCGCTATCCGGTGATCGTCACGCTGGGCGCGGCGCTGCTCGGCTGGATCGCGGGCGGGCTGATCGTCAACGATCCGGCCGGCGACCGCTGGCCGCTGCTCGATACGCCGCTCGCCGAGTACGGCATGTGCGTGGCGGGCGCGGTGTTCGTGGTGGTGCTCGGCCATGTGCTCAGGCGTCGCAACGCGCGGCGCGCGCAGGGCTCGCATTGAGAATGGGGCGAAGGCGTGCGCTGCGTCCGTCGGCTGATGCTGGCAACCGCCGCTGACATTCATCGCTGACATCACTCGCTGACAGCGCGCACCGACAGCGCCGCGCCTAAGCCATCTGGCCGACTGCCCCGCGCGAGGTCTCGCCGATACGATCGAAACGCCTGTTCACCCTCTGGTGGCGGGCGTTTCCCGTTTCAGGAGCCCTGACGATGATCGTTTCCCTGCTTGCCTCGACGGCCTTCGCGCGCAACGCGCCGGCCACCCGCCCATTCGCGCCATTCATGCCGGTCGCGCCCATCACGCGGCTCGCGCGCCTCATCCGCTTCGTACGCACCTGCGCCGCGCGCGGTTTCACGCTCATCGAACTGATGATCGTGCTCGCGATCGTCGGCGTGATCGCGGCGTATGCGATTCCCGCCTATCAGGACTATCTCGCGCGCAGCCGCGTGGGCGAGGGCCTCGCGCTCGCGGCCGCGGCGCGCCTCGCGGTGGCGGAGAACGCCGCGAGCGGCAACGCCTTCGACGCCGGTTATACGGCGCCGCCGGGCACGCGCAACGTGACTTCGGTGCTGGTGGACGAGGCAACCGGGCAGATCACCGTGAGCTTCACCACGCGCATCGCACCCGACGGCAGCAACACGCTTGTGCTCGTGCCTTCGGTGCCCGACAACGCGGAAGCGCCCACGGCGCGCGTGGCGCTCGCGCAAGGCACCGTGCAGGGCGGCACGCTCACGTGGGAATGTTTCGCGGGCGGCAAGACGGCTTCGTCGCTCGGTGAGCCGGGCGCGGGGCCGGCGCCGTCTGAAGCGGCCACGCTGCCAGGCAAGCTCGCACCGCCCGAATGCCGCGCATGAGACTTGCGCCGGTGAGGCGCCGGTGCGAGCGAAAAACGTGAGCGGGCAACCGTGCCTGCGGGCATGAATCGACCTTGCCTGCGACTTTGCTTGCAACTTTACTTGTGACTCCGCGTGCGAACCCGCACGCACGCGGGCGGCATTTGCTTCGACGCCGCCCGCACAGGGAGGGAAAAGTTTTGTATAGTGCGCCGGTTGCTGACGCCCCCGATCCCCATGCCTTCTCCATTTGCGCGCTACCTTACGTTCGTCTTGCTGGCTCTCGCGTTGACGCTGCCTTATGCGGTCGTCAACCACACCTATCCGATCCCGACGTTCTATGCCGAATTCACCGCGCTGGCGCTCTACCTGCTGGTAGGCGCGGGCGTCTGGCTGCTGGTGCGCTCCGCGCGGCCGGCCGTCGACTTCGCCGTGCCCATGGTGGCGCTGGTGCCGCTCGGCTTCGGCTTGCTGCTCGCCGTGCAGACCGCGGTGCTGCACCTCGCGCAACCGTCGATGAACTGGCTCGGCGTCGGCTATCTGCTCGCGGCCTTCATGGCCACGCTCGCGGGCTACAGCATCACGCGCGTTGGCCTTGCGCGCACGGCGGTGGTGTGGGGTTCCTGGGCGCTCGTGATCGGCGGCCTGTTCTCGGTGTTCTGCCAGGTCATCCAGTTGCTGCATCTGGAAACCAAGGTCACGCCGCTTGTCGTCGCCTATAACGTGCAGTTCCAGCGTCGGCCGTTCGGCAACATGGCGCAGGCCAATCACCTCGCCACCTATATTTCCTTCGCGATGGCCGCGGCGCTCTATCTCGTGCAGACGCGTCGTCTGAACGTGCTGCTGTGGGGCGTGCTCTCGGCGATCTACGCGGGCGGTCTCGCGCTCACGGTGTCGCGTGGACCGTGGCTACAGATGGCGGTGATCGTGGTGGCGGGGCTCTGGATGGCGTTGTCGGCGTCGCGCGGCGTGCGTGGCGAAGACGGCTCGGCGAGCCTGAAGGGCGGCGCGCGCGCGTGGCTCGTGCCGGTCGTGCTGGCGGTCATCTTCGTCGGCATGAACGCGTTCGTGCGCTGGGCCAACGTGCACTATCAGCTGCAACTCGACCAGTCGGCCGCCGACCGCATGAAGGACGCGAGCCAGATCGCGCCGCGTCTCGCGCTGTGGCACTACGGCCTCGCGATGTTCAAGGCGCATCCGCTGCTGGGCGTGGGCTGGGGCGATTTCCCGATCCACCAGTTCGAACTCGCCCGCACGCTGGGCGGCGTCGAGATCGCCAATAACTCGCACGACATCTTCATTGACCTGCTTGCGAAGACCGGCGTGGTGGGCTGCGGGATCGTCGTGATCGGGCTGCTGGCGTGGTTCGTGCGCTCGCTGCTCGCGCCGCATACGCCCGAGCGCATTTTCGGCTTCATGCTGATCGGCGCGCTCGTCATGCATGCGCTCGTCGAATATCCGCAGCAGTACATGTTCTTCCTGCTGCCCGCGATGTTCGTGTTCGGTCTGTTCGAAACGAAGCGGCTGCGTGCCGTGCCGCCGCCGGTCGTGATGGGTGTGTATTCGGTGATCGTGTTCGGCGGCATTGCGTCGCTGTGGCCGGTGATGCGCGATTACAACCGCTCCGAAGTGCTTTACTACGGCTCGCACCCGGCGCAGCAATACGCCGATGAACCGTCGCACCTGTTCAGCGCGTGGGGCGATTACGGCATGGCCACGCTCATGCCGATGAACGCCGCCGATCTGCCCGCGAAGCTCGCGGCGCATCAGCGTGCGATCGCGCTGCTGCCGGGCGAGACGGTGCTGCGCCGCTATGCGGTGTTGCAGGCGCTCGACGGCAATACGGAAGGTGCGTTCGACACGGTGGAGCGGCTGAAGATTTTCGCGCAGGAACTGCACGACTGGCCGACGCAACTGGCCGCGCTCTACAGTCTCTGCGAAAACGAACCCACGCTCGATGGCTTCAAGGCGGCGCTGCTGAAGAAGTACGGCAAGCCGCCGGCGTCCGCGACAGAGGACGACGACGATTCGGACGATTAAGCGATTCGTCCTGTAGTGGGAGAGAAAAGCGGCGGACTTGGGTTCGCCGCTTTTTTTTCGTCGATCAGCGGGCGAGCGGCTGAGCGACCCAATCCCCCGACTTCCCCCCATGCTTTTCGAGCACGCGCACATCGGTGATCGTCATGCCGCGGTCGACGGCCTTGCACATGTCATAAACCGTCAGCAGCCCGACCTGCACGGCGGTCAGCGCTTCCATCTCGACTCCGGTGCGGCCGAAGGTTTCGACCTGCGCCGTGCAGTGCACGCCAGGCAGCGATTCATCAAGCGCGAAGTCGACCTTGACGCGCGTGATCGCGAGCGGATGGCACAGCGGGATCAGATCGGCGGTGCGCTTCGCGCCCTGGATCGCGGCGATGCGCGCGACGCCGATCACGTCGCCTTTTTTGGCGTTGCCGTCGCGCACGAGCGCGAACGTCGCGGGCAGCATGCGGATCGTGCCGCTCGCCACGGCGATGCGTTGGGTCTCGGCCTTGCCGCCGACGTCGACCATGTGGGCGTCGCCTGCGGCGTCGAAATGCGTGAGTTCGGACATGGTGGGCTCCTGGCTGCATGACGCCGGCGACGCGTGCCGGCGCGGCTGGCCAATAACGTGCGCGCAAGACCGGCGCGCAAAACGTGCGATGAAGAAGGGCGCTTATCTTAGCAGCGCGGGCGCGGCACGATGCGCCATGCCGTGCTTTGATGCGCGTGGAGGTGCCCGCGTCATCGCGGCCGCGAGGGCGGAATCGCGTGCCGGGCCGGGCTACAATCGGCGCGTGGCTGGCTGACTGTCGCGCCAGCGTCCGCTTTGCACGCCTGCTTTGCGACCCTGCTTTGCGACCCTGCTTTGCGACCCTGCTTTGCGACCCTGCTTTGCGACCTTCAGATCGATGCCCCTGAAACGGCTCCTGGCTGTCTGGCTGTGCGTCTCGCTCGCGGTTCCGCCGCAGGCGTCGGCGTCGGGCGCGCAAGCGTCGTCGACAGGCGGCTCGCCGCCCGCCGCGGTGCTCGATCTGCGTGCGGCCGACATCGCGCGTTCCACAGTGTCCACCACCGCGCCCGCATCCGCATCCGCTTCCAGCGCCACCTCCGCCGCACGCCCCACGACCAACCTGACGCTCGCGCCCAACGCGCCGGCGCTCGTCAGCGGCCCGCTCGACGACGCGGGCGACGTCGCCTTACCCGCCTCGATTGCACAGGGCGTCTTCGGCACCTACGGCGGCGCGCAGTCGCGCTTCGGCGAAGTCGGCTCGACGCATCCGTCGGGCCCCGGCGTCTACGGCAGTTCGAGTGTGCGCCCGGCCGCCTGGGTCCCGCAACTGCCCGATCTCGGCGATGGCTCGGGCGGCGCGCTCACGCCGCAAGCCGAACGGCGCGTGGGCGTGCGCGTCATGCGCGATATCCGTCGCGATCCCGACTACATCGGCGACTGGCTCGTGCTCGATTATCTGAACGCGGTGGCGGAGCGGCTTGCGGCATCGGCGTCGGCGCAATTCATCGGCGGTTATCGGCCCGACTTCGAGATCTTCGCGATGCGTGATTACCAGATCAACGCGTTTTCACTGCCGGGCGGTTTCATCGGCGTGAACTCGGGCTTGATCATCGCGACGCAGACCGAATCCGAGCTGGCCTCGGTGCTCGGTCACGAGATGGGCCACGTGCTGCAGCGGCACATCGCGCGCATGCTCACGCAGAGCGAGCACAGCGGTTACGCGGCGCTCGCGGGCGTGCTGCTCGGCATTCTCGCGGGCGTGCTCGCGCATAGCGGCGACCTCGGCAGCGCGATCGCGCTCGGCGGCGAAGCCTATGCCGTCGACAGCCAGTTGCGCTTCTCGCGCGCAGCCGAGCACGAGGCGGACCGCGTCGGCTTCCAGTTGCTCGGCGGCGCGGGCTACGACACGTGGGGCATGGTGGCGTTCTTCGAGCGGCTCGAACGCGCGTCGATGAGCGAGGCGGGCGTGCCCGCCTATGCGCGTACGCATCCGCTGACTGGCGAGCGCATCGCCGACATGGAGGACCGCGCGCGCCGCGCGCCTTACCGGCAGCCGCGTCAGGCGCCCGAGTACGGTTTCGTGCGGGCGCGCGTGCGGGTGTTGCAGGACCGCTCGCGTCACGAATATCTCGATGAGATCGCGCGTCTGCGTGCCGAAATCGACGACCGCACGGCGCTCAACGTGGCCGCGAACTGGTACGGGATCGCCGTCGCGCAGACGCTGCTCGAAAGTTACGACGATGCCGCGCAGTCGCTTGCCACGGCGCGCGCGGCGTTCGTGCGCTTCGAGGCCGCCGAGGGCAACGATCGCGGCAAGCCGCGCAGCTCGCCGAGTCTCGACGTGCTCGCCGCCGAGATCGCGCGCCGCGCGGGCCGCACCGACGAGGCCATCCGCCTCGCGCAGGCCGCGCACGCGGCGTGGCCCGCGTCACACGCGGCGACCGACGGCTTGCTGCAGGCGCTGATCGCGTCTCGGCGCTTCCAGGACGCGCAGACGCTCGCGCGCGCCGAGACGCAGAGCGAGCCGCGTCAGGCCGCCTGGTGGCAGTACCTCGCGCAGGCGAGCGCGGGCAGCGGCGATGCGTTGACCCAACGGCGCGCGCTGGCCGAGAAGTTCGCGCTGGACGGCGCGTGGCCGTCGGCGATCCGGCAGTTGAAGGAGGCGCGCGACATGAAGTCGGTCGGCTTCTACGATCTGTCGACGATCGACGCGCGCCTGCACGACTTCGAGGCGCGCTACAAGGAGGAGCGCGCGGAGGAGAAGGACAGCAAGATCTGAACGCGCGCGCCTATTGGGCGGCGCGGGCGGCTTGTTCCGCGTGCTCGGGACTCGGGACGAAGGCGAAACGCGACGGCACGTCTACGCGCGCGATGGCTTGCAGCGGCAGCGCGGCGTCGGCGCGCCAGTGGAAGGTGCCGCTCTGGCCGTCGTCGGCGAGCGTGGCGTGTTCGGCGAACAGGCCGAGATCGTGATCGTGTAGCAGCGCCACGCGTGCCACGCCGCCGTGGAGGTTCGCATCGGCGGCATCGGCGAACAGCACGCTGCCGTTTTCGTCGATGAACGCCGCCACGGGCGTGAACGCGTGACCGGTGTGGTCGGTGAGCGCGAGCGTGCCGTTCGCATCGGGAACGGCCGAGTCGGGAACGCTCGCGAGACGCACCACCCACGGCGCGTATTCCTGCTCGACGTAGACGCATTGCGGGCCGTTCTGGAAGAACCACTGGCCCTGGTCGTCGCGCTCGTAATTGCGGTTGATGAAGGCAATCAGCGCTTCGTGGCGGATCGGCGTGCCGGGCGCGCCGGCGGCCTGCTCGGCCTCGTCGCGCAGGCGCCAGTGGCCGCGCGCATCGAGGCGCAGCCAGCCGGTGCAACTGGGAACGTTGGGCCAGCGCGCGAGCGCCTGTTTGACGATGTCATCCATGAGCGTGGGACGCCGCGCGCGACGCCGGCAGATACGGTGAAAGATAACCGGTCACGCGTTGCGCGAGCCACTGGCTGCGGCCCGGAAACGGGCCCGTCATGAAGCCGACATGGCCGCCGCGTTCGGGCTGGTCGAGCTCGACGGCGTCGCTGACTTCGTGGCGCGCGGGCAGCACGTGGCCGGGCAGGAACGGGTCGTTGCGCGCGTTCAGCAGGAGCGTCGGCACGGTGATTTCGCCGAGCTTCGGACGCACCGTCGCCTGGGTCCAGTAGTCGTGCGCGTCGCGAAAGCCGTGCAGCGGCGCGGTGACCACGCCGTCGAATTCGTACATGTTGCGGCAGGCGAGCAGGGCGTCGGCGTCGAACAGGCCCGGAAACTGGTCGAGCTTCTGGAGCGCCTTCACCTTGAGCGTCTTGAGGAAGCTGCGCGTGTAGATCATGCCGAAGCCGCTCGCGAGCATCTTGCCGCCCGCATGCACGTCGAGCGGCGCGGAAATCGCGGCGGCGGCGCGGACGATGCGCGCGTCCTCGCGCTGTTGCGCGAGCCAGTGCAACAGCACGTTGCCTCCGAGCGAGACGCCCGCCGCGACGAGCGGTCCGGCGTGGCGCGCGGCGAGGCGGCGCAGCACCCAGTCGACTTCGGCGGCGTCGGCGAGATGGTAGAAGCGCGGCAGCAGGTTCATCGGCCCGCTGCAGCTGCGAAAGTGCGGAATCACAGCGTGCCAGCCGTGCGCGTGTGCCTCGGCCGCGAGCGCGCGCGCGTAGTGCGAGCCGGAGCCGCCTTCGAGGCCGTGGAACAGGACGAAAAGGGGGGCGTGCGCGCCGGCGCTGGCGGGGGCATCGACCCAGTCGAGTTCGATGAAGTCGCCGTCGGGCGTATCCCAGCGCTCTCGCCGGTAGGCCGGCGTGGGCAGGCGCGAGAACAGCGCGGGAACGATGGTTTCGATATGGGGGCCCGCAAGCCAGAACGGCGCGCGGTAACTCGAGGGGAGCATGCCGTTCAGGGCCGTGACGGCCGCATTGCTGGCCGCGTCGTAGTTCGCCGCTTCATCGCCGGTGGTGCTCATGGCCTTCCCCTTCTTTCGACTGCTGCTTTCTTTTGCCGCTTTTGTCCGCTCTTTTTCGCTCTTTTTCGCTTATCGGGGCCGCTTGTCTGGCCTCAATGCCGGTCGACGCCGGTTGTCGTTCGAGCGCGCCCGAACTCGCGCGAGACTGCATGCTGCTCGCCCGTTTCACGGCACCCGCGCGACCCGGCCTCGCCGGATCGGCTCAGTGCAGTGCGCCCTGACCGTGGCGCAGTTTCGCGGAGAACTGGCTCGCGGCGTCGTCGGGCATCCGGCTCGCGTGAATGTGCGCGATGCGCCACTCGCCGCGTTCGTGCACCATCACGTAGGTCGTGAACACCATCGCCGGGATCGCGTTCGGATCGACCGGACGATGCGCTTCCACGATCGCGTAGACCACGGTGCCGAGGCTGTCGTAGACGCGGATGTCGAGCGGTTCGATCGACACCGGCGCGGCTTCCAGCTCCGCCGCGAGGCCCGCGCGGATGTCCGGCAGACCGTGCAGATGCGCGCCCTCGGCGGTAATGCAGCTCACGAACTCCTCGTCGATCCACAGGCCCATCAACGCGTCGATGTTGACCTCGGCGACAGCCTGGTAGTAGGCGTTGAGCGTGTCAGCGGCGGCTTCGAAGATGTGGGCAAAACGTGGCATGGCTCGTTGATCTGATGCGCTTCACGCGCGGGTTGGCGTTGGCTTCGACGCGCCGCGCGCACCGGCGCAATACCTGAATTGGGCGCGCCGGCGGGGCGCGGCGTCGGTGGCGTGCCGCACACACGCTGCGCGTTGCGCCCGAGGCGAACGCGGCGCGGGGCTCAGCGCTGGGCGACCAGCATGCCGCGCAAATCGTCGAAGACCTGTTCGGGGCTCAGTTCGCGCAGGCAGTTCAGATGCCCGAGCGGACACTCGCGCGCAAAGCAGGGGCTGCAATCGAGATGCAGCCATTGTACCTTTGCGAGCTCGGACAAGGGCGGCGTGTGGCGCGGATCCGTCGAACCGTAGATCGCCACCAGCGGGCGGCGCAGCGCGGCGGCCACGTGCATCAGACCCGAATCGTTGGTGACGACGGCGCTGGCGCGCGAGATCAGCGCGCAGGCCTCGCCGAGCGCCGTCTGGCCGCACAGATTGCGGACATTCGGCGCCTGGTCGGCGATCGCCTGTGCGAGCGGCGAGTCCTTGGGCGAGCCGAGCGCGATGATCTGCGTGTACGGGAACGACTGGCCGACCATGCGCGCGAGCGCCGCGAAATGCTCGGGCGGCCAGCGCTTGGCGGGGCCGTATTCCGCGCCGGGGCAGAACACCAGCAGCGGCACGCGCGTATCCAGATTGAAACGCGCGGAAACCCGCGAGGCTTCGTTCGGATCCGATTCCAGGCGCGGCAGCGGCAGATCGTCGGGCGGATTCGCGCCGGGCGCGTAAGCGAGCGCCGCGTAGTGCTTGACCATCGGCGGGCGCGTGTCCTTGGGCGGATTCGCGTGGCGCACGTTCAGGAAGCCGTAGCGGCTCTCGCCCGTGTAGCCGATGCGCAGCGGAATGTTCGCGAGCCACGGGATCAGCGAGGACTTGAGCGAATTCGGCAGCACGTAGGCGACGTCGTAGCGCTCCGCGCGCAGATCGCCCGCGAGCTGCCAGCGGCGCAGCATCTGGAGCTTGCCGTGGGCGAGGTCGGTGGCGTAGACGTCGCGGATCTCGGGCATACGCTCGAGTACGGGCGCAACCCAGGTAGGCGCAAGCGCATCGATCTGAATGCGCGGGTGCAGTTTTACGAGCCGCGAAAAGAGCGGCTGCGCCATCAGTGCGTCACCGATCCAGTTCGGTGCGATTACCAGCGCGCGGCGCATCGGGAGTCAGAGTCCGGAAATTACAAAGGCTGCGAGCGCGGGCCGTGCCGATCGAAACCGGCAAACGGGCCAGGCGCGCGTAGCGCGGTTAAAAAAACGACGCGTCGAGCGCGTCGATGAGTGTGAACGCCGGCGCCGCTGCGGCGCCCGGTGAAATCGGGGCGCGGCGCGGTCCGGCGTCATTGTGCGATAAGACGGGGCTGGCGGCGAGCGGCGTCCGAAGGTTGGGGCGCGTGGCGAAAAACCGCGAGGAATCCCAAACGTCGGCCGCGTGCGTCGAGGTCCGGGTCGAGACCTGGGCGACGCGACCCGCGCCGCCGCCATGCGCGGGCCTCAGTGGCCGTGCACGACCTCGCCTTCCTTCAGCTTGTAGCGCGTGCTGCAATACGGGCACTTCGCTTCGCCGTGCGTCACGTCGATAAAGACGCGCGGATGGTTGCTCCAGCGCGGCATCGACGGATTCGGGCAATAGGCCGGCAGGTCCTTGGCTTTCAGCTCGACCAGCGGCATTTCCTTGAGTTCGCTCATGAGGATAATTCTCTGTGTAGCAGTGGGGGCGCGGCTTCGTGGGATCTGGCGCGACAGCGTTAGACCTTCGCGTCAGACCTTCGCGAACCCGTGCACGTAATTCTCGTTCTTGCCGGACACCCCGTTCAAGCGTGCCGAATAGCGCTTGCCGCTCGCCGATCGCGGGAAGCCCGAACCCTGTTTGCGCGCCAGCGTGATGATCGCGTCGCACATCGTGCTCCGCGCGCGCGAAGCCGGCGGGTGGCAAAGAGATTTATTTTAACGTCATTTAACGCCCGCCAGCGCGCCCGCTGGCGCTTGCGACGGGCTTTCGGCGTGATTTCGACCCGTTTTCGACCCGTTTTCGGCCCGTACCCAGCTTGTGCAGGCCACGATTCGCACGAAGAATCCGCGAAAAAAATCATCCGGTGGACGTGTGAGCGCGGATGTTGCGGCGCAGCATCCGCCGATGCCCCGCGTGCTCTGCCGATGCGCCGGGCCGTCCGTCGCGGCGGCGCGCTCAGCGTTCTCCCAAATACGGGAGATTCGCCGATGCACGCCCGGATCGTCCTGGCTATCGGCTAAAATACCGATCTCGCAATTCGATGCCGGCTCGTGCCGAGCGCCGAGCAAGCGACCCGCGGCGGCGCCTGGAGACGGCAGCCGCGCGGATCCCGCGCCGCGCCCGTCGCGCCTTAGCCGCCCTGGCTGCCCGAAGCCCCGCTTCGACGGCCCGCGGACCTGCATCGTCTTGTCACCGCCTTCCCACCATCAAGATGACATGTCCATGAACAAGGTTCTGCGTCTTTCCGATCTGATCTCCGAAGGCAAGCTCAAGGGCAAGCGGGTGTTCATCCGCGCCGACCTGAACGTGCCGCAGGACGACCACGGCAACATCACCGAAGACACCCGCGTGCGCGCCTCCGTGCCGGCCATCAAGGCCGCGCTGGATGCGGGCGCCGCTGTCATGGTCACGTCCCATCTGGGCCGCCCGACCGAAGGCGAATTCAAGCCCGAAGACTCGCTCGCGCCGGTCGCGAAGCGTCTGGCCGAACTGCTCGGCCGCGACGTGCCGCTGGTCGCGAACTGGGTGGAAAACGGCGTGAACGTCGAGCCGGGCAACGTCGTGCTGCTCGAAAACTGCCGCGTCAACAAGGGCGAGAAGAAGAATTCCGACGAGCTGTCGCAAAAGATGGCGAAGCTCTGCGACATCTACGTGAACGACGCGTTCGGCACCGCGCACCGCGCCGAAGCCACCACCTACGGCATCGCGAAGTACGCGGGCATCGCCTGCGCAGGCCCGCTGCTGGCCGCCGAACTCGACGCGCTCGGCAAGGCGCTCGGCGCGCCCAAGCGCCCGCTGGTGGCGATCGTCGCCGGTTCGAAGGTCTCGACCAAGCTCACCATCCTCAAGTCGCTGGCCGAAAAGGTCGATCAGCTGATCGTCGGCGGCGGCATCGCCAACACGTTCATGCTGGCCGCCGGCCTGAAGATCGGCAAGTCGCTCGCGGAAGTCGATCTCGTCGACGACGCCAAGGCGATCATCGACGCCGCGCGCGCCCGTGGCGCTTCGGTGCCGATCCCGACCGACGTCGTGACCGCCAAGGCGTTCTCGCCGACGGCCAAGGCCGAAACGAAGAACGTCGCGGATGTCGCCGACGACGACATGATCCTCGACATCGGCCCGGTCACGGCCAACGCGCTCGCCGCGCAGCTCGCGCAGGCCGGCACGATCGTCTGGAACGGCCCGGTCGGCGTGTTCGAGTTCGACCAGTTCGGCAACGGCACGAAGACGCTCGCGGACGCGATCGCCAGCTCGGGCGCGTTCTCGATCGCCGGCGGCGGCGACACGCTCGCGGCCATCGCGAAGTACAACATCGCCGACAAGGTCAGCTACATCTCGACCGGCGGCGGCGCTTTCCTGGAGTTCCTGGAAGGCAAGAAGCTGCCGGCGGTGGAAGTGCTCGAAACCCGGGCGGCTGGCTAAATGGCGCCGCGCGCCCCGGCCGGGAAGGCCGCCAACAAGCTTCCTCGTGCCAACGCGCAGAAGCCGCGCGTCGCAACCGGGGCCGCCGCCAGACAGAAACCGACGAAAGCGGGGGGCACGCCCCTCGCCAGCACGGTGCGGGCGGGCGCGACGCCCGCAACCGATGCCGCTCTCGAACCGTCGTCAGCGCCGACCGCTGAATCGCGCGCGACGCCGGTGAGCGAACCGACTCCCCCCGCCGGACGCACAGCCACGTCCGCCGGGCAAATGAACATGAATCGCGCCGCCACCGTCCCTGCGACGGCAGCGGCGTCGTCAAAGAAAGCGACGCCGGCTTCGACCGGTGCGCGTCCCGGCATGCCCGCCTTCGCGGCGCAGCCGGCCAGCTCTTCTCGCAGCAACGGTTTTTCCAGCGATCCTTTCCAGACGAGGAGACTCATGCATCGCGCCACCAAGATTGTCGCCACCATCGGTCCGGCTTCCAGCACGCCGGACGTCCTGCTGAAAATGATCCATGCGGGATTGGACGTGGTGCGCCTCAACTTCTCGCACGGCACCGCCGACGACCACCGTCAGCGTGCCGAAACCGTGCGGGAGTGCGCCCGTCAGGCCGGCCGTGAAGTCGCGATCATGGCCGATCTGCAAGGCCCGAAGATCCGCGTCGGCAAGTTCGAGAACGGCAAGACGACGCTCGAGCCGGGTCAGCCCTTCATCCTCGACGCCGAGTGCGAACTCGGTAACGACGAGCGCGTCGGTCTCGATTACAAGGACCTGCCGCGCGACCTGAAGCCGGGCGACGTGCTGCTGCTCAACGACGGCCTGATCGTGCTCGACGTCGCGCGTGTGATCGGCAGCGAGATCCACACGACCGTGAAGGTCGGCGGCGACCTGTCGAACAACAAGGGCATCAACCGCCAGGGCGGCGGCCTCACGGCGCCCGCGCTGACGGCGAAAGACATGGAAGATATCCGCACGGCGATGTCGCTGGCGGTGGATTTCGTCGCCGTGTCGTTCCCGAAGAACGCCACCGACATGGAAATGGCGCGCCAGCTCGCGAATATCGCGGGCGCGCCCTACGGCGTGAAGCCGAAGATGATCGCGAAGATCGAGCGCGCGGAAGCCATTCCGGCGCTGCAGGAGATTCTCGATTCGTCGGACGGCATCATGGTCGCGCGCGGCGACCTGGCCGTGGAAGTCGGCAACGCCGCGGTGCCGGCGCTGCAAAAGCGCATGATCCGCATGGCGCGCGAGTCGAACAAGCTCGTGATCACGGCCACGCAGATGATGGAGTCGATGATCCACGCGCCGGTGCCCACGCGCGCCGAAGTCTCGGACGTCGCCAACGCCGTGCTCGACGGCACGGATGCGGTGATGCTCTCGGCCGAATCGGCGGCGGGCAAGTATCCGGTGCAGACCATCGAAACCATGGCCGCGATCTGCGTGGAAGCCGAGAAGTCCGAGCACAGCGAGCTCGACAAGGATTTCCTCGACCGCACCTTCACGCGCATCGACCAGTCGATCGCCATGGGCGCGCTGTTCACGGCCTACCATCTGGGCGCGAAGGCGATTGTCGCGCTCACGGAGTCGGGCTCGACGGCGCTGTGGATGTCGCGTCACTGGACCCACGTGCCGATCTTCGCGCTCACGCCGCGCGTGGGCAGCGAGCGCGCGATGTCGCTGTACCGTAACGTCACGCCGCTGCATCTGGACACCAGCAGCGACCGCGACACGGCGCTCCAGCAAGCGATCGAAGTGGTCGTGAGCAAGGGCTACGCGGCGCGCGGCGACATGGTCGTGCTGACGGTCGGCGAGCCGATGGGTCAGCCGGGCGGCACGAACACGCTGAAGATCGTGCGCGTCGGCGACGTGCTGTAAATCCGCCGCCATTTTTTTCGCTTTATTTTCGGGATTGCGCGGTTTTCATCGGTTTTTCACCGATGCCGCGCCGTTCCCGAGGCGCGAAAAATAAAAAATTGCACAGGCGCCGACTGGTATCACATTGGTATCAGATCGGCGTTAGATAGGTGCTGGATAAGCGCTAAATCGCAGCAAAATCCCCGCATTTTCCCCGAAATTGCAGTCTGCGCGCAGGTGAGGCGGCGCGCGGGCTGTCAATTCTTTTTGCATCTTCTCGCCGATCTGACGTTCCGATACGCCAATTTCATGCCAGTTACGCGATCGGCGCGGGAATTGCAGTGTCTTCGCGATAAAATCACGGCATTGAGCCCGCGTCGCGACACGCGGGGCGGCGGCTGCCAGGCCGCCCACGACCGGCTGCGCAAGACGGCCGGCGGCACGAAGCAATTCGTTTCAAATCAAAGGAGTAGGACAATGCCTCTCGTTTCAATGCGTCAATTGCTCGACCACGCGGCCGAGCACGGCTACGGTTTGCCGGCGTTCAACGTGAACAACCTGGAGCAGGTCCAGGCGATCATGGAAGCGGCAAGCCAGGTCGGTTCGCCGGTGATCATGCAAGCCTCGGCGGGCGCACGCAAATACGCGGGCGAGCCGTTTCTGCGTCATCTGATCGAAGCTGCGGTCGAGTCGTATCCGCATATTCCGGTCGTGATGCACCAGGATCACGGCCAGTCGCCGGCGGTCTGCATGGCAGCCATCCGCAGCGGCTTCACCAGCGTGATGATGGACGGCTCGCTCGAAGCCGACGGCAAGACGGTTGCATCGTACGAATACAACGTCGATGTGTCGCGTAAAGTCGTGGAAATGGCGCACTCGATCGGCGTCACGGTGGAAGCGGAACTGGGCGTGCTCGGTTCGCTGGAAACCATGAAGGGCGACAAGGAAGACGGTCACGGCGCCGAAGGCACCATGACGCGCGAGCAGCTCCTGACCGATCCGGAGCAGGCCGCCGACTTCGTGAAGCTCACGCAGTGCGATGCGCTGGCGATCGCCATCGGCACCTCGCACGGCGCGTACAAGTTCTCCAAGAAGCCCACGGGCGACATCCTGTCGATCCAGCGCATCAAGGAAATTCACGCACGCATTCCGAACACGCACCTCGTGATGCACGGTTCGTCGTCGGTGCCGCAGGAACTGCTGGCCGAGATCCGCGAATTCGGCGGCGACATGAAGGAAACGTACGGCGTGCCGGTGGAGGAGATCCAGGAAGGCATTCGTCACGGCGTGCGCAAGATCAACATCGACACCGACCTGCGTCTGGCGATCACGGGCGCGATCCGTCGCTATATGTACGAAAATCCGTCGAAGTTCGACCCGCGCGACTACCTGAAGCCGGCTCGCGAAGCCGCGAAGAAGGTCTGCGTGGACCGCTTCCTCGCGTTCGGCTGCGAAGGCCAGGCCGGCAAGATCAAGCCGGTCTCGCTCGACAAGATCGCCGAGAAGTACAAGTCGGGCGAACTCGCGCAGATCGTCCGCTAAGCGGTGGTCGCGCCAGGCGCGCCGGCTGGCCCGGAACGCGCCTGCAGCGAGTTGAAACGTCGCCGTTTCCGCCAGTTCAGGGGGAACGGCGATGAGCTTTTTAGCGGTTTTTGGTTTACCCTCGCATTACTTTCCGGATTCCGGCCGTCCGCGCCGGTCCCGCTTCCGTTTCGATTGTTCTTTTAGCGAATCACGACGATGTCTACCCTCTACGAATCCACGCTCCGCTCGCTGCCGCTTCTGGGCCGCGGCAAGGTCCGCGACAACTACGCCGTGGGCGACGACAAGTTGCTGATCGTCACCACCGACCGTCTGTCGGCGTTCGACGTCATCATGGGCGAGCCGATTCCGCGCAAGGGCGAGGTGCTCAACCAGATGGCCGACTTCTGGTTCGAGAAGCTCAAGCACGTCGTGCCGAACCACCTCACGGGCGTCGCGCCCGAAACCGTGGTGGCCGCCGACGAAGTCGAGCAGGTCAAGGGCCGCGCCGTGGTGGTGAAGCGTCTCGAACCGATCCTCGTCGAAGCCGTGGTGCGCGGTTATCTGGCCGGCAGCGGCTGGAAGGACTATCAGGCAACGGGCGCCGTGTGCGGCGTCGAACTGCCGCCGGGCCTGCAAAACGCGCAGAAGCTGCCCGAGCCGATCTTCACGCCGGCCGCGAAGGCCGAAATGGGCCATCACGACGAGAACATCACGTACGACGAGATGGAGCGCCGCATCGGCACCGAACTCTCGCGCACGATCAAGGAAATCTCGATCAAGCTGTACAAGGAAGCCGCCGATTACGCGGCCACGCGCGGCATCATCATCGCCGACACCAAGTTCGAATTCGGTCTGGACACCAACGGCCAGCTGTTCCTGATGGACGAGGCGCTCACCGCCGACTCGTCGCGTTTCTGGCCCGCCGACCAGTACCAGGTGGGCTCGAACCCGCCGTCGTTCGACAAGCAGTTCGTGCGCGACTGGCTCGAAACCCAGGACTGGGCGAAAGAGCCGCCGGCGCCGAAGCTGCCCGAAGAAGTCATCGAAAAGACCTCGGCCAAGTATCAGGAAGCGCTCGAGCGCCTGACCGGCCAGAAGCTGGCCTGAAAAGCGGATGGTGTAAGCGACTGGCGGTCGGAAAAGGCCGCCATCGCAGTGAATAGAAGGAAAAAGGAAGCACAATGAGCGAAGTTCAGACGGCTCACCAGCATGCGGCGCCCCTCGTCGGCGTGTTGATGGGCTCCAGCTCCGACTGGGAAACGATGAAGCACGCGGTCGCGATCCTGCAGGAGTTCGGCGTGGCGTACGAGGCCAAGGTCGTCTCGGCGCACCGCATGCCCGACGAGATGTTCGAGTACGCAGAGAAAGCGCGCGAGCGCGGCCTGCGCGCGATCATCGCGGGCGCGGGCGGCGCGGCGCATCTGCCGGGCATGCTGGCGGCCAAGACCACGGTGCCCGTGCTTGGCGTGCCGGCGGTCAGCAAGTATCTGAAGGGCGTGGACTCGCTCCATTCGATCGTGCAGATGCCCAAGGGCGTGCCGGTCGCGACCTTCGCCATCGGCGAAGCGGGCGCGGCCAATGCGGCGCTGTTCGCCGTCTCGATGCTGAGCGTGACCGATCCGGAATACGCGAACAAGCTCGCGGCGTTCCGCGTGCGCCAGAACGAAGCGGCGCATGCGATGGTGCTGCCGGCGCTCTAAGCGTGGTGCGTTAAGCGCCAGTTTGGCGACGATCGATGTCACTTGCTGTTGTTTCGAGTTGAGTTGACCCATCGGACGCCGCCTGAAGCGACACCGTCGAAGGCCGGCACCGCGTCCTGCCTTCGACGTTAAACCCCGGTCTGGACCGCGCGACGTATCCCCACGCGCCGCGGCCAGCCGCGACCGACCACGAAGATGACTCCTGACAATTCTCCGGTTTCACCGATCCTGCCCGGCGCCTGGCTGGGCATGGTGGGTGGCGGCCAGCTTGGCCGCATGTTCTGCTTTGCCGCTCAGGCGATGGGCTATCGCGTTGCCGTGCTCGACCCGGACGCGACCAGCCCCGCAGGCGCGGTCGCCGACCGCCATATCTGCGCGGCCTACGACGACGAAGCCGCACTGACCGAACTCGCGCGCCTGTGCGCGGCCATCTCGACCGAGTTCGAGAACGTGCCCGCCGCGAGCCTCGACGCGCTCGCCAAATCGACCTTCGTGAGCCCGGCCGGGCGTTGCGTGGCCGTCGCGCAGGACCGCATCGCCGAGAAGCGCTTTATCGCGGCGTCGGGCGTGCCGGTCGCGCCGCACGTGGTGATCGAATCGTCGCAGGCCCTCGCCGCGCTCGACGACGCCACGATCGCCGCCGTGCTGCCCGGCATCCTGAAAACCGCGCGCATGGGTTACGACGGCAAGGGCCAGATCCGCGTGACGAACGCCGACGAAGTGCGCGAGGCGCATGCGTCGCTCGGCGGCGTGCCGTGCGTGCTGGAAAAGCGCCTGCCGCTCAAGTTCGAAGTCAGCGCGCTGATCGCGCGCGGCGCGAACGGCGCGGCCGTGGTCTATCCGCTCGCGCAGAACACGCACCGCAACGGCGTGCTGTCGCACACGATCGTGCCCGCGCCGGACG
Organism: Paraburkholderia sp. SIMBA_027; assembly: GCF_046535315.1. Taxonomy (NCBI): domain Bacteria; kingdom Pseudomonadati; phylum Pseudomonadota; class Betaproteobacteria; order Burkholderiales; family Burkholderiaceae; genus Paraburkholderia; species Paraburkholderia sp. SIMBA_027. The sequence goes on from NZ_JAWRWY010000005.1 coordinate 198,625, forward strand.
CGAGCGAAGCGCTCGTCAAGCAGGCGCAGCAGGCGGCGCTGCAGATTGCGGCGAAGCTCGGCTACGTGGGCGTGCTGTGCGTGGAGTTTTTCATCCTCGAAGACGGTTCGCTGGTCGCCAATGAAATGGCGCCGCGTCCGCACAACTCGGGCCACTACACGACCGATGCCTGTGCGACGAGCCAGTTCGAGCAGCAGGTGCGCGCGATGACTGGCATGCCGCTCGGCGACACGCGCCAGCACTCGCCGGCCGTGATGCTCAACATTCTCGGCGATGTGTGGTTCCCGGCCGGCGCCGGCGAGGCGAAGGCGCAGAAGGGCGCCGCGCCCGTCACGCCGCCGTGGGACCAGGTCGCGGCGATGCCTGCCGCGCGTCTGCATCTGTACGGCAAGGAAGACGCGCGCCCGGGCCGCAAGATGGGCCACGTGAACTTCACCGCGCCGACGCTCGACGAAGCCCGCACGGCCGCACGCGATTGCGCGCGTCTGCTGCATATCGTCACGAGCTGAGGACGCCGCGCATCATGTCCGAACAGCCGCATTCCGCCGCTTCATCCGTGGCTTCGCCGTTGTCCGACGCCGACATCGAGCACGCCGCCGCGCTGCTCGATGCGGGCGAACTGGTCGCGTTTCCGACCGAGACCGTCTACGGCCTCGGCGGCGACGCGGCGAGCCCGGAAGCCGTCGCGCGTATTTACGCCGCGAAGGGGCGTCCCGCCAACCATCCGGTGATCGTGCATCTGCCGCCGGGCGGCGATCCGCAGTACTGGGCCGCCGAGTGGCCGGAAGCCGCGCAAAAGCTCGTCGACGCCTTCTGGCCGGGTCCGCTCACGCTGATCGTCAAGCGTCACGCACGCATTCCCGACGCGGTGAGCGGCGGTCAGGATTCGGTAGGGCTGCGCTGCCCGTCGCATCCGGTCGCGCAGAAGCTGCTGGCGGCGTTTTCGGCGCGGCGCGGCGGGCATGGCGGCGTCGCGGCGCCGTCCGCGAACCGCTTCGGCCACGTGAGCCCGACCACGGCGCAGCACGTACGCGACGAGTTCGGCGCGACGGTGCATGTGCTCGACGGCGGCGCGTGCGACGTGGGCATCGAATCGACGATTCTCGATTTGTCGCGTGGCTTCCCGGCGCTGCTGCGTCCTGGCCATGTGAGCCCGCACGATATCGCGCGCGTGCTCGGTGAGGCGCCGCGTCTGCCCGATGGTTCGGATGCCACGGCGCCGCGCGCGTCGGGCACGCTCAAGGCGCACTACGCGCCGCGCACGCCGCTGGCGCTGCAGCCGTTCGAGGCGCTGGAGCCGCAGCTCGCCGCCGCGCGCGCCGCGGGCGAGACGGTGGCGCTGGTGGCGCGTGCCTCGCGCGCGGGTGCGTGGGCGCAGGCGGCCAACGTGCATTTCGTGGCCGCGCCCGAAGAACCGCAGGCTTATGCGCGCGAGCTGTATGGCTTGCTGCGCGCGCTCGATCGGGCGAATGTCTCGCGCATTCTCATCGAGAAGCTGCCGGAGACAATCGAATGGATCGCCGTGAACGACCGGCTCGGTCGCGCGGCGGCGGCGTTCGAAGCGCAGGAGTAGGGCGGAGCGGGCGGTTGTAACGCCCGCCCCGCCAAACAAAAAGCCCGGCCTTTCCAGGCCGGGCTTTTTTTCGCCCTTACGCAACGCAGCGCAACACAGCGCAACACAGCGCAGCGCAGCGCAACAGCGCTGGGCCGCAAGCTTACTTCCCGAGCCCCGAAGCCGCGATCGTCTGCTCGACGTACTGCGCGAACAGCGCGTGCGTGTGCGTGCTCGGGTGGACCGTGTCGGCGAACACGTAGGTCTGGTCCGCGTTCGCCACTGTGTAGCTCTGCGGCGAGCAGAACAGCGACGACTGGAACTGCGCGCCGTATTCCGCGGCCGTCATGCCGTTTTGCAGCACTTGCGGATACTTCTGCGCGTAGGCGGTGGCGTTCTGCGCCATCAGCGTCAGGTTACAGGCCGTGCCGGTGTTGGTGACCGTGAAGCCGTTCGCCTGGGCGTTCGGCAGCACGACGGTGTCGAGCCACGTGAACGCATCGGCGAGAATCACCGCCTTCGAGCTGATGGCCGACGCGAGCGCCGTTTCGACGATGCCGTTGTAGGCCGCCGTGATGCCGGTCAGCAGCGCAGCCGCGCCGGCCGACTGCGCATTCGCCGCTACGCCGAGCGGCGTCTGGCCGATATCGGGCACGGTCATGAAGACGACGTGCTTGCCGCCCGCCTGCAGAATGGTCTGCACCTGCGTGGCCATTGCCACGGCCGCCTGGTAGACCTGCGCGTTGTTCTGCTTCAGGTAGCCGGCGATGAACTGCACCTGGCCCGCCTGCGTGTTCGGCAGCGTGCCGGCCGCCACGAGCGCCGGGAAATCGGTTTGCAGCGCCGCGCCGAGCGCCTGCAGGTTCGCCGTCGTCGCGTACTGGAAGATGTCGTTCGCGCCGCCGTTGATCAGCACGAGCTGGCCGTCGTTGAAGCTCTTGTAGGCGCTCAGGTAATTGCTGACCTGGGTCTCGACCGGCACAGTGGTCGCCGCCGCGTTGTTCGGCGCCCAGCCTTCGCCTTCGGGGAAGGCCGCGCTGACGTCCGAGCCGCCCTGCGCGTAGCCCATGCCGCCCGTGGCGGTGAGCGCGAGGCCGAAGCCGCCTTCGTAGGCCGGCGTGATGGTGCCGCCGTAGTATTCCGCGATCTTCTGCACCCAGATCTCGCCCGGGTTCGTCGTGAACTTGCCGCCGCCGAAGCCCGGCAGGATTTGCGGCGAGTAGGTGCCGACGTCGGAGAGGCTGTCGCCGAACGACACGACCTGCAGTTTCACGCCGCCCGCCGGCGTCGTGCTGGCGCTGCTGTTGTTGTCGCCACTGCCGCCGCCGCACGCGGCGAGGAGGGCGAAAGCGGCGCTCGCGAGAGCGATCTGGGAGGCGCGCAGCAGCGTACGGTGTCTCGTTCCTTGGTGCTTCATATTCACTTCATCTCCTCGGTGTGTGGCTTGATGGCCACTGCTTCAATGCAAACTGCCGGTGCGGATCTGGCTTGTGTACTTCGTTCCCCGTTCTCTGGCCGACAGCCTACGCAATCTCCTAAGGTTCGCGCGACCCGCACTCACCCCTGGTGTTGTTTTCCGTCACGGCCGCCTGCGAGGCCTGCGGCGCAAGCGCGAGGTCGTGGCGCGCGCACCAATCGGGCGGCGCGAACAGCGCAGCAAGCCGCGTGCGCCAGTCCGGCATGCGCGCGCAGTCGCGCGCCATCGCGATCCATTCGTGAAAGCTCGCCTTCAGCGGGTTGTAGGTATCGAGCGGCTTGACGATGCCGTACACGGGCGGTTCGAGCGCATCTTCTTCGACGTAGCTGCCGAACAGACGGTCCCAGATCGCCAGCACGCCGGCGTAATTGCGGTCGATGTAACGTTCGTTGCGCGCGTGATGGACGCGGTGCATCGACGGCGTGTTGAACACGTATTCGAGCCAGCCGAGCTTGCCGATCGCCTGCGTATGCACGAAGAACTGAAACGCGAGATTGACGAGCACGATGCCGACGATCTGCATCGGCGTGAAGCCGATCACGGCGAGCGGAATCCAGAACAGCCACATGCCCGCGACGGGATACATCAGGCTCTGACGGAAGGCGGTGGAAAGATTGAGGCGTCCCGACGAATGATGGACGACGTGCGCGGCCCACAGCCAGCGCACGCGATGGCTCGCGCGGTGAAACACGTAGTAGAGCAGGTCCTGGGTGACGAACAGCACGAGCCAGGCGCGCCAGCCGGGCTGCCAGTCTGTCAGACGCCCGTGGCGCCAGACCCAGGCGTAGACGGGAATCGCGACGAGCCACGCGAGCTTGTCTGCGCCTTGGTGCATGAGCGCGAGCGCGGCGTTGCAGAGCGTGTCGGGCAAGCTGTAGAGGGCCGTGTCGGGGCGCGTGCGGGCGAGATGCCAGGCTTCCCAGCCGATGCAGGCGAGAAATACGGGCGCGAGCGCGAGCAGCAGCCATTGCGCGTCGAACTGCACGAACGTCGTCCTCCTCGTCCCGTGTGCGGCGCTGGCGCCGCGTTGTTGTGTGTCTCGTCTCCAGAGCGCCGTCGCGTGCCCTTCCCGGTGCAAGAGGGCGTGCGCGCGGCTGCCGGTGCGCGATGCATACGCTGACGCGCTACCGGACTTTGCCCGTCAGAGTACACGTCCGCGACGCGCGACGCTCGGGGCTTTGCTAGAGGAAATCTTCGAGGCGGCCCGCCGGGCGAGCCTTGCGCGGCGTGCGATGCGGGGAGGTGGCGCGCCGGATCGGCATGCGCGGGGGGCGCTTGGGGCGAGGGTGAAACGCGGCAAAAGCGGCCGGGCGGCGCGCGTTCGCGGAGGCGGATGCGAGCGCACAGAAGCCGTGCCCATAAACGCGCCAGAAACGCGCCAGAAACGCGCGAGCCCAGGCGCTCAGCACCGCGGACGAAACGTCATGACGACGTGCCGTCCGCGTGTGCGAGTGTCACGCTCAATGCGCGGCGTGATGCTTCTTCGTGGCCTTGCCGGACGCCTTGGCCGACGTCTTCGCAGGCGCCTTCGCCGAGGCTTTGGGCGACGCCTTTTCCGATGCTTTTTCCGGCGCCTTTTCCGCCGGCTTGCGGCCGACCGATTCGCTGATCCGCTCGACTCTCACGCCGTGGCCCGCGCGCGACGCCTTCGACGCCTTGCGCGGATGCGGATCGACATACACCGGATGCTCCTCGGGCATGCCCTTGTAGACCCATTCGAGCAGCGCATCGTGAGCGGCGCGCGCGCCTTCCGCGCGCGGATCGTTGATCAGGCTCACGACGATCCAGCTCGAACCGTTCTCGGCGGCCACGTAGCCCGCGATCGCGCGCACGTCGCGCAGCGTGCCGGTCTTGATGTGCGCGTTGCCGCCCACGCCCGCGTTGGTCAGGCGGTTGCGCATCGTGCCGTCCACGCCCGCGACCGGCAGCGAGTCGATAAAGACCTGCGCGACCGGGCTCGCGTTGGCCGTCTGCAGCAGGTTCGCGAGCGAGAGCGCGCTGATGTGCTCTTCGCGCGACAGGCCGCAGCCGTTGTCGAGCACGAGTTCGGGCATCGCAAGGCCGTTGCGGTGCAGGAAGTTCGTCACCGCCGACGCGGCCTTCGCCGTGGTTGAAGGCGGCTTGCCCTCGACCGCGCCGAGCGTGAGGAACAGATTGCGCGCCATCACGTTGTTGCTGAACTTGTTGATGTCGTGCACGACGTCGCCGAGCGGCGGGCTCTGGTGCACGGCCACGAGGCGCGCGCGCGGCGGCACGACGCCTTCGTGCGTCGCGCCCGAGAAGCTGCCGCCCGCCTGTTGCCAGAGCGCGAGGAAGCCGTCGGCGAAGAACGTCGAGTGATCGACGGGCGCGGCCATGTTGAGCGTGCGCGCGCCGCAGCGCATCGCGTAGTTGCCGTCGAAGCTGGCGGTGACGACGCCGTTCGCGCCGGGCGTGACCTGCGGGCTCGGCAGCATGCCGCGGCACGCGCCGGGGCGCTCCTGAATCTGGTTGTCGATCTGCCATTGCGCGACCGGCGGCACCACGTCGATCGAGACGCCTTCGCGCGACGGCGAGAACGTGAACGACACCGACTTGAACGCGTACATCAGCGGATCGGGGCCGACGTTATAGGGCGCGCTGTCGTCGCCGTCGAACGAGGGCAGGTCGCGCGTGGACGGATCGAACTCGCTCTTGTCGAGCACGAGCGCGCCTTCGATGCGCGTGATGCCCGACGCGCGGATCTTCTGCACGAGGTCGATCAGTTCTTCGGGCACGAGTTTCGGATCGCCGGTGCCCTTGATGTAGAGATTGCCGTGCAGCGTGCCGCTCGCATCGACTTCGCCGTCGGTGTAGGCCGAGGTCTTCCAGCGGTAGTCGGCGCCGAGCATCGCGAGGCCGCTCCAGGTGGTGACGAGCTTCATCGTCGAGGCGGGCATCATCGGCTGGCCGGCGTTGACGGCCACGCTCGGCGAGCGGTCGCCGACTTTTTCGATCACCACGCTCATCGACGAAAGCGGCACGTGCGCGCGTTCGAGCCCCGTCATGACCGAAGGCGGCAGCACGGTGCTGACGTTGACGGTCGGCGTGCGGCCCTCGGTCGGCTGCGCGTAGGCGGCGGGCGCGGCGCAGAACGCGGCGCTCAGCGCGGCGCAGACGAGCGTGAGAGAGAGCGTGCGGCCGGCGGTGCGGGCGCGCGCGCGTGCAGGCGTGCCTGCGGAGGCGAGGCTGGCGGCTTGACGCGACGGCAGGCGCCAGAAGCGGCGAAGGGAGCGAAGAGGGCGCGGGGACGACGAAACGGGCGGCATGAAATGCGTTGGCGAGTGCGGGCAGTGGCGGGCAGTGCAGGGCCGCGCGCGCGGCGAGCGCCTTCGAGGGCGGCTTCGCCGGTTTGCGCGCGGACGCGGATTCAGGGGCGCGAAGCGGTGGCGATGCGCGCGGCCGTCGCGCGGGCTTCGCGCTCGGGCGCAAAGCCGGCTGAACGGCGCATCAGCATCGCGGCGCCGCGCGCCGCAAAAGCGCCCATTGTAAAGACCTCGTGCGGTGCGCGCGCATCATCGGCGACAAAAGTGATGAAAGCAGGGGCGAAAGGCGCAATAAAAACGCGATACGGACGCATGTCATCGAGAAGTAATGACGAAGCAGGCGAGATGCAAGCAGATCGCGCGTACGAATCTTTGAGCGCACAGCGCGAACCATTCGCACGCCACATCGGCGTGGTGCTGTCGGCGCCGCGCTAGAATGCACCATCGTTATCCTGCAACGCGGCGCCACGCGCGCCGCTTCGTTATTTCACTACGATGCGCATACTGCTAGTCGAAGATGACCGCATGATCGCCGAAGGCGTGCGCAAGGCGCTGCGCGGCGAGGGCTTTGCGGTCGATTGGGTCGAGGACGGCGAAGCCGCGCTCTCGGCCGCGAGTGGCGAAAGCTACGACCTGATGCTGCTCGATCTCGGGCTGCCCAAGCGCGATGGCCTCGACGTGCTGCGCACGCTGCGCGCGCGCGGCACGGCGCTGCCGGTGCTGATCCTCACGGCGCGCGACGCCATCGCCGACCGCGTGAAAGGTCTCGACGCCGGCGCCGACGATTACCTCATCAAGCCCTTCGATCTCGACGAACTCGGCGCGCGCATGCGTGCGCTGATCCGCCGCCAGTCGGGCCGCAGCGAATCCACCATCCGTCACGGCTCGATCACGCTCGATCCGGCCTCGCACCAGGTCACGCAGGACGGCACGCCCGTGGCGCTGTCGGCGCGCGAATTCGCGCTCCTCGAAGCGCTGCTCGCGCGGCCCGGCGCGGTGCTCTCGAAAAGCCAGCTCGAAGAGAAGATGTACGGCTGGGGGGAGGAAATCGGCAGCAACACGGTCGAGGTCTACATCCACGCGCTGCGCAAGAAACTCGGCGCCGATCTCATCCGCAACGTGCGCGGCCTCGGCTACATGATCGCGAAAGACGCGTGAGGACGAACGCGCACCAATGAGTTCGATTCGACGACAACTGCTGTTCTGGCTGCTCGCGATCGTGGTCGCGGGCGTGAGCCTCGCGGGCTGGCTGATCTACCGCCAGGCGCTCGCGGAAGCCAACGAACTGTTCGATTACCAGCTTCAGGAAATCGCTTCGGCGCTGCCGTCCGAGCCCTTCAACGAGATTCTGTCATCGCGCGATACCGGCACCGAAGGCATCGTCCTGCAGATCTGGAATCGCAACGGCGTGCTGATGTACTACTCGCATCCGCGCGCGCCGCTCGCGCCGCGCGCGGAGCTCGGCTTCTCGACTGAAAAGACCGATCGCGGCGACTGGCGCGTGTACGGCGCGATCGTCGGCGACAACGTCGTGCAGCTCGCGCAGCCGGTGTCGGTGCGCAACCGGCTCGCGGCGAACGTCGCGCTACGCACGCTCTGGCCGCTGATCGTGCTGCTGCCGTTTCTCGGTCTCGCCGTGTGGATGGTGGTGGGGCGCGGCCTCAAGCCGCTGTCGCGCGTCGCGCGCGCGCTCGACACGCGGCATCCCGAGGCGCTCGATCCGCTGCCCGAGGAGCGCTTGCCGCGCGAAGTGATGCCGCTCGTCCATGCGCTCAACGCGCTGCTCGAACGGCTCGCGCACGCGCTCGACACGCAGAAGGCCTTTGTCGCCGATGCCGCGCACGAACTGCGCACGCCGCTCGCGGCGGTGCAGATTCAGGCGCAACTGGTTGCGCGCGCAAAGGACGACGACGCGCGCCGCGAAGCGCTCGGCGATCTGCAGGCGGGCGTCACGCGCGCGACGCGTCTCGCGGAGCAACTGCTCGCGCTCGCGCGCTCGGAACCGGACGGCCATGCGCGCGCGCGCAGCGTCGACCTGCACGCCTTGCTCGACGACTGCGTGCTCAACTACGCACCGCTCGCGCAGCAGCGCGGCGTGGATCTCGGCATCGAGGAAAGCGCCGATGCGCACGTGGACGGCGACGCCGACGCGCTGCGCGTGATGTTCAACAATCTGCTCGACAACGCCACGAAATACACGCCCGCGGGCGGCCGCGTCGACGTGAGCCTGCTGCTCGACGACGGCCATCCGCTCGTGCGGATCGCGGATAGCGGGCCGGGCATTCCCGTCGACGAACGCGCGCGCGTGTTCGACCGTTTCTATCGCGTGGGCGCGGGCGCGAACCGCGCGCGCACCGATGTCGCGGGCACCGGACTCGGGCTGGCGATCGTCCGGCGGATCGCCGATCAGCACGGCGCGACCATCTCGCTCGGCGACTCGCCGGCGGGCGGTTTGCAGGTCGATCTGCGCTTCTGATCGGGCGCGCGGGCCGCATGCCGCGCGTCGGCCCGCTTTCCTCCGATCGATGCGCGCGCAAGGATTGCGCGGGGGCGTTTGAATCATTGCGCATCGACGTGCCGGCGAAGCTTTAATCGAGCTTTCAATTCGCCCCTTATTCGCCTCGCGCTCCCGCAAAGCCCCTCCGGACGGGGCTTTGCGCATGAGTTCCCAAATTAAGACTCCTTTAAGCGACGCCGCTTAATCTTCGTTACGTCGTGACAGCATCCCGCGCAAGGAGTCCGCTATGAATACCAAAGTCTTTACCCGTAGTGCCGTGGCGATCGCCGTGGCCGTGGCGTTGTCGGCCGGTTACGTTGCCGGTCGCCGCGACGTGCCGCCGCCGCAGGTCATCACGCCGGCACAGGCCGCGATGATGCCCGCCGAGGCCGCGGCCAAGACCGGCATTCCCGACTTCTCGGGCCTCGTCGAAACCTACGGTCCGGCGGTCGTGAACATCAGCGCGAAGCACGTCGTCAAGCAGACGGCGATGCGCGGCGGCGCCGGTGGCGGCGCGCAGCAACTGCCGATCGATCCGAGCGATCCGTTCTATCAGTTCTTCAAGCACTTCTACGGCGGCATGCCCGGCATGGGCGGCGACGGCAGCGGCGGCGGTGCGCAGCCCGACACGCCGAGCACGAGCCTCGGTTCGGGCTTCATCATCAGCCAGGACGGCTACATCCTCACCAACGCGCACGTCGTGGACGGCGCGAACGTGGTGACGGTCAAGCTCACCGACAAGCGCGAATTCAAGGCGAAGGTCGTGGGCGCGGACAAGCAGTCCGACGTGGCCGTGCTCAAGATCGACGCCAAGGATCTGCCGACCGTGAAGATCGGCGATCCGCGCCAGAGCAAGGTCGGCCAGTGGGTGGTGGCGATCGGCTCGCCGTACGGCTTCGACAACACCGTGACCTCGGGCATCATCAGCGCGAAGTCGCGCTCGCTGCCGGACGAGAACTACACGCCGTTCATCCAGACCGACGTGCCGGTGAACCCCGGCAATTCGGGCGGCCCGCTGTTCAATCTGCAGGGCGAAGTCATCGGCATCAACTCGATGATCTATTCGCAGACGGGCGGCTTCCAGGGCCTGTCGTTCGCGATCCCGATCACCGAAGCGATGAAGGTCAAGGACGACCTCGTCAAGACCGGCCACGTGAGCCGCGGACGCCTCGGCGTCGCGGTGCAGTCGATGAACCAGACGCTCGCCAATTCGTTCGGCATGGACAAGCCGCACGGCGCGCTCGTCAGCTCGGTGGACGCGAACGGCCCGGCCGCCAAGGCGGGCCTGAAGCCGGGCGACGTGATCGTGGCGGTGAACGGCGAGCAGATCGGCGATTCGTCGGACCTGCCGTCGCTGATCGCGGGCATGAAGCCGGGCACCAAGGCCGACGTCCAGATCTGGCGCGACAAGACCACCAAGGATCTGAACGCGACCATCGGCACGCTCTCCGACGCCAAGGTGGCGTCGAACGATACGCCGCAGTCGCAGATGCAGGGGCGCCTGGGCGTGGCCGTGCGTCCGCTGACGCCGGAAGAGAAGAGCAACGATTCGGTCGATCACGGCCTGCTCGTCGAGCAGGCGGGCGGCGCGGCGGAAAACGCGGGCATCCAGCCCGGCGACGTGATCCTTGCCGTGAACGGCCGTCCGGTCGGCAGCGCCGAACAGCTCAAGCAGATGATCGCGCAGGCGGGCAACAGCATCGCGCTGCTGATCCAGCGCGACGACGCGCAGATCTTCGTGCCGGTCGATCTCGGCTAGGCGCGGCAACCGTCGTCACGATTCGCTCCAGCGGTCCGACGCGCTTTACGCTTCGTCTACCGGGATTGCCGGACCGCTTTTCCACTGCCGCCGGGGCTTGTGCCCGGCGGCAGTTTTCTTTTGTGCGCGCGGTTTGCGGCGATGTTTCGCCATGTCATCGGCCGATCTCCTATACCTGTTCTCATGGGCACGCGCTTTGCGCTATCCGCCATACCGGAGAAACTTCCAAGGAGTCATCACGATGAAGATGTTCCGAAACGCACGCCCCGTCCTGTCGGCCGCCGCGCTCGCGGCCACCCTGGCACTCGGCTACGCGGGCAATGCGGCAGCGCAGCAAGCCATGCCGCCAGGCGGCAACGCGGGCTCGTCAGACATGAACGGCACGCAGGGCAACGCCACGGTCGGCGGCTCGTCGTCCGACGATTCGAGCGCCGGCAACACCAACGGCGGCGGCATGCCGCAAGTGCAGCAGCAAGGCGACGTCTCGTATGTCTCGGGCGGCGTCGGTCAAGACGAGTCGAAGGCGCTGCAGGCGGCGCAACGCTCGTGGCCGCTGTCGCTGCGCTTCACGGGCCGTAACGCCGAGTTCCTCGCCGACGTGCGCGTGCAGCTCACGAACGCCCACGGCGCGAGCGTTCTCGACACCACGTCGCGCGGGCCGTACATGCTGGTGCGGGTGCGCCCGGGCCGCTATACGGTGCACGCGAGCCATAACGGCGTCGAGAAGACCAGCACGGTGACTGTCGGCTCGAACGGCAGCGCGCGCGCCGCGTTCGTCTGGTAACGCGCGGGGGAAGTCCGCCGCGTTTTGCAACGTGTTGCAAGACGGCCCGCGCGGGAAAGGCGCGGGCCGTCTTGCGTTCGAGTTTTGCGTTCGTTTCGGGTGCATCGTGCCCGACCGCGCGCAGGAAGGGCGAGGCGGTGTTGCGCCGACGCCAGGCCAGTGTGCGCCAGCCGACGCAGCGCGCCGGCCGCCCTGCGCGGGAAGTCGCGCAAGTGCGGCAAGTTTCGCCGATAATGAAGTGACGGGCCCGCCGCGCCGCGAGCCCCCAGGGAGCCTGAAGCCATCCACAACGACCGGCACGCGTTGCCGGAAGAGGCTGCGCGCCGCACCGGCTGCGCCGCCCATCGATCAGGGAGCGGACCATGACGGTCGAACCGGATGCCGGCCATCGCATCGAGATCGTCGTAAATCGTCATCGCGTGCGTGTGATACACGGCGGGATCACGATCGCCGACACGCTGGCCGCGCTCACGCTCTCCGAACCCGGCGCTATCGATACCTGGTATTTCCCGCGCGCCGACGTGAACATGGCGCGCCTCGAACGTTCCGTGCGCACGAGCGCGTGCCCGCACAAGGGCGAGGCGGTCTACTACCACTTGCGCACCGAAGACGGACGCATCGACGACGCCGCCTGGAGTTACGAAGCGCCGCACGACACCGTGCGCGAAATTGGGGGCTATCTGGCCTTCGACGCCGAACGCGTCGACCGCATCGACCAGACCTCCTGATCCGCGCGCAAATACCGCCTACGACACACACGATTACGACCTACGACCTTCTCGAAACGCGACCGGGGAGCCGCCATGGAACTGAACGACGCACTGAGGATTCCGCTCGAGCCGCTTGCCGTCTGGCAGGCGCTGCAGGACGCCGCGCTGGTGCGCGCGAGCCTTGAGCATTGCGAAATGTTCCGGCGACTGGGCGCGGGCGAGTATGCGCTCACGCTGACGGTGCCGCTCGGGCCGCTGCGCGCGCGCTATGAAGTGCGCGCGCATATCGCCAGCGACGTGGCGACCGTGCCGCTCACGCCGCGCCGCGTGCTGAGTTTTCGGGCGCGCGCCGAGGGCATCGGTTCGATGCGCGGCCAGATCGACGTGGCGCTGCGCGAGGAGGAGGTGGCCGCGGGCAAGCCGCCGAGCACGCGCATCGATTATTCGGTGTGGGCGACGCTGACCGGTCCGCTCGGCGAATTGCCGCCGCGCCAGATGGAGCACGCGCTGCACGATCTGGCCGACGAGTTTTTCACGGAATTCTGCGCGGTGGTCGCCGCCAAGCACGGCCGGGCGCCCAATCGCGCGCGCGGCAAGGAACCGCGCCGTCAGCACGTATTCCTGCGGCCGATCAATCTCGCGGCGGTCGCGCGGCGCGCGCATCTGCTGCCGCATGCGGGCGGCACGCTCTCGGGCCGTGCGGCAAGCACGCTCCATCACGAACCCGCGCCGCACGCCATGCCGAGCTGGGCGTGGGCGGCGATGATCTTCTTCGTCGCGCTGCTGCTCTACGCGGCGCGCTTCTTCACGGGCGGTTGACGCCCGCAGTCGTCGCGGCGTTCCGGCGCCGGCATGCTCACGCCGCGCGCCGGCGCGCCATCCGCTTCCCGTCCTTCGTTCACTGACCCCGGAACTCGCGCCGCCATGCCGACGGCGAGGTGCTGAACGCCTGCACGAAATGCTGTCGCAGCGACGCCGCCGAGCCGAAGCCCGCGCGCTGGGCGACGGCGTCGATCGGCTGATCGGTGCTTTCGAGCAACTGCTGCGCACGCGCGAGACGCTCGCCGAGCAGCCACGCGCCCACGGTCGCGCCCGTCGTCAGGCGGAACTGGCGGGTGAAGGTGCGGCGGCTCATCAGCGCGCGTTCGGCCAGCGTGTCGAGCGTGTGGGGCGTGTCCAGATTCGCGCGGACCCAGTCGAGCAGACCCGACAGCCGGTCGCCGCGCCCGCGCGCCGCAACGGGCTGCTGCACGTACTGCGCCTGATTGCCTTGCCGATGCGGCGGGACCACGAGGCGGCGCGCGACGTAGTTGGCCGCGTCGGTGCCCGCGAGGCGGCGCAGCAGATGCAGGCAGCAGTCGAGTCCCGCCGCCGTGCCCGCCGAAGTGAGGATGTCGCCGTCGTCGACGTAAAGGACGTGCGGATCGAAGCGCACGCGCGGGAAGCGGCGTGCGAAGGCGTCGGCGGCGGCCCAGTGCGTGGTGGCCGGACGGCCGTCGAGCAGACCCGCGTGCGCGAGCACGAAAGCGCCGAGGCACAGGCCGACCAGCACCGCGCCGCGCGCGCGGGCGTCGCGCAAGGCGGCGCAGAGCGCCTCGGGCGGCGCTTCCTCGGTATCGCGCCAACTCGGCACGATGACGACGTCGGCGTCGGCGAGCGCGTCGAGGCCGTGCGTCGCGCCGAGCGTGAAGCCCGCCGTGGTCGCGAGCGGGCCGCTTTCCGCTGCGCACACGCGCAGTTCGAACGGCGGCACGCCGCCTTCGGCGCGGTCCTCGCCGAACACGATGCAGGGCACCGACAGATGGAACGGGATGATGCGGTCGAAGGCGACCACGGCGATGCGGCGCGCTGACGTGGACGTGGACGTGGACGTCGTCGGGCGAATGGAGGGCGCGGGCGCGGAATCGGACGGCTCGGGCAGAACGGCGGCGGCGGTGGACATCGCTAACTCGCTTTTGGGGACGTTCGGGGAGATCGGCGCGACTTGAACATGCCGCCGATGTTTGGCCCGATTCTAGCGAAACTTGTCATTCGGGCCACTGTGCGCGTTTGCGACGCCACGCAACAATGCGCCATCGTCGTTGTGCCGCCAGGCCCGGCGACGTTGATCCCAAGCATTCCAAACCATCGCGAATTCTTTCGAACCTTCGCGAACCTTCGCTCACACTGCTCGAATCAGGAGGCCTCACCATGTCCGCACAACCGCGCCGCGCGCTCGTCGTCATCGACGTGCAGAACGAATACGTGAGCGGCGATCTGCCGATCGAATATCCGGACGTCCACACCTCGCTCGCCAACATCGGCCGCGCCATCGACGCCGCGCGTACCGCGGGCGTGCCGGTCGTCGTCGTGCAGAACTTCGCGCCTGCGGAGTCGCCGCTGTTCGCGCGCGGCAGCGCGGGCGCCGAACTGCTCGATGTGGTGGCGTCGCGCGAGCGCGATCACTACGTCGAGAAGTCGCTGCCGAGCGCCTTCGCGGGCACCGATCTGGGCGCGTGGCTGGCCGCGCGCGGGATCGACACGCTCACGATCGTCGGCTACATGACGCACAACTGCGACGCCTCGACGGCCTTCGACGCCACGCACGCGGGGCTCGCGGTCGAGTTTCTGGAGGATGCGACGGGGGCGGTGCCGTACGAGAATTCGGCGGGTGCGGCGAGCGCCGCGGAGATCCATCGCGTGTTCAGCGTGGTGATGCAGTCGCGCTTCGCCGCGGTCGCGAGCACCGACGCCTGGCTGGCGGCGCTGGCCGAGGGCGCGCCATTGCCGCGCGACAACATCTACCTGTCGAATCAGCGTGCGCGCAAGGCGCGCGTGGCGGCGTAAGCGATCAGCGGCGAGTCAGCGCCGAGACGAAGAGGGCGGCGACCGCCGCTCTCGCCAGGACAACGATATCGAACGAAAACGCCCGCGCGCGATTACGCGGGTGCGGCCGTCACGCGCAGCGCCGGACTGAAACGCAGCGCGTCGAACACCGCTTCGACGAGCCGTTCGGCATTGCTCGCCACGTCGAACGCGTCGGGCAGGATCGCCATGTCGCGCAGCGCGCCCGTGATGAACGAATGCAGCACGCGCGCGGCGCGCGGCGCGTCGAGGTCGGCGGGCAACTGGCCCTTGGACATCGCGTTGCGCAAGCCTTCCTCGATGCGCATCAGCCCCTCGCGCATATTGCCCTGATGGCGCGCCATCACCGGGCCCATTTCCTCGACGAATTCGCACTTCAGAAACAGGATCTCGAACACGCGGCGGCGGCGCGCGTCGCTGGCCGTATCGCACAAACAGAGCGTGCACAGATCCTTGATGCGCCCGAGCGGGTCGGGCTCGCCCGGATCGACCGAGGCGGCCTTGAGTTCGTCGAGCGGCAGGATCACACGGTCGAACATCGCCGTGAACAGATCGCCCTTGTTCTCGAAATGCCAGTAGATCGCGCCGCGCGTCACGCCGGCGGCCTGCGCAATGTCGGCAAGCGATGTGCGCGAAACGCCTTTTTCAAAAAAGACGTGTTCGGCGGCGTCGAGAATGCGGTTGCGCGTCTCCAGCGCTTCCTCTTTCGTGCGTCGGGCCATGATCGTTGGAATACCGGCGTAAGGGCTGTGGTAAGGAGTTAATAAGGGCGCTTTACGCGAACAAAAGCCCTGAAAACCGAAGGACTATTCGGCAAGAGATGCAAAGGGGCGCAATCGGCAACGTATTGATTTGTAATATAGATGTCATGCGCAAAACGCTCTTGACGAACCGTTCATCGGGAATGATTCGTTCTTTTACATTCGTTCGCGAATGTATCTATAATAGCACCCCACCACCTGGGTACCTCAAGTGGTGATGTCCGGTAATATCCGTCACTGGCCCTTTGGTGGTCGTAGAAACCCCCATGCGCGGCGCCCGACGCGGCGGCGCGCTGAAGAACCGTCCGGACGGATGTAGCTGACCGGTATCGCGCTTTTTTCCTGAAGTACCGGGTCATCCGTCAGGTATTGCCAGATGCTGGCGTGCGATGTTGTCCTCCTGCTTGCTCCCGCTCGCGAGGACGCCGCACGCTTTTAATCGTCAGTTATAGACAGAGGTCGCTCCATGCGCGTCGAACGGGTTCCATTCCGCCTAATCAGCTTCGCGACGGCTGCAATCGTGCTTGCAGCGTGCGGGCAAAAGCAGTCGGCGCCGCCGCCGCAAACTCCCGAAGTGGGTATCGTCACCCTCCAGCCCACCGCCGTGCCGGTCGTGTCCGAACTGCCGGGCCGCACCAATGCCTTCCTCGTCGCGCAAGTGCGCGCACGGGTCGACGGCATCGTGCTGCGCCGCGAGTTCACCGAAGGCAGCGTCGTGAAGGCAGGCCAGCGCCTGTACAAGATCGATCCGGCGCCGTACATCGCCACGCTCAATAACGCCAAGGCCACGCTCGCCAAGGCGCAGGCGAACCTCGTCACGCAGAACGCGCTCGTCACGCGCTACAAGGTGCTGGTGCAGGCCAACGCGGTGAGCAAGCAGGATTACGACAACGCCGTGTCCGCGCAGGGCCAGGCCGCCGCCGACGTCGCGGCGGGCAAGGCCGCGGTCGACACCGCGCAGATCAACCTCGGCTATACGGACGTCGTCTCGCCCATCACGGGCAAGGTCGGCATCTCGCAGGTCACGCCGGGCGCCTACGTGCAGGCGAGCGCCGCCACGCTGCTGTCCACCGTGCAGCAGATGGACCCGATGTACGTCGATCTCACGCAGTCGAGCCTCGACGGTCTGAAACTGCGCCGCGAAATCCAGGAAGGCCGTCTGAAGACCAACGGTCCGGACGCCGCCAAGGTTTCGCTCGTGCTCGAAGACGGCCGCACCTACGCGCAACAGGGCAAGCTCCAGTTCACCGACGTCACGGTCGACCAGACCACCGGCTCGGTGACGATCCGCGCGCTGTTCTCGAATCCGGATCACGTGCTGCTGCCGGGCATGTTCGTGCGCGCGCGCATCGACGAAGGCACCAACGAACGCGCCTTCCTCGTGCCGCAGATCGGCGTGCTGCACGACCAGAAGGGTCAGGCGACGGTGCTCGTCGTCAACAAGGACAACAAGGTCGAACTGCGTCCGATCGTGACGTCGGGCTCGCAAGGCCAGGACTGGATCGTCGAAAGCGGCATCAATGCGGGCGACCGCGTGATCGTGCAAGGCACCGAGAAGGTCAAGCCGGGCGCCGAGGTCAAACCGGTCGACGCGCATCTGCCGCCGCCGCCGCCGCCGGGCGCGCCGTCGGCCGACGAAGCGACGGCTTCGGGCAACGCCAGCGCCAGCGCCGCATCGGGCGCGTCCGCTGCCTCCGCCCCCGCTGCTTCCGCTGCGCAATAACAGGGAGCCTGCTTCATGGCAAAGTTCTTTATCGACCGCCCGATTTTTGCCTGGGTGGTCGCCATCATCCTGATGCTGGCGGGTGTGGCGTCGGTGTTCACGCTGCCGGTCGCGCAGTATCCGACCATCGCGCCGCCGTCCATCCAGATCAGCGCGACCTACCCGGGCGCGTCGGCCAAGACGGTGGAAGACACGGTCACCCAGGTGATCGAGCAGCAGATGAGCGGTCTCGACCACCTGCTGTATCTGTCGTCCACGTCCGATGACTCGGGCACGGCCACCATTACGCTGACTTTCGCGGCGGGCACCAACCCGGACATCGCGCAGGTGCAGGTGCAGAACAAGCTGCAGCTCGCCACGCCGATTCTGCCGCAGGTGGTGCAGCAGCTCGGCATCAAGGTCACGAAGTCGAGCAGCAGCTTCCTGCTGGTGATGGCGTTCGTCTCCGAAGACGGCAGCATGACCAAGTACGACCTCGCGAACTACGTGGCGTCGAACGTGGAAGACCCGATCAGCCGTATCGACGGCGTGGGTACGGTCACGCTGTTCGGCTCGCAGTACGCGATGCGCGTCTGGCTCGATCCGAACAAGCTCACCAACTTCCAGCTCACGCCTTCGGACGTGACGGCGGCGATCACGGCGCAGAACGTGCAGATCGCGGGCGGTCAGCTGGGCGGCACGCCGTCGGTGGCGGGGCAGTCGTTCCAGGCGACCATCACCGAATCGACGCTGCTGCACACGCCTGAAGAGTTCGGCAACATCCTGCTGAAGGTGAACCAGGACGGCTCGCAGGTGCGTCTGAAGGACGTGGCGCGTATCGGTCTGGGCGGCGAAAACTACAACTTCGACACGAAGTACAACGGTGCGCCGACCGCCGGTCTGGGTATTCAGCTCGCCACGGGCGCGAATGCGCTGCAAACCGCGAAGCTGGTGCGCCAGAAGATCGACGACCTCTCGAAGTACTTCCCGCACGGTCTCGTCGTGAAGTACCCGTACGACACGACGCCGTTCGTGCGCCTGTCGATCGAGGAAGTCATCAAGACGCTGCTGGAAGGCATCGTGCTGGTGTTCCTCGTGATGTACCTGTTCCTGCAGAACCTGCGCGCGACGTTGATTCCGACGATCGCGGTGCCGGTGGTGCTGCTGGGTACGTTCGCGATCATGGCGGCGGTGGGCTTCTCGATCAACACGCTGTCGATGTTCGGCCTCGTGCTCGCAATCGGTCTGCTGGTGGACGATGCGATCGTGGTGGTGGAAAACGTCGAACGGGTGATGGTGGAAGAGGGCTTGGGGCCGAAGGAAGCCACCCGCAAGGCGATGGGCCAGATCACCGGCGCACTCGTGGGCGTGGCGCTCGTGCTCTCCGCGGTGTTCGTGCCGGTGGCGTTCTCGGGCGGTTCGGTGGGCGCGATCTACCGTCAGTTCTCGCTGACGATCGTGGCCGCGATGGTGCTGTCCGTGCTGGTGGCGTTGATTCTGACGCCCGCGCTGTGCGCGACCATCCTCAAGCCCATCCCGAAGGGTCATCACGAAGAGAAGAAGGGCTTCTTCGGCTGGTTCAACCGCACGTTCGAAAAGAGCCGCGACAAGTATCACAGCGGCGTCTATCACGTGATCAAGCGCTCGGGCCGCTGGCTCATCATCTATCTCGCGGTGATCGTCGCGGTTGGCCTGCTGTTCGTGCGCCTGCCGAAGTCGTTCCTGCCCGATGAAGACCAGGGCACGATGTTCGTGATCGTGCAGACGCCTTCGGGCTCGACGCAGGAAACCACGGCGCGCACGCTGGCCAACATCCAGAACTATCTGCTCAACGACGAGAAGTCGATCGTCGAGTCGACGTTCACGGTGAACGGCTTCAGCTTCGCCGGTCGCGGCCAGAACTCGGGTCTCGTGTTCGTGCGCATGAAGGACTACAAGGAACGTCAGCACGCGGACCAGAAGGTCCAGGCGCTGGTGGGCCGCGTGTTCGCGCACTATGCGGGCTACAAGGACGCGATGGTGATTCCGGTGAATCCGCCGTCGATTCCTGAACTCGGCACGGCCTCGGGCTTCGACTTCGAACTCCAGGATCGCGGCGGCGTGGGCCACGAAAAGCTGATGGAAGCGCGCAACATGCTGCTCGGCATGGCTGCGAAGGATCCGTCGCTCGCCCTCGTGCGTCCGAACGGCCTGAACGACACGCCGCAGTACAAGATCAACATCGATCGCGAGAAGGCTGAAGCGCTCGGTGTGACGGCGGCGTCGGTCGACCAGACGTTCTCGATCGGCTGGGCGTCGTCGTACGTGAACAACTTCCTCGACGTCGACGGCCGGATCAAGAAGGTCTACGTGATGTCGGACGCGCCGTTCCGCATGACGCCGAACGATCTGAACAGCTGGTACGTGCGCAACAGCGCGGGCGGGATGGTGCCGTTCAATTCGTTCGCCAGCGGCGAGTGGACCTACGGTTCGCCGAAGCTCGAGCGTTACAACGGTATCTCGGCGGTGGAAATCCAGGGTCAGGCGAGCGCGGGCAAGTCGACGGGCCAGGCCATGACGGCCATGGAGCAGATCGCGTTGAAGCTGCCCGCGGGCATCGGCTACGAATGGACCGGTCTGTCGTTCCAGGAACGTCAGTCGGGTTCGCAGGCGCCTATCCTGTACGGCATCTCGATCCTCGTCGTGTTCCTGTGTCTTGCGGCGCTGTACGAAAGCTGGTCGATTCCGTTCGCGGTCATCATGGTGGTGCCGCTCGGCGTGCTCGGCGCGCTGCTGGCGGTCACGCTGCGCGGTCTGGAAAACGACGTGTTCTTCCAGGTGGGTCTGTTGACCACCGTGGGTCTGTCGGCGAAAAACGCGATTCTGATCGTGGAATTCGCCCGCGACCTGCAGGCCGACGGCAAGATGGGACCGATCGAGGCGGCGCTCGAAGCCTCCCGACTGCGTCTGCGCCCGATCCTGATGACGTCGATGGCGTTCATTCTCGGCGTGCTGCCGCTCGCGATCAGTAACGGCGCGGGTTCGGCATCGCAGCACGCGATCGGCACGGGCGTGATCGGCGGTATGGTCACGGCCACGTTCCTCGCGATCTTCATGATCCCGATGTTCTTCGTCGTGATCCGCGCGAAGTTCGCAGGCGAGAAGGAAGACGCCGACGTCGCGCTCCAGCACTACGAAGAGCACCACGCGCACGACCATGACGACGATAACGCCGGTGGCGCGGGCGGCAACGGCGGCAACGGCGGCAACGGTGGTGACAACGGCGGCCCGGGTAAGGAAGGACATTGAGATGCATAAACTATCCGTAATTGCAGGGGCCGCTGCGCTACTGGCAGGTTGCACGATGGCGCCGTGGTACCACCGGCCGGATGCGCCGGTGTCGCAGACCTTCCCGCAGGGCGGCGTCTACGCGACGCAGCCCGGCACCGAAGCCGGCCAGGCCGGCGAAGGCGGCGAGGGCACCACCGCGAAGAGCAGCCGCAGCGCCAACGGCGCGGCGGCGACCGACATCGGCTGGCGCGACTTCTTCGTCGATCCGCGTCTGCAGCAACTGGTCGAAATCGCGCTGAAGAACAACCGCGACCTGCGTGTCTCGGTGCTCAACGTGGAAGCGTCGCGCGCGCAGTATCAGATCACGCGCGCCGAGCTGTTCCCCGCCATCAACGGCGTGGGCACGGACACGCGCACGCGCCTGCCGCAGGACCTGGCGACGAGCTATCCGACCAATCCGTACAGCGTCTACAACGTGGGCCTGCAGGCGTCCTGGGAAATCGACTTCTGGGGCCGCATTCGCAGCCTGAAGGATCAGGCGCTCGCGCAGTATCTGTCGACGGCGTATGCGCGCAAGGCGGCGGAAATCACGCTGGTGTCGGAAGTCGCGGACCAGTACCTGACGATGCTTTCCGACGACGACCTGCTGAAGGTCACGCAGGAAACGCTGAAGACGGCGCAGGACTCGTACAACATCACGAAGGCGCAGTTCGACAACGGCACCGGCACCGAACTCGATCTGCGTCAGGCGCAGACCGTGGTCGAAACGGCGCAGGCCAACCTGCAGGCGCAACTGCGCGCCCGCGCGCAGGCCGAGAATGCGCTCGTGCTGCTGATCGGCGAGCCGCTGCCGGCGGAGATGCCGCAAGGCCTGCCGCTCGACGGCCAGGATCTGCTCGCCGACATCCCCGCCGGACTGACGTCGGACATGCTCACGCGCCGTCCGGACATCATGGAAGCGGAGCAGACGCTGCTCGCCGCGAACGCCAACATCGGCGCGGCGCGCGCGGCCTTCTTCCCGAAGATCTCGCTGACGGCGGCGTTCGGCACCGAAAGCCTGTCGCTCGGCGGTCTGTTCAAGGCGGGCACGGCGGCATGGAGTTTCGTGCCGCAGGTCACGCTGCCGATCTTCGAGGGCGGTTCGAATATCGCGAATCTGCAACTGGCCAACGTGCAAAAGCGGATCGAGATCGCGAACTACGAGAAGGCGATCCAGTCGGCGTTCCGCGAAGTGGCGGACGGACTGGCGGCGCGCGGCACCTACGATCAGCAGATCGCGGCGCTCGAGCGCAACACCTTCGCGAACCAGCGTTCGCTGTCGCTGTCGGAACTGCGCTACAAGAACGGCGTGGACAGCTATCTGCCGGTCCTGACCGCGCAGACGAGCCTGTACACGTCGCAGCAGACGCTGATCAGCGCACGCCTCGCACGCATGACGAATCTCGTCGATCTGTATCGCGCGCTCGGCGGCGGCTGGATCCAGCACGCGGGCGAAACGCCGCGCGCGCCGGATGCGCCGGCCGATTACGGCTCGGCCAGCGCGCCGGCGGCGGCTTCGGCTCCGGCGGCGTCGGCTGTGTCGGCGGGTTGAGCGATATTTCAGCGACGCTTCAGTGCGTCCTGAAGTGAAAACGCCACGGGTGACCGTGGCGTTTTTTTGCGCGATGCGTCTTAAAAGCGGAGCGAAGCAGCGCACCGCCGCCAGGAGATTTCTCAATCAACCTAAGGACAATTTAGTAATTATCCTATTTTTATTACGATTTGCTGTCACTAGCATGGACCGACCAGAAGTAAGGCAAAGAATCGCAAGGCAAAGGCCGGCAACGAATTTTTTCAGCTAGTGAGGCAACTGATGCAAACCGAACCGACTTCCTCGACCTACCACGGCCTGCCCAAACGCTGGGTCGATCGCTTCGAATTCTTTGATGCGCATGGCGCGCCGGGTTCGCCCGCCTACAAGGCCGCATTCAAGCAGATTCCCTTTCTCCAGCGCATCAAGATCGGCGGTAACTTCTTCGCGTTCTTCTTCGGGCCGATCTACTTCCTCGTCTGCGGCCTGTGGCGTACCGCGATCGCGACCTTGGGGCTCACCTGCGCCGCCTGTGTCATCGCCGCCGTGCTCATGATGTTCGTGCCCGGCGACCGTGCCGCCGACATGATCGCGCGCATGGCCGGACTGGCCGTGGCGTTGATCTGCGCGCAGGTCGCGAACTACGCCGTCTACCGCAAGGAAGTGAAGCGCGAAGCCGAGCGCTGGAACTTCTTCAAGCTGATCCGCTGGATCTGATCGCCGGCGTTGTTCGCCCGGTTTCCCGTGAATTTTCCGATGCCGCCGCGCGTTGTTCGATGACGGCGGCGGCGCTTCTCGCTTACGCATCATGACCATGAATCTTCGACGTTTCGCCGGCGTCGCGGCGGCGCTCGTGCTCGCCGCGTGTCAGGCGAAAGACCCCTATGAAGTGAGCAGCAGCAGTCTTGAAAGCGCGCGCTCGCAGTTCCAGACGCATATCGTCGACCACTCGTTCCAGCCCGACGGGACGCCCGCCAGGCCACCGGCCGGCGTGCTGGATCTGATCCGCTATCCGGCCAGGGACGGCAAGCTCGCAGCCTACGTCACGCCGGATCCGCACGACGGCAAGCGTCATCCGGCCGTGATCTGGGTTGTGGGCGGCTATGGCGGCATCGGCGGCCCGACGGATCAGCTTTTCTGGACGCCCCAGCCGCGCGCGAACGACCAGAGCGGCGCAGCCTTTCGCAAGGCCGGCATCGTGACGATGATGCCGAGCTTCCGTGGCGAGAACGACAATCCCGGCGCGTACGAGATGTTCTACGGCGAGATCGACGATATCGAATCGGCGCGCGCGTGGCTGGCCGCGCAGCCTTATGTCGACCCCCAGCGCATCTATCTCGTCGGCCACAGCACCGGTGGCACGCGCGCGCTGCTCGCGAGCGAACTGAACGATCGCTTCCGCGCGGTTTTTTCGCTGGGTGGCGTGCCGGATCTGAAGTTGCGCATCGACGCGGGCGAGATGCAGGTGGCGGTGCCGTTCGATCAGACGCGTCCCGACGAATTCCGCCTGCGCTCGCCGATGACGTTCGTCACGTCGATCAAATCGCCCACGTTCTATTTCGAAGGCGAGTCGAACTACTGGCATGAGTTCGATGCCGTGCAGACGGTGGCGCAAAACCACAAGATTCCGCTGCACGTATTCAAGGTCGCCGAGGGCGATCACTTCTCGATCGTCGCGCCGGTTTCCGATGCGATCGCCCGCAAGATTCTGGACGATCGCGGCGATACGTCGAATATCGCCTTCGACCAGGCGGATCTCGCGCGCATCACGGCGGGCATCAGCCGGGAAGATCAGTAGTGCTGTCGTAGTGCCGACGGTCGTCGTGAGCGCGTTCGCTCACGACGTCACGAAAAAAAACGCCACGGTTTCCCGTGGCGTCAAACCAGCAAAAGACCCCGGCCGATGCGTCTCGCGCAGGCGGCCGGAGCACCTCTCGCGTCGACTCAGTGTGCCGCGCTGCGCGGCATGTCGTGACCGGCTTCCGGGCCGCCTTGCGCGTCGTGCGCGTGGCTGCCGTCGAAATCGTGTCCGGCGCGGCGGATGTCGCGGCCGGCGGCGCGTTCGCTCTTCACGCCGTTGAAGATCAGGTTGAGCACCACCGCGCACACCGAGGCGAGCAGGATGCCGCTATGCAGGATCGGCGAGAGCGCGGGCGGCAGTTGCGCGAAGAAGTGCGGCGAGACCACCGGCACGAGCCCGAAGCCCACGCTCACCGCGACGATGAACAGGTTGTGCTGGTTCTTCACGAAATCCACCTTCGCCAGCACCTTGATGCCGTTCGCGGCCACCATGCCGAACATCACGATGCCCGCGCCGCCGAGCACGAAGGCGGGCACCGAGGCGACCATCTGCGCCATCTTCGGAAAGAGGCCGAGCAGCACGAGGATCACGCCGCCCATCGCGCAGACGTAGCGGCTTTTCACGCCCGTCACGCCGATCAGCCCGACGTTCTGCGAGAACGAGGTGTGCGGAAACGAGTTGAAGATGCCGCCGATCATCGTGCCCAGACCGTCCACGCGCAGGCCGCGTACGAGCGTCGCCTGATCGACGGGACGCTCGACCATGTCGCCCACCGCGAGGAACATGCCGGTCGATTCGATGAAGGTGACGAACATCACGATCACCATCGTCGCGATCGGCAGCACGTGGAATTTCGGCATGCCGAAGTGGAACGGCATCACGAAGCCGACCCACGGCGCGTGCGTGATGCCGTCGAGGTTCACGCGGCCGAGCGCCAGCGCGATCGCGAAGCCCGCCACGATGCCGAGCAGCACCGAGATATTGGCGATGAAGCCGCGGCCGAACTTGTTGATCAGCAGGATCAGCATCAGCACGAGCAGCGAGAGGCCGAGATAGACCGGGTCGCCGTAATTCGGATTGCCCACGCCGCCGGCCGCCCAGTTGATGCCCACTTCCATCAGCGAGAGGCCGATCACCGCGATCACCGTGCCCACCACGACGGGCGGGAAGAAGCGCAGCAGCTTGCCGATCATCGGCGCGATGACGATGCCGATCGCGCCCGCCGCGATGGTCGAGCCGAAGATGTCGAGAATGCCGAGCGACGGATTCGTGCCGATGGCGATCATCGGGCCGACCGAGGCGAACGTGCAGCCCATGATGACGGGCAGGCGGATGCCGAAGATCCACAGGCCGAGCGTCTGGATCAGCGTGGCGATGCCGCACGCGAACAGGTCGGCGCTGATGAGAAAGGCCACCTGATCTTTCGGCAGACCGATGGCGCCGCCGATGATGAGCGGCACCGCCACCGCGCCCGCGTACATCACGAGCACGTGCTGGATGCCGAGCGTCAGCAACTGGCCGAACGGCAGACGTTCGTCGCACGGGTGAACCTGGGCGCCGCCACGCTGTCGGGACTGGGCCTGCTCCCGTTCCATACCCTGGGGATGCATGTCGTCTCTCTCCGTCTTCGTTTGGGAATATGGACTCCAAGGTATGCGCGCAAAAAATATGCAACAAGACCGCTGGGGACTATTCCGTGCTTTCCGGGGGCGATATGCGCGCGGGCCGCGCAGCGCGCGCCACGAGGGCGCGATCGTGCGCGGCGCATGAACGCGATGGCGCGCGCGGCGAGGCCGGGGCGCGTCGCGTCGAGGTGGCCGCGACGCGCGCATGCGCCGTTCGTCCCATGTTTCAGGCGGTTTGCGGCGTTCGGCGGCGCGCGCGCAGTGACGGCGTGCGTCGCGCCGGACGCGTTCGACGCAGCGAAAAGCGACGCTGTCGCGGCGCGGCTGACGCGGGTCGGATACGCGCACGCATGGCGGCGTGGTTATGATCTCTATTTCGCTTTCTGCATGTGAGCCGTTTTGCATCTCGCGCGGTGCGGGTGGGTTTACCCGCGAACGCGGGCGGTCCGTGGGGTTTCGCGTGATTTCGCGGCATGCTCGTCACGTGCTCGCCGCATGCGCCTCGCGCCGGTATCATGAGCCGTTAAACCAGTTGCCATTCGGCCCGTTTCGTCGCGCCGCCCGCGGTTCGCGGCCAGCCCTTCCTCTTCTTTCCAGACGCTTCGCATGCACGCATCGTCCGCGCGTTTTCTCGGCATCGACCTCGGCACCGGTTCCCTCAAAGTCGCGATCGTCGATGACGAAGGCGCGGAGCGCTGCGTGGCGAGCATCGCCTATGCGCTCGAAACGCCGCAGCCCGGCTGGGCCGAAATCGACGTGCGGCGCTGGTGGGACGCGCTCGTGCAGGCCTGCGCGAAGCTGCCCGAAGCGGAGCGCGCGGCGGTGCGGGCGATCGGTTTTTCCGGGCAGATGCACGGCGTCGTGCTCACCGATGCGCGCGGTCAGGCGCTGCGTCCCGCGATGCTGTGGCCCGACACGCGCGCGCACGATCTGCTCGACGCCTGGCCCGACAGCGACGCGCATCCGCAGCCCAATCCCGTCGCGCCCGGCATGGCGGGCCCGCTGCTGCGCTGGACGATGCAGCACGAGCGCGTCGTCGCCGATGCCGCGCGCTGGGCGCTGCAACCGAAGGACTGGCTGCGCGCGGCGCTCGCAGGCGGCGCGCCGGAGGCCTTCGTCGCCGATCCGTCCGATGCCTGCGCGACCGCGCTCGCCGCGCCCGACGGCCAGTGGGATCGCGCGTTGATCGAGCGTCTCGGTTTGCCGTCGCACTGGTTCGCGCCGCTGGCGGCGTCGGGCGCGGCGAGCGGCACGCTCAGCGCCGGCGCGGCGCGCGCGCTCGGCCTGCCGGTGGGCATCGTGCTCGCGACCGGCGCGGGCGACACACCGTGCGCGGCGCTCGGCAGCGGTCTGCACGAGGACGGCGACGCGCTCGTCACCACCGGCACGGGCGGCCAGATTCTCGTGACGGCGCGCAGCGAGCCGCCTGCGCGGCGCGGCATTCATCGCTATCGTTCGGCGTCGGGCGGCTGGTATGCGATGGCCGCGATGCAGAACGTGGGGGTGGCGCTCGAAGCGGCGCGTGGCTGGCTGGTCTACGATTGGCGCGCCGCGTATGACGAGGCGTTTGCCGCGCCCGCGTCGTCCACGCTCGCGTTCCTGCCGTATCTGAGCGGAGAGCGTTCGCCGTGGCTCGATCCGTCGGCGCGCGGCGGCTGGCTCGGCGCGGGACTCGGCGATACGCGCGGCACGCTCATGCGCGCGGCGTTCGAGGGCGTGGCGTTTGCGTTGCGCGCGGGGCTCGACGCCTTGCGCGAAGCGCAGGTCCAGCCCGCGCCGCTCGCTTCGCTCAAACTCGCGGGCGGCGGTTCCGTCGATCCGCGCTGGCGGCAACTGCTCGCCGACGCGCTCGGCGCCGAACTGCACGCCATCGATTGTCCGAACGCGGCCACGCGCGGCGCGGCGCTGCTCGGCGGCGTCGCGTGCGGACACTGGCGCATGGACGAACTCGCGGCGCTCGCGCCCGCATCGGCGCGCGTCGCGCAGCCGCGCGAGGACGCCGCGCTTGCGCAGCGCTACGCGCGCTTTATCGATTTATATGGCCGGGTGCGAAGCTGGTTCGCACCGGCCAGTTCCTGACTGAGAGCGGAGGAAAAACGGGATGCTGATCCTGATTGAAGAACACGCCTGCTACGGCGGCGTGCAACGCATCTACAAGCACGAGTCGGAAACCATCGGCCTGCCGATGCGCTTTTCGGTCTATCTGCCGCCGCAGGCGCGCAACGCGAAGGTGCCCGCGCTCTTTTATCTCGCAGGCCTGACCTGCACCGAGGAAACCTTCCCGATCAAGGCGGGCGCGCAGCGCTTCGCCGCGCAGCACGGCATCGCGCTGATTGCGCCCGACACCAGCCCGCGCGGCGCGAACGTGCCCGGCGAAGCCGATGCGTGGGACTTCGGCGTGGGCGCGGGTTTCTACGTCGACGCCACGCGCGAGCCGTGGTCGACGCACTGGCGCATGTATTCGTACGTGCGCGACGAGCTGCGCGCGGCGGTCACCGAACATCTGCCGATCGACGGCGAACGCCTCGGCATCTTCGGCCACTCGATGGGCGGTCACGGCGCGCTGACGCTCGCGCTGCGCAATCCGGATATCTATCGCTCGGTGTCGGCGTTCGCGCCGATCGCCGCGCCCACGCGCTGCCCGTGGGGCGAGAAAGCCTTCAGCGGCTATCTCGGCGACGACCGCGAAGCGTGGAAGCAGTACGACGCGAGCGAACTCGTGGCGAAGGCCGCGCACCAGTTCGAGGCGGGCATTCTGGTCGATCAGGGTCTCGCCGACGCGTTCCTCGCGAACCAGTTGAACCCGGACGTGTTCGAGGCCGCCTGCGCGGCGGCGGGCCAGCCGCTCACGCTGCGCCGTCACGAAGACTACGATCACGGTTACTTCTTCATCCAGAGCTTCATCGAGGACCATCTCGCGCATCACGCGAGCGTGCTGCTGAAGTAAGCCGCACGGATCGAGATCGCGCAAAAGCGCAAGGGCCGTCACGCAACGCGTCGCGGCCCTTTTTTGCGTCCGGCTTCTGAGGATTCGACCCCGTTGCAAAACTTGGAAATCTGGTCAGGTTGGTACTAGAATCTGGTCAGGTTGAACCTGTTAGTTCTTATTTTTTGGAGCCACGATCATGCGAGCACTGCGAGTCGAACCGGAAGCCGGCAAGGAAACCGTCGAGCGCCGCATGGTCGATTTCCAGGCGGCCGTGAAGGCGATCGCCGCGCGCGTCGGCGCCACCGACATCAACGCGGCCGGCACGCCCATTTCCGCGTTCAAGACCAATTATTCGAGCGTGCTCAAGCGCGTGAAGTCGGGATCGGTGGAGATCGTCAACCAGGGCCAGGAGCCGTTCATCATCCTCGGTCTCGATCAGGCGGTCGCGCTGATGTCCAACACGGTCAGCGACCGCACCGTGGCGGAAGTGTTCGCCGGGCTGCCCTCGGTGCCGGCCACGGGCAAGCTGCCGCGCGACGTGTCGATCGACGCCGAAGATCACTACCGCGTGCCGCGTTGAGCGGCCGCGGTTTCGCGCCGCACGCACCTCATTACAACAACCGATCGACATTCGGGGCATTACGAGACAAAGGCCGTCCATGCCGAGATTCCTGTTGGGCACGAATACGCTCATCGACATGTGCATCGAAGACACCGCGTCGCGCAAATGGATGGAAAGCGGCGTGAAGGCGCGCGACATCAACCTCAGCGTGATCAGCGTGGCCGCCGCGCGCCAGGTGATCGCGCAGCACAAGACGAGCGAGCCGCGCCGCGCCGCCTTCAGGAAGGCGCTCGAAGCGCGGCTGGCGGCGCTCGTCGACGACGGCTCGGTGCTGCTGCCGTTCGACCAGGCCGAGGCCGCCGAGTGGGAACAGTGGCGCGGCCATCAGCCGCTCGAAATCGAGAAGGGCGGCAAGCGCCATGCGGTCGGTCAGGACACGCGCATGGTGATCGCCACGGCCGTCGCGAACGGCTGCACGCTCGTCGAGCCCGAAGAGGCGTACCACCGCGAACTGCGCAAGCTGCAAGTGAGCGTGGTGTCGCTGCTCGAGGAATAAGCCCTTGGATCCGCTGGACGACCAGTTCCGCGTGCCTGGCGGCCGCCTCACCCCCGCGCCCGCCTGCTGCCGCGTGCTGAGCCTGTCGGGCGGCGGCTTTCGCGGCCTCTACACGGCGCGCCTGCTTGCGCGCATCGAGGAAAGCGGCAAGTTCGGCGACGGTCCGATCGGCGCGCGTTTCGACCTGATCGCGGGCACCTCGGTCGGCGGCATTCTCGCGGCGGGGCTGGCGGCGGGCGTCAGTGCGCGCGAACTGCACGCGATGCTCGCGCAGTGGGGGCCGTCGATTTTTCCAAAGCTCTCGCTGCGCACGCTCCAGAAACTCTTCAGCAAGAAGGTGTACGCGGCCGAGCCGCTCGAACGCGCGATCGTCGCGTGTCTCGACGGCCGCGCGCACACGCCGCTCTCCGAACTCGACAAGCCGCTCATGCTGACGACCGTGAGCTGGTCGCTCGGCGAGATCCGTCTGCTGCGCAGCCGCGGTCTCGCGGGCGACGAAGCGGATGCCTGTTCGCTGCTCGCCGCCGCGCGCGCGACCTCGGCGGCGCCCGCGCATTTCCCCGCCGTGATGCTCGACGACGACTGGCACGTGGACGGCGGCCTCGCCGCCAATTGCCCCGACGCGCACGCGCTCGTCCAGGCCCAGCGGCGCGGCGCGCCGGTGCGCATGCTGAGCGTCGGCACCACGGGCGTGCGCCACAAGAGCGTGCCGAGCCGTCTGCCGCTGCGCGGCTTCGCATGGGCGCAGCCCGCGCTCGATCTGAGCATGGAGGCGCAGGAGCACATGGCGCGCGCCACCTGTGCGCGCGAGCTGCGCGAGCGCTATCTGCATCTGAACAGCGAGGCGGGCGGCGATCAGCAGATCCTGCGCGATCTCGACGTCGCCACGCCCGACGCCAGCGCGGCGCTCACGCGGCTCGCCGATCAGCGTTTCGAGGCGCTGCTCGCAGACGCCGAGGAGTCGCGGCGGCTGCGTTTCATCATGGGCGACGGCGAGGCCGTGTAGCGGCATCGGCCACGCGTGGCGTGCCACCGAAGGCGATAAAAAAGGCGTTGTCCCTCGCGGGTACAACGCCTTTTTTCGTTGGAGTGCGCGCGGCGCCGCTTACGACTGCCGCTTGCCGATCAGGCTCGCGCCATAGACGAGCGCGGCGAGCGCGGTGATCCAGAAGCTCGTCGGCCAGTCGGTGTAATAGGCGAGCGCGACGCCGATCCACGCCTGCGCGAGCGCGAGCAGCGCCGCGAGCACGAGGCCCGCCGAGAGCCGCGTCGTGAGGTTCTGCGCGGCGGCGGCGGGGCCGACCATCAGCGTGAACACCAGCAGCACGCCGACGATCTGCGTGCACGCAGCCACGGCGAGCGCGGCGATGCCGAGAAACAGCATCGACACGAGACGCAGCGACACGCCTTTCGCTTCCGCCAGCTCCGGCTGCAGCGAGGCGAACAGCAGCGGACGCATGATGGCCGCGAGCGCCCCGAGGCTCGCCACCGCGAGCGCCGCGAGCACGCCGAGCGTGTCGCGGTTCACGCCGAGCACGTTGCCGAACAGCAGCGCTGTGACCTGCGTGGCGTAGGACGTGAAGAAGTGCAGGAACAGCAGGCCGAAGCCGAGCGCGAGCGAGAGAATCACGCCGATCGCCACGTCGCGGCCCGCGAGCTTTTCGCCGAGCGCGCCCATCGAGACGCCCGCCGCGAGCGTGAAGCCCACCATGCCCCACATCGGTGAGACGCCCAGCAGGACGGCGCCGGTCGCGCCCGTGAAGCCGACGTGCGAGAGCGCGTGACCCGCGAAGGTCTGTCCGCGCATCACCAGAAAATAGCCGACGATGCCCGCAAGCACGGCGACGATGCCCGACGCCGCGAAGGCGTTCACCATGAAATCGTATTCAAGCATCGTGCGAGTGGCCGTGTGCGTCGTTGTTGTTGTGAGCGTGTGCGTGACCGTGCGCGCCGTGCGAATGGCCGTGGTCGTCGCCATGATCGTGCTCGTGTTCGTGGTCGTGCTTTTCGACTTCCACGTCGCCGGACATCACGAAAATGCGGCCCTTCATGCGCATCACCTCGATCGGCGAGCCGTAGAGGCGCGAGAGCACGGGCGCGGTGATCACTTCGTCCACGCTGCCGAGCGCCGCCACGCCGTTGCCCAGATACAGCACGCGGTCGAGCGCGTTGAGGAGCGGATTGAGTTCGTGCGCCGAGAACAGTACGGCGATGCCCAGTTCGCGCTGCACGCGCCGCACGAGTTCGACCACGCCGCGCTGATGGTGCGGGTCGAGGCTGATGAGCGGCTCGTCGAGCAGCAGCAGTTTCGGGTCGCCGAGCAGACATTGCGCGAGCAGCAGGCGCTGGCGCTCGCCGCCCGAGAGTTCGGAAAGCGGCCGGTCGGCCAGCTTCGTCGCGCCCACGAGATCGAGCACGCGGGCGACGTCGGCGCGCGTGGCGGCGTCGGCGCGCGGCAGGCCCCAGCGGTGCCCGTCGGCGGCCATCGCCACGAAGTCGCGGCCGCGCACGCGGCGGCTCGCGAGCGCCGTGCGCGTCTGCGGCATGTAGCCGATCTTCGGATTGCCGCGCGCGACCGGTTCGCCGAGCACGCGGATCGCGCCGCGCGAGGCGGGCACGAGGCCGAGGATCGCGCGCATCAGTGTGGTCTTGCCCGCGCCGTTCGGTCCGAGCACGCCGATGAATTCGCCCTGGTTCACGGCGAAGTTGGCGTCGCGCAGGATCGTGCGTTCGCCGAGCGTGAGCGTCACGCCCGCGAGCGTGAGCACCGGCTGCGGCGCGCGGTGGTGATGCACGTCCTGTGCGTGTTGCGGAGAGGGCGCGGCCTCTGTCATTGCTTCTGTTCCCTGAGTACTTCGTGTTTAGTGCTGCGCGAGCGCCTTGCCGAGCGCGTCGAGCTGCGTCAGCATCCACTGCTGGAAATTCACGCCCGCGGGCTGCGTCTCGGTCACGCTCACCGTCGGCACCTTCGATTGCTGCGCGAGGCCGAGCATGCGCCGCGTGAGCGCCTCGGTCGCCTGGCTGTTGTAGATCAGCACGTGCACGCGGCGCTCGCGCAGATCGCGCTCGAAGGCGGCGATGTCCGACGCGCTCGCCTCGGTGTCGTTCATCGCGGCGAGCTGGAAGCGCAGATTACGCATGTCGAGACCGATCGCATCCGACATATAGCCGAACACCGGCTCGGTGGCCGTCACCGGCACGCCCTTGTACTGCGCGCGCAGCGCGGCGACCTTCACGTCGATCGGCTTGAGCGAGCCGAGGAACGTGGCCAGGTTCGCATCGTACACGCTCTTGTGCGCCGGGTCCGCCGCGCCGAGCGCCGCGCTCACCGCGCGCGCCACGGCGGGCATGGTTTGCGGGTCGTACCAGAGGTGCGGATTGTCGCCCGCTTTCTTGCCGACGAGGTCCGCCGCGACGATGGTCGCGCGCTGGCCGCCCTGGGTCGCGCCGAGCAGCTTGCTCATCCACGGGTCGTAGTCGGCGCCGTTGTAGACCACCACGCGCGCGTGCTGGAGCGCGCGCGCCGTCTTCGGGCTCGCTTCGAACAGGTGCGGGTCCTGATCCGGATTGCTCAGGATGCTCGTCACGCTCACGTTCGCGCCGCCGATCTGCTTGACGACGTCGCCATAGAAGTTCTCCGCCGCCACCACGGGGATGGCGGTGTCGGCCTGCGCCGCGCGCGCCGGGCCGAGCAGGCCCGCGACGGCGGCGAGGGTGGTGAACGTCAGCGTGGCGGCGGCCTGCGCGAGGCGGCTGCGCGTGCGCAGCTTCGCGCCGGAAATTGCGAGCATGGTTCTATCCTTGGACGAGAGGCGAGGCCGATTAAAGACGGAAAGCACGACCGGAAGGGCCAAATGGTGAAAATCCGTGAAGGCGAGATGATATAACGTATCACGCGGGATGGCGAGTCAGCCGGACGGCCGATGCCGCAGAGTCGGGTTCGCGGCGCGCCGGCTTGCGCGGCGCACCATCGAAATCCGACGGCCAAGCGTTTGTCCGCCTTGACATGTCCGCGTCCGTATCCGATCATTCGACCACTAATAGAGCAAATGTTCATGTGTCGGGCGAGTGTTCATCAGCGCGCGCCGGCGGCACGGACGAACTCGGAGACAACCCTGTGGCACATTCCGCAAACCCGGCGGCTGGACGTTTGCAGGACAAGGTGGCGGTGTTGACCGGCGCGGCGAGCGGTATCGGCGAAGCGGTCGCGCAGCGCTATCTGGACGAAGGCGCGCGCTGCGTGCTGGTCGACGTGAAGCCCGCCGACGCCATCGCCGTCGAACTGGCCGCCGCGCATCCCGAACGCGTGCTCACGCTGAGCGCGGACGTCACGCGCCGCGAGGACATCGAGCGCATCGTGCTCACGGCGGTCGAGCGCTTCGGCCGCATCGACATTCTTTTCAATAACGCGGCGCTGTTCGACATGCGCCCGCTGCTCGACGAATCCTGGGACGTCTACGACCGGCTCTTCGCGGTGAACGTGAAGGGCATGTTCTTTCTGATGCAGGCCGTCGCGCGCCGCATGGTCGAACAGGGGCAGGGCGGCAAGATCATCAATATGTCGTCGCAGGCCGGGCGCCGCGGCGAAGCGCTGGTTTCGCACTACTGCGCGACCAAGGCGGCGGTGCTGAGCTATACGCAGTCGGCGGCGCTCGCGCTCGCACCGCACCGGATCAACGTGAACGGCATCGCGCCGGGCGTGGTGGATACGCCGATGTGGGAGCAGGTGGACGCGCTGTTCGCGCGCTACGAGCATCGGCCGCTGGGCGAGAAGAAGCGGCTCGTGGGCGAGGCGGTGCCGCTCGGCCGCATGGGCCTGCCTGGCGACCTCACGGGCGCGGCGCTCTTTCTCGCGTCCGCCGACGCCGATTACATCACCGCGCAGACGCTCAACGTCGACGGCGGCAACTGGATGAGCTGAACCGCCGCGACACGCAGCAAGGCAGGACCCGGCAGCACGACGTCACGTCGCATCAAGATTGCAACACGCAACGCACTACGACGCATAACGTAACAAACAAGGAGACAACGTCATGAAACCCGTTTTGAAGACCGTGCTGCGTGCCATGAGCGCGGGTGCGATGATCGCCGCCGCGGGCGCGGCCCACGCGCAGACCGTGACGATCGCGATGTTGAACAACCCGGACATGCTCGAGCTGAAGAAGCTCTCGCCGGCCTTCGAAAAAGCCAATCCGGGCATCAAGCTGAACTGGGTGATCCTCGAGGAAAACGTGCTGCGCCAGCGCGCCACGACCGACATCACGACCAACAGCGGCCAGTTCGACGTGATGATGATCGGCACCTATGAAGCGCCGCAGTGGGGCAAGCGCGGCTGGCTCGCGCCGATGACGAACCTGCCCGCCTCCTACGACATCGACGACGTGGTGAAGACCGCGCGCGACGGCCTTTCGTACAACGGCACGCTGTACGCGCTGCCGTTCTACGTCGAAAGCTCGATGACGTACTACCGCAAGGATCTGTTCGCCGCGAAGGGCCTCAAGATGCCCGATCAGCCGACTTACGACCAGATCAAGGACTTCGCCGACAAGCTCACCGACAAGGCGTCCGGCACCTACGGCATCTGTCTGCGCGGCAAGGCCGGCTGGGGCGAGAACATGGCCTATGTGACGACGGTGGTGAACACCTTCGGCGGCCGCTGGTTCGACGAGAAATGGCACGCCCAGCTCACCACGCCCGAGTGGAAGAAGGCGGTGGGCTTCTACGTCGACATGCTGAAGAAGGATGGCCCTCCGGGAGCGAGCTCGAACGGCTTCAACGAAAACCTCACGCTGATGTCGTCGGGCAAGTGCGCGATGTGGATCGACGCGACGGTGGCCGCGGGCATTCTGTACAACAAGTCGCAGTCGCAGGTCGCCGACAAGATCGGCTTCGCGGCCGCGCCGACCGCCGTCACGCCGAACGGCGCGCACTGGCTCTGGTCGTGGGCGCTGGCGGTGCCGAAGTCGTCGAAGTCGCAGGACTCGGCGCGCAAGTTCATCGAATGGGCGACCTCGAAGCAATACGTCGAGCTCGTGGCGAAGGACGAGGGCTGGGCGTCGGTGCCGTCGGGTACGCGCATCTCGACCTATCAGCGTCCGGAGTACAAGCAGGCCGCGCCGTTCTCGGAGTTCGTGCTGAAGGCGATCCAGACCGCCGATCCGAATCACCCGACCTTGAAGCCGGTGCCGTACACGGGTGTGCAGTTCGTCGGGATTCCTGAGTTCCAGTCGTTCGGCACCGTGGTCGGTCAGAGCATCTCCGGCGCCGTCGCCGGTCAGATGAGCGTCGATCAGGCGCTCAGCGCGGGCAACGCCGCCGCCGATCGCGCCGTGGCGCAGGCCGGGTATCAGAAGTAACGCAGCGCAGTAACGCAACTCAGCAACGCAGCTCAGTAACGCCGCGAGGCGCGTCCACGACGGGCCGCCTCGCGCTGCAGATGTGGTGCCGTGCCCCCGCGCGGCGCGCTACAGAGAAGGGTGGTCCTCATGCGTCATCTCCATCTCCACATGCCTCTATTCAATCGAACGCGCGCACCCAAACCGAACGTGCAACAGGTGGAACAGCGCCGCTCGGCGTCGCGCTGGCTGGTCTCGCCTTCGGTCGCCGTCCTGCTGCTCTGGATGACGATTCCGCTCGCGATGACGATCTGGTATTCGTTCACGCGCTACAACCTGCTGAATCCCGACCTCAAGGGTTTCGCCGGCCTCGACAACTACAAGTTTCTCGCCACCGATCCGGCGTTCATCCCGTCGATCGTCCACACGATCGTGCTGATCGTCTCGGTGCTCGCGATCACCGTGATCGGCGGCGTGCTGATGGCGGTGCTGTTCGACCGCAAGTTCATCGGCCAGGGCATCGCGCGCCTGTTCGCCATCGCGCCGTTCTTCGTGATGCCGACGGTGAGCGCGCTGATCTGGAAGAACATGATCCTGCATCCGGTCTACGGCCTCGTGGCCGTGGCGATGCGCGCGGTCGGCCTCACGCCGATCGACTGGTTCGCGGTGTATCCGCTGTTCGCGGTCATCATGATCGTGGCGTGGCAATGGCTGCCGTTCGCGTTCCTGATTCTCTTCACGGCGATCCAGTCGCTCGACCAGGAACAGAAGGAAGCCGCGAAGATCGACGGCGCGGGCGCGATCTCGATGTTCTTCTACATCACGCTGCCGCATCTGCGACGCGCGATCGCCGTGGTGGTGATGATGGAAACCATCTTCCTGCTGTCGATCTTCGCCGAGATCTACACGACCACGGGCGGCGGTCCCGGCAACGCGACCACCAACCTCACGTACCTGATCTACTCGATGGGCCTGCAGCAGTTCGACGTGGGCATCGCCTCGGCGGGCGGCATTCTGGCCGTCGTGCTCGCGAACATCGTGTCGTTCTTCCTCGTGCGCATGCTCGCCCGCAACCTCAAAGGGGAGTACGAAAAATGAGCCAGGTTACCGCTACGCCCGCCAGCGCGCCCAATTCGCCGCACGCGGTCAATCGCGCCTCGCCGCTGCAATTGCTCGGCCGCGTGGTGCCGGGGCTGCTCGCGTGGGTTATCGCGCTCGCGCTGTTCTTCCCGATCTTCTGGATGACGATCACCGCGTTCAAGACCGAGCAGCAGGCTTACGTTCCGTCGCTGTTCTTCATGCCGACGCTCGACAGCTTCCGCGAGGTGTTCGCGCGCAGCAACTACTTTGCGTTCGCATGGAATTCGGTGCTGATCTCGGCGGGCGTGACGATCGTCTGCCTGATTCTCGCCGTGCCCGCCGCCTACGCGATGGCGTTCTTCCCGAATCACCGCACGCAGAAAATCCTGCTGTGGATGCTCTCGACCAAGATGATGCCGTCGGTCGGCGTGCTGGTGCCGATCTATCTGCTTTGGAAGAACACCGGCCTGCTCGACAGCGTGAGCGGACTCGTGATCGTCTACACGCTGATCAATCTGCCGATCGCGGTGTGGATGTCGTACACCTACTTCAACGAGATTCCGCGCGACATTCTCGAAGCCGGACGCATGGACGGCGCGGCCACGTGGCAGGAAATCGTCTATCTGCTGATGCCGATGTCGGTGCCCGGCCTCGCATCCACCGCGCTGCTGCTGATCATTCTGTCGTGGAACGAAGCCTTCTGGAGCATCAACCTGTCGAGTTCGAACGCGGCGCCGCTCACGGTGTTCATCGCGTCGTATTCGAGTCCGGAAGGGCTGTTCTGGGCCAAGCTCTCGGCGGCTTCGCTGCTGGCGGTCGCGCCGGTGCTGATCGTCGGCTGGCTCTCGCAGAAGCAACTGGTGCGCGGCCTCACGTTCGGCGCGGTCAAATAATCGAAACCGAACCGCAAACGTCATGACGAACCCGCAAAACACGATGACGATCCAGGCGCTCATCTGCGACTGTGACGGCGTGCTGATCGACAGCGAAGCCGTGGCCGCGCGCGTGCTGGTGCGCGAACTCGAAGCGCGCTGGCCCGGCACGAACGTCGCACCCGTGCTGATGCCGCTGCTCGGCCAGCGCATCGAGCGCGTGCTGGCGGGCGCCGGCGAAGCGCTCGCGCGCACGCTGAGCGGCGCCGATGTCGATGCGATCCGCGCGGTGGCCGAAACCGAAGCCGCCGACGCGCCGCTCTTTCCGGGCGTGGCGGCGGCGCTCGACGCCATCGAACTGCCCAAGGGCTGCGCGAGCAACAGCTACACGGCGGTGGTGCGCCGCGTGCTCGAACGCAACGGCCTCGCGCGCTTTTTCGGCGAGCGGCTCTATTGCGCCGATACGGTCGCGAAACCGAAGCCCGCGCCCGACGTGTATCTCGCGGCGGCGCGCGGCATGAACGTCGCGTCGGCGGCGTGCCTCGTGATCGAGGACAGCGTGGCCGGCGTGAGCGCGGCGCGCGCGGCGGGCATGACCGTGCTCGGCTTCGTGGGCGGCGCGCACGTGGGCGGCGAGGCGCACGCGCTGGCGTTGCGCGAAGTCGGCGCACGGGAGATTTTCGACGACATGCGCGCGTTGCCCGCGCTCGTGGCGGACTGGATCCAGAAGGCGGAAGCGGGCGCGCAGTGAGCGCGCGCGTGTTCCGGCAAACGAATCAAGAGTGCAATCGCGGCGGGTGCGATGAAGCCCCGGCCGCCGCAACGAATGGAGACACATCATGGCAAGCGTGATCCTGAGAAACGTGCTCAAGCGCTACGACGAAACCGAAGTGCTGCGCGACGTGAACCTCGATATCGGTGACGGCGAGTTCGTCGTGTTCGTCGGCCCGAGCGGCTGCGGCAAGACCACGCTGATGCGGATGATCGCCGGTCTCGAAGACATCAGCGGCGGCGACCTGACGATCGACGGCACGCGCATGAACGACGTGCCGCCCGCCAAGCGCGGCATCGCGATGGTGTTCCAGTCGTATGCGCTTTATCCGCACATGACGCTGTACGACAACATGGCGTTCGGCCTCAAGCTCGCGGGCGCGAAGAAGCCCGAGATCGACGCGGCCGTGAAGAACGCCGCGAAGATCCTGCACATCGACCATCTGCTCGATCGCAAGCCCAAGCAGCTTTCGGGCGGCCAGCGTCAGCGCGTGGCGATCGGGCGGGCGATCACGCGCAAGCCCAAGGTGTTTCTGTTCGACGAACCGCTCTCGAACCTCGACGCCGCGCTGCGCGTGAAGATGCGCCTCGAATTCGCGCGCCTGCACGACGAACTGAAGACCACGATGATCTACGTGACGCACGATCAGGTCGAGGCGATGACGCTCGCGGACAAGATCGTCGTGCTCTCGGCGGGCAACGTCGAGCAGGTCGGCACGCCGAACCGGCTCTATCACGCGCCGGCGAACCGCTTCGTCGCGGGTTTCATCGGCTCGCCGAAGATGAACTTTCTCGAAGGCACGATCGCGCAGGTCGCGAGTGACGGCATCGTCGTGCGTTACGACAGCGGCGAAACGCAGAAGGTCGCGGTGGAGCCGCGCGGCGCGCGCGAAGGCGACAAGGTGACCGTGGGCATCCGGCCCGAGCATCTGCACGTGGGCGTGACGGAGGGCGGCGTGAGCGCGAAGGCGATGACGGTCGAATCGCTCGGCGACGCGGCCTATCTCTACGCCGAATGCGCGGCCGCGCCCGACGGCCTGATCGCACGCATTCCGCCGCTCGAACGGCACGAGCGCGGCGAAGCGCTGAAAGTGGGCGCGCCCGCCGATCATTGCCATCTGTTCGATGCGAACGGTCAGGCGTTCGAGCGGCGCTTCGCGCAGGAACTGGCCGCCTGAGTGTTCGCTTGAATGTAGGTGGAGAAGTTTGTTGTCGTCGTCGTAGTCTGAGGTTGCCTTGCCCCAACGAGGGACGCCCGCTTTCGAGCGGGCTTTTTTTGCGCACGTTTTTTGCACGCATGCAGGCGAACAAACGAAATCGGGCGCTATCATCCTGCGTCCGAACCCCGACCGCGTGCCATCATGATTCGTAAGATCGTGTCGACTGTGTCGATCGCGAGTGCGCTTGCCGCTTCGCTCACATTGACCGCCCTGACCAGCCTGAGCGCCCATGCCGCCGACGTGCCCGTCGCGGTGGTGCAGCAGGTCGATTCGCGGCTCGACAGCCAGCACGAGCTGCAGCCGCCGATCATCGACGCAAGCCCGGTCATGCCAGGCGC
Source organism: Paraburkholderia sp. SIMBA_027 (assembly GCF_046535315.1). NCBI lineage: Bacteria > Pseudomonadati > Pseudomonadota > Betaproteobacteria > Burkholderiales > Burkholderiaceae > Paraburkholderia > Paraburkholderia sp. SIMBA_027. The sequence continues at coordinate 238,924 of NZ_JAWRWY010000005.1, forward strand.
ATGGGTCTACTTCACGGACAATACCTCGAAGCGCCCCGGCCAGACCGACAGCACACGGCCTTACACGCTCGACGCGCACCTGATCTACCAGGACGCCGATCACGTCTGGCACGACCAGCTGTTCGACCGCTACGAGGAAGACGGCGGCATTCCGCAGATTGCGTCGGTGTTTTTCGCACACGCGGATCACACGGCGCACAGCCGCAGTCTCGTCGTGCTCGTGAAGACGCCGCAGCAGCACGAGGATTACGGCGGCGACGCCTACGACGGCTACGTCTACAAGCTGACCGGCACGGCGGCGCAGGGCGCGGTGTTCGTGGGCTTGCAGAGCGACGCGAGCGCGCCGTTCATCGGGCAGTGCCAATGCGGTTTCCGCGACGGCCGCACGCAACACGCGCGCTATCCGAACGCGACGGCGATCCGCAACGCGCTCGCCGAAACCTTCCCGGAGAAGTAAGCGCTAAAACACGCGCTAAACCAAGCGCTCAGTCCGCGCCGTCGAGCGCCGCGCGCGCGCAGTTCTCGTCGGTGACGAGGCCCGAGAGCCAGCCGCCCTTGAGCGCGGCGATCACGGCGTCGCGCTTGCGTTCGCCGCCCGCGAAGCCGATGGTCGGGCGCTTCGGCGGCGAATCCAGATACAGGCTCGTCACGCGGCGGCCCGTGGCCGATTCCACGCGCTTGCCGTTCGCGTCGATCGGCAAGCCGAGCATTTCCGCGATCGCGCCCAGTTCCATCAGCCCGTGCACTTCGTCGAGCGTCAGGAAGCCGTCTTCGTAGAGCGGGCAGTGCTCGCCGATATTGCCGATGCCGACGAAGGCCACATCGGCCTCGCTCGACAGCCCCTCGACGATGCGATAGAGCCGGTGATTGCACCATTGCGCGCGCTCGGCCTCGTTGTCGGCGATCAGCGGCGCGGGCAGCAGGAAGTGCTTGCCGCCGGTCTTCTCGGAGATGTGCAGCGCCACGTCGTAACGATTCGACGAGCCGTCCTGCGCGATCGCACCGACCATCGAAACGAGCCGGTGCTGCGGACGGTCGAGCTGCGCGATCTGATCGACGGCGGCCTTGAGCGTGCGCCCGCTGCTCACGGCCACGACCATCGGCCGCTCCTCGGCGAGATAGCGCTCCATCACCTGCGCGCCGGCCACGGCGAGCTTGCGGTCGATCGCGTCCTGGGTGTCGCCGTCGATGGGCACGATCTCGCAGACCGAGAGGCCGTAGCGCTTCGAGAGCCGGTCGGCGAGCGCGAGGCAGTCGGCCAGCCGATGATCGACGCGCACGCGGATCAGGTTCTTTTCGACCGCATAGGCGACGAGCCGCTGCGCGACCGGGCGCGAGACCTGCAGCTTTTCGGCGATCTCGTTCTGGGTGTTGCCGGCCACGTAGTAGAGCCACGCGGCGCGGGTGGCGAGATCGAGTTTTTCGGTGGACTTGGGCACGGTGGTCTTCGCTTCGGAGCGGGTTTCTGCGGACGTGGTCGGGCGGTTCGGTCTTTGCGCGCTGACGTCAAAACGGCGCGAACGCGCGAAGTGTACTGGATACGCCGCCGTTCTTACGCCAACCTTTCGCGCGACGGATCGAACAGCGGACGCACGTGCCGGTACAGCGCGCGATACGCGTCGAGCCGCTCGCGCAGCGCCGCGTGGCGCGAGGCGTCGGGCGCGTATTCGGCGGCCACGGGCGCCTTGGTCAGCACCTCGTCGAACGAGCCGCCCGCCGCGAGCCAGCCGAGCCGAGCCGCGCCAAGCGCCGCGCCGGTTTCGCCGCCGCCGTGCTGGCGCGTGGGCGTATTGAAGGCGTCGGCGACGAGTTGCGCCCAGTAGGCGCTGCGCGCGCCGCCGCCGAGCATCGACAGCGCGCCGACCGTGGTGCCTGCCGAGGCGAGCGCGTCGAGGCCGTCGGTGAGCGCGAGCGTCACGCCTTCGAGCACGGCGTAGCCGAGCAGCGCGCGGTCGGTTGCGTGCGTCATGCCGAAGAACACGCCCTGCGCGTACGGATCGTTGTGCGGCGTGCGCTCGCCCGAGAGGTAGGGCAGAAAGAGCGGCGCCTGGGCGAGCGTGCGCGCATCGAGCTTTTCGACTTCGGCGAGCAGTTCGGGCTCGTGCGTGCCCGTGAGCTTGCAGACCCAGCGCAGGCAGCTCGCCGCCGAGAGCACCACGCTCATCTGATGCCAGCGGTCCGGAATCGCGTGGCAGAACGCGTGCACGGCCGAGGCCGGATTGGGCGCGAAGCGGTCGCCGATCACGCACAGCACGCCCGAGGTGCCGAGCGAGACGAAGCCGTCGCCGGGCTGCACCGCGCCGATGCCGATCGCGCTCGTGGCGTTGTCGCCGCCGCCGGCCGCCACCACCACGTCCTCGCGCAGGCCGAACTCGCGCGCGACTTCGGGCAGCAGCGTGCCGGACGGCGCGCTGCCTTCGGCGAGCGTGGGCATCTGCGCGCGCGTCATGTTGCAGGCGTCGAGCAGGGCGTCGGACCAGTCGCGCTTCGCGACGTCGAGCCAGAGCGTGCCGGCTGCGTCGGACGGATCGGAGACTTTGCCGCCCGTGAGTTTCAGGCGCAGCCAGTCCTTCGGCAGCAGCACGCAGGCGGTCCGGCGAAACAGCTCGGGCTCGTGGCGCGCGACCCACAGCAGCTTGGGCGCGGTGAAGCCTGGCATCGCCAGATTGCCCGCCACGCGATGCAGTTGCGGCGCGCGCGCGGTGAGTTCGGCGCACTCGTCGACGGCGCGCATGTCGTTCCAGAGGATCGCGGGACGCAGCACGGCGTCGTGGCGGTCGAGCAGCACCGCGCCGTGCATCTGCCCCGAGAGGCCGATGCCGCGCACCTGCGCGAATTCGTGCGGATGCTGCGCGCGCAGCGCGGCGAGCGCGCGGCGCGTGCCGTCCCACCAGTCGTCGGGATGCTGTTCGGCCCAGCGCGGCTGCGGACGCGAAACCGTGAACGGCGAGCCCGCGGTGCCGATCGCGCGGCCATCGGGCGCGAGCAGCAGGACTTTCACTTCGGAGGTGCCGAGGTCGATGCCGAGATACGTGGACATGGCGCGCGCAGGTTCAGAGGTGGAGGCGCTACTTTAGCCGCGCGCGCACGGCGGCGCCATGCGCGGCGACCCGGGGACGCGCGGGTGGAACAACGGCGCGGCGGCGGCCGCGCGCGAAAGCGGAGTGTCGGGAGCAGCGACGAGCGGCGACAAGCGCGACAAGCGCGCGATCAAGCCGCGGACCCGCGCCGGGCGAGCCACGCATCGACGCGCGCGAGCGCTTCGCGCAGCGCGCCTTCGAGCGGCGCGCCGCCCGCGAGGCTGCCCCAGAGCAGCTTGTCGGCGGCGAACCCGGCAAGCGGATCGGCGGCTTCGAACAGCTTCGCCACGGCCACGCCGTCCATCACGCCGTCCTGATACTGATACGGCAGCACGCCCTTGTTCCAGCGTTGCAGGAAGCGCAGGAACAGCGCGGGCAGCACGGCGGTGGCGGCAGGCGTCGCGCCTGCGGCGATGCGTTGCGCGATCGTCGGCGCGATGAAGCCGGGGATCTTCGAGAAGCCGTCGGCGGCCACGCGCTGGTTGGTGTCCTGGATATACGGATTGCTGAAGCGTTCGAGCACCACGTCGCGATACTTTTCGAGGTCGAGCGGGCTCGGCGTGAGGCAGGGAATCACGTCCTCGCTCACGTAGGCGTGCGCGAATGCGCGGATATCGGCGTCGTTCGTGCCTTCGTGGATGTACGACAGACCGACCAGCGTGCCCGCCCACGCGATGCAGCTATGCGTCGCGTTGAGAATGCGGATCTTCGCTTCCTCGTAAGGCATCACCGATTCCACCATCTCCGCGCCCGCGCGCTCCCACGCGGGGCGGCCCGCGCAGAAGTGATCCTCGATTACCCACTGGATGAAGGCCTCGCCCATCACCGGGCAGGCGTCGTCGACGCCGGTGGCGGCCTTCACGCGCTCGCGCACGTCGGGCGTCGGACGCGGCGTGATGCGGTCGACCATCGAATCGGGACAGGCGGTGTTCGCGTCGAACCATTCGCGCAGCGCGCTCTCGCCGCGCAGCGCGAGAAATTCGCGCATGCCCGCGTGAAAGCGCTTGCCGTTGCTGCGCAGGTTATCGCAGGTTTGCAGCGTGACCGGGCCGCCGCCGCGCGTCCTGCGCGCGTCGAGGATCGCGGCCAGCGCGCCGTAGATCGTGGTGCGCGCACCGTTCAGATCGGCGGCGAGATCGGGATTGGCGGTGTCGAGACGGTCGTGCTCGTCGAGGTAATAACCGCCTTCGGTCACGGTGAACGCGATGATCTTGCAGGCCGGGTCCGCGCCCGCGTCGATCAGGCTCGCGAGGTCCGCCGACCACGGCAGCACGCGCGTGATCGAGCGGATCTGCTCGTAGGCGCGCTCGCCCTGCGGCGTGACGGTTTCCAGCGTGTAGACGCCGTGCTGCGCCGCGAGCGCGTCCATGACGGGGTTCATATCGGCGCGGATGTTGCCGACGCTCAGCGTCCACTGCGGCTCGTCCGGCTGGCGCGCGAGATTGACGCGGTGCAGATACCACGCCTGATGCGCGCGGTGAAACGATCCGGCGCCGATGTGCAGGATCACGTTCGCGTCGCTGCGTTCGCTGGCCATAAGGTGTCTCCGTGTTCGCCTGTCTAGGGCGATGTGCGCGCATTGAGCGTGCGCGTCTGGCTGGTTTGGGTGTTCGAATCGACGGGCGGGAAAGGCAGAGCATTTGCCCGATTGATGAACGAATGATCGTATTCGGGCGAAGGAAAGTCAAGACGACACGCGCGGGTTTTGGTGGCGCGCTGCGGCGCGCAAGGGCGGGGCGTGCGTGAGAGCGGGCGTGTGCACGCACGCGCGGCAGGCGCCGCGCGCGATGCTGTGATGCACAACGGAAAAGTGGGGGGAAGCGGTCTAAGCGTGAATCCGCTCGATCGCCGACACGGCCTGCGCGGTGGCGTCCGCCGCACAGCAATCGACGACGATGCGCTCGGGCATCGCGCGCAGCCACGTGAGCTGGCGCTTGCAGAGCTGGCGCGTGGCGAACACGCCCTTGTCGCGCATCGTGTCGTAGTCGATGTCGCCGTCGAGATACTCCCACGCCTGCCGATAGCCGACGCAGCGCATCGACGGCAGATTCGCGTCGAGGTCGCCGCGTGCGCGCAGCGCCTTCACCTCGTCGATCAGACCCGCCGCGAGCATTGCGTCGAAGCGCTGCTCGATGCGCCGGTGCAGCACCGCGCGGTCCGACGGTTCGAGCGCGACGGGCACGAAGCGGTAGCGCGCGGCCTCGTCGTCGCGGCTCGACGGCGCGGCCAGCAGCGCCGACATCGGCTGCCCGGACAGCATCCAGATTTCGAGCGCGCGCTGGATGCGCTGCGAGTCGTTCGGCGCGAGGCGCGCGGCCGTGGCCGGATCGATTTGCGCGAGGCGCGCGTGCAGCGCGGGCCAGCCGTCGCGGGCGGCCTCGGCGTCGAGTTGCGCGCGCACGGCGGGATCGGCGCCCGGCAGATCGTTCAGACCTTGTGTGAGCGCCTTGTAGTAGAGCATCGTGCCGCCCACGAGCAGCGGCACGTTGCCCCGCGCGACGATCTCGCCCGTTACGCGCAGCGCGTCGGCGCGAAAGTTGGCGGCGGAATAGGCATCGGCCGGATCGACGATATCGATCAGATGATGCGGCGCCGCCGCGCGTTCTTCCGCGCTCGGTTTCGCGGTGCCGATATCCATCTCGCGATAGACGAGCGCCGAATCGACGCTGACGATCTCGACCGTGCGGCCCTGCGCGGCCATTTGCGCTGCATAGCGGAGTGCGGCGGCGGTCTTGCCGGAAGCGGTCGGCCCGAGCAGGCAGGCGACCGGCGTAGGGAGTGCGTGTTGCGTCATGCTCATCGAAGCTCGCTTACTGGCCGCGCATGAACAGGCGGTCGAGGTCCGCGAGCGTGAGCTGATACCACGTCGGGCGGCCGTGATTGCACTGGTCGGCGCGTTCGGTGGTTTCCATCTGGCGCAGCAGCGCGTTCATCTCGTCGAGCGTGAGACGCCGGTTGGCGCGCACCGCGTGATGGCAGGCGAGCGTGCCGAGCATTTCGTGCTGACGCTCGGTGAGCACGCGCGAGCCGCCGTAGGCGTGCAGGTCGGTGAGCACGGCGCGCGCGAGCGCCTGGAGATCGGCGTCCTTGAGCAGCGCGGGCACGGCGCGGATCGCGATCGAGGTGGGCGAGAGCACGGCGAGATCGAAGCCCAGCGCTTCGAGCGTGGCCTTTTCTTCTTCGACGGTGCCGGTTTCCACGGGATCGGCCTGCATCGAAATCGGGATCAGGAGCGGCTGCACGGCGAGCGAGCGCTCGGCCAGCGCCGTCTTGAACTGCTCGTAGAGAATGCGTTCGTGCGCCGCGTGCATGTCGACGATCACGAGGCCGCGCGCGTTCTGCGCGAGCACGTAGATGCCGTGGACCTGGCCGAGCGCGAAGCCGAGCGGATGGTCGTCGCGGGCATCGAAGGCCGGTTGCGCGGCGCTGTCGAAGAGGGCGCCGTCGGCTGCACCATCGGCTTGCGTGACGGTCGAGCCTTGCCCGGCGCCGACGTCCTTGCGGCCGAACAGCGCGTCGTACAGCGCGAGCGGCTGCGCTACGGGCAGCGAGCCTTGTTGCATGCGCGACTGGCGCAGCCAGGTGTTGCCGCTGCTCGAACCGCTGCCTGAGCTAGCGCCCGAGCCGCCGCCGAAGCCCGACGAGCGGCCGCTGCCAGCGCTACCCGCGCCGCCGAAAGCGCTCGACGAACCGCCGAAGCTGCTGGCGACGCTCGCGGTGCCGAAGCGGCCCGCGCCGTCGCCGAGCGATCCCGTCGATCCTGACGACACCCCCGCCGACCCCGACGCACCCGAACTGAGTCCCACCGATCCACCGAGCACGTCCGCGCCCGGAATCGCGCGCGGTTCGATCATCGCGGCGTGGCCGCCCGCCGTGGTTTCCGGCGACGCGCCCGCGTGCCGCGCGAGCGCGCGCTGCACGGCATGGAACACGAACTGGTGAATCGAGCGCGAATCGCGGAAACGCACCTCGATCTTCGACGGATGCACGTTCACGTCGACGGCCTCGGGCGGCAGGTCGAGGAACAGCACATACGACGGATAACGGTCGCCGTGCAGCACGTCCTCGTAGGCCGCGCGCACCGCGTGCGTGAGCAGCTTGTCGCGCACGAAGCGGCCGTTCACGAAGAAGTACTGTTGATCGGCGCGATTGCGGCTCGCCGTCGGCAGACCCGCGCAGCCGTAGACGGCGAGCGGACCCGCGCGCTCGTCGAGCGGCAGATGCGCGGTGGCGAAGGTCTCGCCGAGAATCTTCGAGACGCGCGTGCCCGGATCGCTTGCATTCCAGTGCTCGACGGCGCGGCCGTTGTGCAGCACCGAGATCGCCACGTCCGGACGCGCGAGCGCGCTGCGGCGGATCATTTCCAGGCAATGACCGAGTTCGGTCTGCTCGCTCTTGAGGAATTTACGGCGCGCGGGCGTATTGAAGTACAGCTCGCGCACTTCGATGGTCGTGCCCTGGCCGCCCGCGGCGGGCGAGATCGCGCCCGTATGCGCGTCGATCTTGACGGCGTGCGCGTCCTGCGCGGTGCGGCTCGTGATCGACATTTCGGCGACCGAGGCGATCGAGGCCAGCGCTTCGCCGCGAAACCCGAGCGTCGCGACGCTTTCGAGTTCCGCGAGCGAGCGGATCTTGCTGGTGGCGTGGCGCATCAGCGCGAGCGGCAATTCGCCTTCGGGAATGCCGCAGCCGTCGTCGGCGATCGAGATGCGTTTGACGCCGCCTTCGTCGAGCAGAATGCGCAGCGTGCTCGCGCCCGCGTCCAGCGCGTTTTCGAGCAGTTCCTTCACGACCGAGGCGGGGCGCTCGACCACTTCGCCGGCGGCGATCTGGCTGATCAGCTGATCGGGCAGCGCCTGGATCGCGCGCGCGGGCCGCGGGCCGCGCGAGGCGGATTCGGGCGCCGCGGTGGCTGCGTTGGCCGCGTTGGCCTCCTGGGCGTCGGCGGAGGCGGGAGCGTCGGGCGCGGCGGCGCCGGTGGGATCGGAATTCGAAGACATGCGCGCAATTATAGCGAGTCGCGACGCGCCGGCCTGGCGTGCGGCTCGCGCCCCTTAAGTGTCCGTTAAGCGCCAATATGCGATCTATTGGACGCATTTTTGCCGCCGTTCACGGGAATTTTTCGTGACGGCGGGGCACTTTCTGTATCATGGCGCGGTCAATTTTCCTTCTCGCGCAACACCGGGCGAGGGCGCTTCCTGCAAGCGCTCCGTCCTCGACCAATAAGGGACACTTTTGGATACGCTGCTGCAGTTCGTCAATCTTGTCTTGCACATCGACAAGTTTCTCGGAGTCTTCATCCACCAGTACGGTGCCTGGGTCTATGCGGTTCTGTTCCTGATCGTATTCTGCGAAACCGGGCTCGTCGTGCTGCCGTTCCTGCCGGGCGATTCGCTGCTGTTTATCGGCGGCGCGTTCGCGGCCACGCACGAGATGAATCTCGGCCTGCTGCTCGTGCTCCTGATCGTCGCGGCGGTCACGGGCAACACGCTCAACTACATGATCGGCCGGGCGATCGGACCGGCGGTGTTCAATACGCGCATACGCGGGCTGGAACGCTTCCTCGACCGCGCCGCGCTGCAAAAGACCCATAACTTCTACGAGCGTCACGGCGGCAAGACCATCGTGCTCGCGCGCTTCATTCCGGTCGTGCGCACGTTCGCGCCGTTCGTCGCGGGCGTCTCGCAGATGAGCATGCAACGCTTCCAGCTCTTCAACGTCGCGGGCGCGCTGTTCTGGGTGCTGCTGCTCGTGCTGCTCGGCTATTTCTTCGGCAACATTCCGTTCATCCGCCAGTACCTCAACATCATCGTGCTGGTGGGTATCGGCGCGGCGATCGTGCCGGTCGTGCTCGGCGGCCTCTGGAAGATGATGCGCAAGAACAGCAGCGGCAATGCCGTGCGCGGGCCGAATGGCCACTGACGGCAATTGAAGGTCACGGAACGTCGTTGAGCGGCGTTTCACGCAAAAACGGCATCGCCCGCGAGGACGATGCCGTTTTTCTTTGCGCGGACGCCTTACGCGCCCTGCGTGCCGATGCGCCGGATGATCGACGGCGTTTCCGGCGTCGGATAGCCCGCGTCGCGGAAGGTCTCGACGATCGCGCGGTTGGTGTCGAAATACACTTGCCAGTAGGTGTCGTTGTTGGTGTACGGACGCACCGCGAGCAACGGACCTTCGGGCGTGAACGAGAGAATCTCGACGTCGGGCGCGGGTTCCTGCGCGACGTTCGGGATTTTCGCGAGGGCCGCGCGCAGCCGGTTGGCGGCATCGACGGGATCGACGCCGTTGGCGATCTTCGCGGTCAGCTCGACGCGGCGCACGGGCGTCGCGCTGTAGTTCGAGATGGTGTCCGAGAAGATCTTGTTGTTGCCGACGATGTTGATGACGTTGTCCGGCGAGATGATGGTCGTGCCGAAGATGCCCAGCTCCTTGACGGTGCCGGTCACGCCGCCCGCCGTCACGAAGTCGCCGACCTTGAACGGACGCAGCACCTGCATGAACACGCCCGCCGCGAAATGCGCGAGCAGGCCGCCCCACGCGGTGCCGATGGCGAGGCCGAGACCGGCAAGCAGCGCCGCGAACGAGGTGGTCTGCACGCCGAACACCTGCAGGATCGCGAGCACCAGCAGCAGGTTGAGCACGCCGGCGAGAATCGAGCTGAGGTAGTGCGCGAGCGTGGGGTCGACGCGTTCGTTGCGGCTGAGCAGTTTGCGCAGGAAGCCGGCGATCAGGTTGATGACCCAGCGCCCGACGATCCACAGCACGATCGCCGCCAGCACCTTGGTCCCGAAGTCGATGCCTCGGGTCATGATGAATACGCGGATGGTTTCGAGATCCAAGATGCCCTCGCTTGAGTCGATGATTGAGCCGGAAAGACGCGCGAACTGCAGAGCACTGCGAGTTGATGCGACTGCCTGAAACAAACCTGCGACGACATTGAGGCAAGACTGCGAAACGGTCGGTGACGCCGACGCTTGAACGAAAGGGCGATAAACCGGCCGGGCGCCGCGCCTTCGCGTCATATCCGTGCATTTATAGGCGAAGTGGCGATCGCGTGCATCCTGCGTGCCCGGCTCGGTCGGGGTTGACCCGACGCAGGCCGCGCGGCTCGTCGCCTCGATTCATGCGCACTGCATATCGGTTCGGTTGTATCGTTGCGCGACGCCCGTTCGCCGCACCCCGTCACCTCAGCACGCCCGATCAGGAGCCCAGCCATGAACCTGCAGAACACGGATCTGCATCTCATCGACGTCAAGCTGGACGAACTGCGTCCGACGCAGCTTACCGTCGGCTTTCGCGAGGTCAACGCCAAGCGCGAGCACTGGGCGTCGCTCGACAAGAAAGGCCGCGCGGCGGCGATCGATTCGCACTGGTTTCCGGCCGTGCTCGGGCCGAAGGGGCGTCACTACGTGGTCGATCATCACCATCTCGGGCTCGCGTGGCTGCACGAGGGCGTGCCGAGCGTGAAGGTCACGGTGCTCAAGGATCTGTCGTGGCTCGACGCCACGATCTTCTGGCGGATGATGGAGCACAACCAGTGGGTGCATCCGTTCGACGCGTCCGGCGAGCGCTGCGATTACGGGAATCTGCCGAAGCAGCTGCTCGGTCTCGCCGACGATCCGTACCGCAGCCTCGCGGGCGAGCTGCGCATGGCAGGCGGCTACGCCAAGGACACCACGCCGTTCAGCGAATTCCTCTGGGCTGACTATCTGCGCCGCAAGGTGTCGGCGGCGCGCGTGCGCAAGGACTTCGACGAGGCGCTCAGCGAGGCGCTCGCCCACGCGCACGATCCGGACGCGCGTTATCTGCCGGGCTGGTCCGGCGTGGTGCCGCCGGCGGCGCAGAGCGCGAAATCCGCGAAAAACGCACAGGCGGTGCGAGTGGCGGAACGCGCGGATATGGCGGCGGGCAAGGGCAAGAAGGCGTCGAAGTAGGGCGTCGGGAGCGCGGCCTACATCGGCAAGGTGGATTTGCTGTAGGGCGACGTTTCGATCACGAGGCCGTCGCGCGCGGCGTTGCGCTCGTTGCTGCGCTTATTGCTGCGTTCATTGCTGCGCTCAGCGTTGCGATCAGCCGCGCGCCGGCTAGCCAGACCGCCGGCAACAAGCGCGAACAGCGCGCTCAACACGTAAGCGGCCGCGCGCGGGAAGAAGGCTTCGACCGGATGACGCTCGCGCCACGGGCCGCCCGCATCGGCGAACACGAGGAAGGTGAGTGCGGCGTCGAAGGCGCACGCGAGCACCATCATGCCGACAAACACGCGCGCGCCGCGCACGCTCAGGTCCGGGCGCATCGCGCGGATAAACCAGCAGACCAGTTGCACGGCGGCAAGCAGGGCGAGATTCGAAACCAGGCAGTAGACGAAGTTATCCATGTGACGTATCGAGCAAGGTCGAACGACGCGCGTGGTGGAACACGGCACCGCGCGGACCGTCGCGGCGCGAGGTCGCGCGCCGCCGGCTTCTGGAGCGGCGCGATCATGGCACGAGGGTCTTTCTCGAAAAATGCGCGGATGAGTGAATTGCCGCGCCCGGTGCGTCGTCCGACGCGCAGTAATGGCCGCGGCGCGCCGCGTGGCGCGGCTCAGGCGGGTTTGTGAAGCTTTGTCAGGTGGGCGGGCGGGTTGTATCGGCGCAACTGGGCGGGCGGCGAAGTCTGCGCGCGACTTCAGCCGACGCTGTCAGCGTATGCCGCCGACGATGTCAGGGCGCATCGGGTAGCGGCGCCTGCGGCGGCGTGCCGTTCGTCAGATATTCGCAGAGCCACAGGGTCGCGGGACCGGCGCCCGTGTCGGTGCGGTGGATCAGCGTGACGTTGTAATTCACCGAGCTGCGGTCCGCGAGCGCGATGCGCACGAGGCGGCCCGCTTCGAGATCGGCTTCCACCAGATGGAGCGGCATCGAACCCCAGCCGAGGCCCGCGAGCAGCAGGCGGTGCTTCGCGCCGAGGTCGCCGAGCTTCCACGCGCGGTTGCTGTACACGCCGAAGGTCTGCCCGACCGTCAGGCGGCTGCGGTCGGTGAGCACGAGTTGCGTGTGCTCGCGCGCGTCGGAAATGCGCACGGGCTGCGCGGCCTGCGCGAGCGGATGACAGGGCGCGGCCACCATCACGAGTTCGACGGTGCCGATCGCGCGCGCCTCGATCACGTGCGGCCAGTTCTGGTTCGGCCCGCTGATGCCGAACGCGCAGTCGCCGTCGAGCACGAGCTTGAGCACGCCGCCGAGCGCCTCCATCGTCAAATTCAGCGCGACGGTGGGGAATTCGCGCGCGAAGGCCTGCAGCGCCTGCACCAGCCGTCCCGACGGAAACATCACGTCCACGGCCACCGAAACTTCGCCTTCCAGTCCGCGCTGCAACCCGGCCGCCTTGGCGTTAAGCTGGCCCATCAGCAGGTCGAGGCGGCGCGCGTCGGCGAGAATCGCGCGGCCCGCCGCCGTGAGTTCGGGCTTGCGCTTGCCGCGCTCGAACAGCGCCACGCCCAGCAGCGCCTCCAGATTCGCGATCGTGTAGCTCACCACCGACTGCGCGCGGTCGAGCTGGCGGGCCGCCGCCGAGAAGCTGCCGGTTTCCGCCACCGCGATCAGCGCGCGCAGTTGTTCGAGGCTCGGAGAGCGGTCCATGGGCGATCTATCGAAAAATTGGATGGTAACGATCCATTTTAGACGATTGTTTGAATAGCTCGCATCGGGGTAAAGTGCGCGTTCCCCGTCAAGGATAACCATGCCGATGAATCGAACCGTCAAGTCCGCCGGCCGCTACAGCGGCGTCGCCATGCTGCTGCACTGGCTGGTCGCCGTGCTGATCGTCTGGGGCTTCGCGCTCGGCTGGATCATGACCGACATTCCCGGCATCACGCCCACCAAGCTGCGCTATTTTTCGTGGCACAAGTGGATCGGCGTGACCGTGCTTGCGCTCGTGCTGGTGCGCCTGATCTGGCGCGCGACGCACGCCGCGCCCGCGCTGCCCGCCTCGACGCCCGCGTGGGAGAAGGGGCTCGCGCATCTCGGCCACTTCCTGCTTTACGTGCTGATGGTGGCGATCCCCGTGACCGGCTATCTGTACAGCTCGGCGGCCGGCATTCAGGTCGTGTATCTCGGCATCTGGCCGCTGCCCACGCTGATCGATCCGGACACCGCGCTCAAGGGCACGCTGCGCCTCGTGCACGTGTCGCTGAACTACACGCTGCTGGCCGTGGTGGCGCTGCACGTGCTCGCGGTCGTGAAGCATCAGTTGCTCGACCGGCAGAACATCCTCGCGCGCATGCTGCCGTTCGGCACGCCGCGCGATTGAACACCCCGTGCGCCGCGCCTCGCGCGCCGCGTCCCTTTTCGACGTCTTTTTCACCGCTTCCAGCGTAAATAGCGAACCGATCATGATCCACCGTCTCGTCCAGAAAGCCTCCGTCGTCGCGCTCGGCGCGGCGCTCGCCGCCGGCGCGGCCTTCACCGCTTCGTTCGCCCTGAACGCGGATGCGGCGCCCGAAGCCGGCAAGAGCACCGTCTCGGCCGTGTTCAAGCAGATGAACGTGCCGGTCGAAGGCAAGTTCAACCACTTCAGCGCCGACGTGCATTTCGATCCGGCCAACGCCGCCGCATCGAGCGCGAAGCTCGACGTCGAGGTCGCGAGCTTCGACCTCGGCTCGCCCGACTACAACAAGGAAGTGGCCGGCGACGAGTGGTTCGACGCAGGCAAATTCCCGCACGCGACCTTCGTCTCCACGCAGATCAAGGCCGGCGCGAACGGCGCGTATTCGGTCGCGGGCAAGCTCACGATCAAGGGCAAGACGACCGACGTCGTCGTGCCGGTGCAGTACCACAAGGACGGCGCGAACCAGGTGTTCGACGGCGCGCTGCCCATCAAGCGCCTCGCGTACAACATCGGCACGGGCGAGTGGAAAGACACCTCGATCGTCGCCGACGACGTGCAGATCAAGTTTCACATCGTGGCCGCCGCGCATTGACGCGCACCGGCTATCCGTTTTCATCGCAAATCGCATTCGCTTCGTCTTAACCCCAGCATCAGGACACACGCTCACATGAAGAACACGATCTTCGCCGCGGCTGCCGCCGCCGCACTCGCCGCCGCCATCGCCACGCCCGCCTTCGCTACGCCGACCACCTACAACCTCGACCCGACGCACACGTACCCGAGCTTCGAGACCGACCACTTCGGCGGCGTCTCGGTGTGGCGCGGCAAGTTCACGAAGAGCTCGGGCACGGTCGTGCTCGACCCGGCTGCGAAGACCGGCACTGTCGACGTGACCATCGACGCATCGTCGATCGACACGGGCAACAAGGCGCTCGACAAGCACGTCAGCTCGGCGGAAATGCTCGACGCAGCCAAGTACCCGACGGCCGTCTACAAGGGCACGTCGATCAAGTACGACGGCGACAAGCCCGTCGAAGTGATCGGCACCTTCACGCTGCACGGCGTGACCAAGCCGCTGAACCTGAAGATCGATTCGTTCAAGTGCTTCCAGAACCCGATGCTCAAGCGTGAAGTGTGCGGCGCCGACGCGACCGCCACGTTCGATCGTTCGGACTACGGCGTGAACTACGGCCAGGCGTATGGCTTCAAGATGGCCACGACGCTGCAGATCCAGGTCGAAGGCATCAAGGCCGACTAAGTTGTTGCCGACTTGAGCCGATGAGCGCGCGTCTCGCGACGCTCATCCAGAGCCGCTGAGGCTCGACGAAAAAGCCCGTGCGCGTGATGCGCGCGGGCTTTTTTCATGGGCGCGGCACGGTCCGTTCGTGCGATGGCGCGACTATGGGATGATCTCGCTTCGTCCGGCGCGGGGCGTGCTGGCCGCGCATCGCCGGGAAATCTCAGGCTCGAAACAGGGGGAAGGGCGATGTCGCGACTCGCATGGACGCGTGCGTGGGTTCGGCGCGCACAGGGCGCGGCGTGCGTTGCTGCATGCGTCGCGGGACTGTGTGCGGTGTTCGGCGCGTCGGCGGTGCAGGCCGCGCCTGTCGTCGAAGCAGGCGACTACATTTTCGTCGAGGGCGGCAGCGGCCACGGCTCGCTGAGCGTGAAGAACGGCCGCTTCAGCATCGAGACGCTGGGCGGGAATTGCCACGAATGTCAGGTCGACGGCAAGATCGTGGGCCGCACCGGCGTCGCGACCGATGGCGAGACCACCTGCCGGATCAGCATGACGGGCGCGAACGGCCAACTGAAACTCGATACCGGCGATTCGGACGCGTGCCGCTCGTTCTGCGGCATGCGCGCGGACTTCCAGGGCGAATACCGCAAGCCGCCCGAGGCGTGCCGCGATGCGGCGCGCGCAACGCGTCTGAAGTCGGCGCGTGCGCTGTATGCGAAGAAGGATTACGCGGGCGCGAGCGCGGCGCTGGGTTCGCTGGTCGGCGAGTGCCAGACGTTCATGAACTGGATCGAGCGGGACAGCGCGCGCAGCGATCTCGCGCTCGCGCAGTATCACCTTGGGCAGAGCGCGCAGTGCGTCGCGACGCTCGCGCAAACCGTCGCGATCCAGAATGGCACGGATGAACTGCCGCCCTGCGACGCCGATAACTATCGCAGCGTCGGCAAGGCGATTCTGTTTAACGAGGCGATGTGCAGGCGCGCCGCGGCGGGCGACAAGCGCTGAGAGCGGCGGTGCGCGATGCGTGCGAATCTTGCGAATCGTTTGATTCGCGTGGATCGCGCAACTGATGAGGCGCGTTAGTGGATCGGCGAATCGCCGCCGTGCGTGCCGTGCGGCGCGAGCGCGACATCGACCACGTGCGTATGCCAGATGCCGCACGTCGCCTTGACGGGCACCCATGCGTACTTGCCGCGCAGTTTCGCGAAGCCGCGCAGGTGAATCAGCGTGTCGATGGGCGAGGCCTGCGGTACCGGGCTCGACGCGCCGTCAGGCAGCGCACCCGCGGGCACCGGGCTTTCGACTTTCGCGGTGAGCGCGCGGCGGTCGGGGACCATCAGCGAATCGTAGCGCGGTGCGCCATGCACCCACTGATCGAGCGCGGCGACGCAGTTCACCACGGCGTCGGGCACCTTCATTCGGCGCAGATATTCGTAGTCTTCGGGCGGGGCTTGAACTTGGGCCTGGACGCGCAGACTGATCCAGAGCAGCGCGAGCATGACGCAGGCGAGAGTCGAGAACTTCATGTTGACGTGGCCTGTGCGGCGGGGGAACGGCGGGGTAGGGAAGTATACACGCTGAGTTGCGCGAGGCTTGCCGGGGAACGCAGGCCGCCGCCATCAGAAAGCGGCCGCGCCAAAGCAAAAAGCCCAGTCGCGAGGACTGGGCTTCTTGTTTCAAGCTTTGGTAGGCCGTACGGGATTCGAACCTGTGACCAACGGATTAAAAGTCCGCTGCTCTACCAGCTGAGCTAACGACCCGAAAGAAGCGGGATTATAGCAGACATCCTATACGTGTCAACCCTGAGCCGAGCGTTCATTCGGCGCTCGGGAGCGCATAAGCAAGACATCCCAAAAGAAAAAGCCCGGAATACAGCGTATTCCGGGCTTTTCGGGGAGTGCGAGAGGCGCGTTTGGCGAACCGGTGGTCGTCGACATCGCAACGACGGCCGCATTCGCTTCACGCTACATCGATCCAGCGGCGCTTACTTGAGCTGTGACAGCTTGCTCTGTGCCGTCTGGGCAACTTCCGAACTGCCGTATTGCGAAACGATCTGTTCGAGCGTGCGCTTGGCCGCAGCCTTTTGCCCCTGCTCCATCTGATTGTTCGCGATCGCCAGCAGCGACTCGGCTGCGCGCGGATGTTGCGGATAGTTCTTGACCACGCCCTGCCACGTCGCCGTCGACCCCTTGTAGTCCTTCAACGCATACAGCGCGTTGCCGAGCCAGTACTGCGCCGTTGGCTGATACGGGCTCTGCGGATACTTGGAGATGAAGCTGCGGAACGACGAAGCGGCCTGCTTGAAGTCACCGTTGCGGAACTGCTGGGAAGCGGAGTTGAACGCATCCATTTCGCCCGGCTGAACGGTACCCTGCACGCCGTCCACGGTCTCTTGCTGCGGCTCGAACTTCTTGAGACGCGTATCGAGATCCGTGTAGTAGTCCTTCTGTTGCTTCGTCAGGGTCGTGAGCTCGTTCGCCAGATCCTCGGTCTGTCCGCGCAACGTGGCGACCTGCTGGTTGAGCTGGTCGATGTGGTTGGACTGATCGAGAATCGTGCGCTGTGCGGCGGACAACTGGCTCGACAGATTGTCGGTCTTGGCGCGCAGGTCGAGAATCGCCTGGCGCGCCTGATCGTCATCGAAGAGACCCGCGTGGGCCGGAATCGCCGCAAAGGCGACGCCGGCCACGCAGGCGGCTGCGGCTACCCGCAGCGGGGAGAAACGGTGCGACATACGCCCCTTCATCCAATGCTCAGATTACTGTTGGTACACGAGGTCGGCACGACGGTTTTGCGCCCACGAGGCTTCGTCGTGACCTTGTGCGACCGGCTTTTCCTTGCCCAGGCTCACAGCTTCCATTTGCGAATCGGGCACGCCCATCAGCGACAGCGCCTTGCGGACAGCTTCAGCACGCTTCTGGCCCAGTGCCAGGTTGTACTCGCTCGTGCCGCGCTCGTCGGTGTTGCCCTGGATCAGGACGTGACGTTCCGGGTGCGTCTTGAGGTACTGGGCGTGAGCCTGGATCACGCTCTGGTAGTCGTCCTTGACTGCGTAGCTGTCGAAGTCGAAGTACACGCTGCGCTTGGCGAGCGGGCTGTTCGGATCGTTCAGCGGGTCGACGTTCACTTGCGCGACGGCGTTCGGGTTCGGCTGCGTGCTCATCGAGCCGGCGTTCGCGTTTTCGTCGGTCTTCGGAGCCGACTTACACGCGGCCAGTGCACCGATCATCAAGACGGCCAGCGCCAGGCGGAATTTGTTCGACATCATTTTTGCTCTCCTGAAGTGTTATTGCATAAAAGGACCCCAGGACGGCTCGCGTACGCTGCCGCCCTGAACGGACAGGATTTGCCGCGTACGACCGTCGGTCGATACAGCAGCCAGCACGCCACGGCCGTTCACCTGAGTGGCGTAAAGAATGTACTGACCGTTCGCCGCGAAGCTGGGCGATTCGTCATGTGTCGTGTCGGTGAGCGCGGTTGCGACGCCGGACTGCAGATCTTGAATGTACAGCTTAAATCCGCCGCCCGTGCGTGAGATGTACGCCAGCTGTTTGCCGTCGGGGCTGACCCGCGGGCTCGTGTTATAGCTGCCGGTGAACGTCACGCGTTGTGCTGCGCCTGCGCTCTCACCCTGTGCGGACATCCTGTAGATTTGCGGCTGGCCGCCGCGGTCGCTCGTGAAGTAAATCGAGCGTCCGTCAGGAGAGAAGGTGGGTTCGGTGTCGATGGTCGTGCCTTGCGTCAGGCGGCGCAAACCGGAGCCGTCGGCATTGACGGCGAAGATCTGCGTGTTGCCCGTGCGCGACAGCGCGACGGCGAGCGTGCGGCCGTCCGGCGACCAGGCCGGTGCCGAGTTGTTGCCCTTTTGGTCCGAGATGATGACGCGCCGCCCCGTAGGCAGGTCATGCACGTAGACGATGGGCTTTTTCTTTTCGAAAGAAACGTAAGCGACCTTGGTGCCGTCGGGCGACCAGGCCGGCGAGATGATCGGCTCGGGGCTGGAGAGCGCGATGTGCGCGTCCTGTCCGTCGGAGTCCGAAATCTGCAACTGATAGCGGCCGCCCGTGCGGATCACGTACGACAGACGCGTGGCGAACACGCCGCGGTCGCCCATCAGCTTCTGATAGATGTAGTCCGCGACCTTGTGCGCGCTCATGCGCAGGCCCGCGGGCGGGCTTTGCAGCACGAGGCCGCCGAGGCTTTCGCCCTTGACGGTGTCGTAGAGCTTGAAGCGCACTTCGTACTGGCCGTTCGGCAGCTTGTTGACGCTGCCCGCGACGAACGCGTTGGCGCCCTTGGCCTTCCAGCCGCCGAGGTCGACCGAGTCGGTTTCCGAGACCGGCGCGCTGCCGGCGTCGACGTTCGTGAATTTGCCGCTGCGCGCGAGGTCGGCGCGCACGATCGCGGCGACCTGCTGCGGCGAATTGGCTTCGCCCGCGAAGGTCGCCGTGGCGATCGGAAACTGGGTGGAGCCCACGCCGGTGACGAGGACGTTGAGTTGGGCGTTCGCGGCGCCGCCCACTGCGATCAGGCAGGAAGCGACGAGGGTACGCAGGCCAATTTTCGTCATCAGACTCATGCTGTGATGTTTCCTGAAAAAGCGATATTTGTCACACCGCGCGACAGCAGACAGACCCGAAAAGCATCGAATCGTTCCTGCCTGCCGCCGCGCGCCAGCGTTTTTGCACTCTGACTTGCGCCGTCAACCCGCCGGGCGCAAGGTAATCTTGAAGCTCGACGGCGTCTTGCCGTCGGTGTCCTGCGGCATCGGGTCCGAGCGCTGGACCGCGCGCAACGCGGCGTCGTCCCAGGACGCATTGCCGCTGCTGCGCGTGACCGTTGCCGAGAGCAGCGTGCCGCTCGGCGAGCAGCGCACCGCGATTTCCGTCTCGAGACCCGACGTGTCGCCGGCCCAGACGATATTCGGACGCACGCGGCGGCGCACCTTGTCGGCATAACCCGGCGTGGCTGCATTGCCGCCCGAACCGCTGCCGGTGCCGCTCTTCGCGAGACCGTTGCCGCTCGTGCCTTCGCCGCCGCCCATCGAGCCTTGCATCTGCGCGATGCGCGCGCGCCGCTCGGCGTCGAGCTTCTTGGCCTGGGCGTCGGCTTGCGCCTTGGCCTTGGCGGCCTTCTCGGCGTCGGCCTTCTTCTGGGCGTCGAGCTTCGCCTGTTTCTGCTGTTGCTCTTCTTCCTGCTGCTTCTTCAGCGCGTCCTGCTGCTGTTGCTGCTGCTTGAGCTTCTCGGCGGCCTGCTGCTGCTGTTCCTGCTGCTGTTGCTTGAGCTTCGCGGCCTTTTGCTGCGCGGCGAGCTGCGCCGCCTGCTGGGCGGCCAGTTGCTGCTGGCGCTTCGCATCGGCTTCCTGCTGCTGCTTGATGCGCTGCTGCTCGGCCAGTTGCGCCTCGCGCGCCGCTTCCTGCTGCTTGCGCTTTTGCTGCTGCAGCGCGATGTCGGCGTCTTCCGTCTGCGGCGGCGGCGGGGCAGGGGCCACCGGCGCGGGCGGCGGCAGCGGCTTCGGCGTCGACAGGTCCGGCACCTCGGTCCAGAGCTCCGCCTCTTCACCCGCCGGCGTGCTGTTTTGCCAGTGGATGCCGTGGTAGAGGAAAAAACCGAGCAGCACGTGCATGACCACGGCGAGCGCTATAGCACGTCCCGTGCCACGCTCGCGCGGAGGCTGCAATGGATAAGTGTCTTTCTTGCCGGTCATTGTGATTTGACGAGCAGTCCGACACGCTTGACGCCATGCGCCTTCAGATCGGACATGACGTTCATCACCGTCTCGTACTTCACGGACTTGTCGGCGGCGATCACGACGGGCTGGTCGGGATGACTCTGCTCGCGGTCGGCGACGAAGCCGTTGAGGTCGGCGCGCGACATGGTTTCCTGCTGCGTGGCGCCCGAGTCGTCCTTATATTTGACGCTCAGATTGCCGTCGGGCCGGATATTGACCACGACGGGTGGAACCTGCTGCTGCTGCGACGCGCCGCCGACGGTCGGCAGATTGACAATGGACGGCGCCACCAGCGGCGCGGTCACCATGAAGATCACGAGCAGCACCAGCATCACGTCGATGTACGGCACGACGTTGATGTCGGCCATCGCGCGGCGCGAGCGGCTGCCTCGCATGCTCGAACGGACTGAGCCTCCCATCTTCGACTCCTTGCTTCGTGAAGATTAGTGGGCCTGACGCTGCAGGATGTTCGAAAACTCTTCGATGAAGGTTTCGAAGCGGATCGCCAGACGGTCGATGTCGTGCGCGTAGCTGTTGTACGCAACGACGGCCGGAATCGCGGCGAACAGACCGATGGCGGTGGCCGTCAGCGCTTCGGCGATGCCGGGCGCGACGTTCGCGAGCGTGGCCTGCTGCACGTTCGCGAGACCGCGGAACGCATTCATGATCCCCCACACGGTGCCGAACAGACCGATGTACGGGCTGACCGAGCCGACCGAGGCGAGGAACGAGAGATTCGCCTCGAGCGCGTCCATTTCGCGCTGGAAGGCCGCGCGCATGGCGCGGCGGGCGCCGTCGAGCACGAGGCTCGGATCGTTCAGACGCTTCTCTTTGGCCTTCAGGAATTCGCGCATGCCCGACTCGAAGATACGCTCGAGCGCGCCGATCGTGTGGCGGTTGTTCGCTGCGCTCTGGTAGAGCGCCTGCAGGTCGCCGCCCGACCAGAAGTCGCGTTCGAAGCGCTCGGTCTGCCGGCGTGCGCGGCGGATGGCGAACCACTTGCGGAAGATGAAGGTCCAGGAGATCAGAGACAGCAACAGGAGAAGTCCCATCACCGCCTGTGCCAGTATGCTCGCATTAAGAACGAGTGAAATGATCGACAGATCTTGTGTAGTGTTCATAGAGGTTCGTTGTAACGTCCCGGAAGGGGCGAGCGGCTGCAAGTCAACGCGAAGCTTCCCGAAGGCAAACGGCAAGGCAGCGCGCCGTCGCGGCCGAACCCAGCTTGGTCCTGCAAAGACCCGCGCGAGTTCACTGGCGTCGTATCAACGGCAATTAAGCGGATGCCGTTGACACGGTTGGTAAGACTTTCTTCATGCCACGCTCCAAAGCCTCGTGAACGTGGTCGGGAATGGCGGTCGCGCGCATGGTGCCGTCGACGCTCGCCACGCAGCCAACGCGGATCTTGCCGGTGGCCAGCAAGGTGTCGCCGCGCCACGCTTCCTGCATGAAATCGACTGACGCGCGGCCGAGCTTGTCGAGGCGGCTCACGATCGTGACGACGTCGTCGAGACGGGCGGGCACCCGGTAGTCGAGCGCGGTGCTGCGCACGACGAAGAGGGCGCCGGTTTCCTCGGCAAGCCTGCGTTGATCAACGCCGCAGGCTCGCAGCCATTCGGTGCGCGCGCGTTCGAAGAACTTCAGGTAGTTCGCGTAGAACACGATGCCGCCGGCGTCGGTGTCTTCGTAGTAGACGCGTATCGGCCATCTAAAACCGGACGCGGCCTCCGAACTTGGGGCCGTACCCGGCTTGCTGGTGGAGATTTCCATGCCGCGCATTCTACCGGAACGTGCGGCGCGAACGCCGTTCGGACGACTGACATACGCAGGAAAATTGAAAGCAAATTTATCCGCGGTGGATACTCAGTCCGGCGAACGATTGCGCGACCGGCATGAGCTCGATCGTATTGATATTGATATGCGCGGGGCGTGTGGCGATCCAGTAGATGGAGTCGGCGATATCTTCAGCCGTGAGCGGCTGTACGTCCTTGTAAACATTGGCGGCTTTGGCGTCGTCGCCGCGGTAGCGCACGTTCGAGAACTCGGTGCCGCCGCACAGGCCGGGCTCGATGTCGGTCACGCGCAGCGCGGTGCCGGCGAGGTCGGCGCGCAGGTTCAGGCTGAACTGGCGCACGAACGCCTTGGTCGCGCCGTAGACGTTGCCGCCCGGGTACGGCCAGCGACCCGCCACCGAACCCAGATTGAAGACGTGGCCGCGGTTGCGCGCCACCATGCCGGGCAGGAAGGCATGCGTGACCTGCACCAGACCGGTGCAATTGGTCTCGATCATGGTTTCCCATTCGTCGAGGTCGGCCTTCTGCGCAGGCTCCACGCCGAGCGCGAGGCCTGCGTTGTTGACGAGCACGTCAACGTCGGCGAATTCGGGCGGCAGCGCGGCGGGCGCGGCTTCCACGGCGGCGCGGTCGCGCACGTCGAGTTCGAAGGGCAGAAGCGCGTCGCCGAGTTCGGCGGCCAGCGCGTCGAGGCGGTCCTTGCGGCGTGCCGTGGCGACGACGCGATGGCCGCCCTTGACAAAGGCCCGCGCGATGGCGGCGCCGAATCCCGCAGATGCGCCGGTGACGAAAACGATCATGGTTGCTCCCTGGTCGGTGGTAGGCGAAGAAAGGGGAAAGCCTACTTCCATTGCGGCGCTGCGGCAAGGAAGGGTCAGAACGCGCGCCAGCCCCGTGTCGGCATGTCGGCGCCATGCCGCGACCGGCTTTGCGCCTGTCTGCGCGGCCGCCTGCGCGCGATAACCGCGATGCGCCTCACCACCGCCGCCGACGCCCGCGCGCGGGTCGCCTCGGTTGCCTATTCCGGGCCGTTCCAATACACTTACGCGCTCAATCCCTGCGTGACTGGCGATAGGGTTCCTGAATGACGGCGCGTGCATGTTTTGCTGCACGCGATGCCGAAAAAGGCGCTGTAAAGGCCGCTGTAACAAGCGCGCGTCATGCTGCGTCTGGCGCGGCTCGATCAGGAACTCAAGGTGGAGCGACCCACCGTGAAGCGCAGGGTGCCGTTTTGCCGTTCGCCTGGGCAGCCGAGATCCGCGCGCTTCAATGAGCGCTGCACGGGCTGTCCTGCCTCGCGTGTGCGGCACCTTCTTCCGCCACGTCAAGGCTGGCCACTTCGCCAGCAGCGCCGCGTACCCGCTACGCGTTCCGCGCGAGACCCGGTCAACCTGAACACACTTAACGGAACCCGTATGTTTGACAGAGCCGAAAGCACCATCGCCAACGTCGATCCCGAACTCTTCGCCGCGATCGAACTCGAGAACCGCCGCCAGGAAGAGCACATCGAGCTCATCGCGTCGGAAAACTACACCTCGCCCGCCGTCATGGCCGCGCAGGGTTCGCAGCTCACCAACAAATACGCCGAAGGCTATCCCGGTAAGCGTTATTACGGCGGCTGCGAAAACGTCGATATCGTCGAGCAACTCGCAATCGACCGCGTCAAGGCGCTGTTCGGCGCCGAAGCCGCCAACGTCCAGCCGAACTCCGGCTCGCAGGCCAACCAGGGCGTGTTCTTCGCCGTCCTGAAGCCGGGCGACACCATCATGGGCATGAGCCTCGCCGAAGGCGGCCACCTCACGCACGGCATGGCGCTCAACATGAGCGGCAAGTGGTTCAACGTCGTGAGCTACGGCCTCGACGCCAACGAAGACATCGACTACGACGCGCTCGAAAAGCGCGCGCACGAAACGAAGCCGAAACTGATCATCGCGGGCGCCTCGGCGTTCGCGCTGCGCATCGACTTCGAACGCATCGCCAAGGTCGCCAAGGCCGTCGGCGCGTACTTCATGGTCGACATGGCGCACTACGCGGGCCTGATCGCCGCGGGCGTCTACCCGAACCCGGTGCCGTTCGCCGACTTCGTCACCACGACCACTCACAAGAGCCTGCGCGGCCCGCGCGGCGGCGTGATCCTGATGAAGGCCGAGCACGAAAAGGCCATCAACTCGGCGATCTTCCCGGGCATTCAGGGCGGTCCGCTGATGCACGTGATCGCGGGCAAGGCCGTGGCGTTCAAGGAAGCCGCGACGCCGGAGTTCAAGACCTATCAGCAGCAAGTGGTCGAGAACGCGCGCGTGCTGGCTGAAACGCTGGTCAAGCGGGGTCTGCGTATTGTTTCGGGCCGCACGGAAAGCCACGTGATGCTGGTCGATCTGCGCGCGAAGAACATCACCGGCAAGGCTGCGGAAGCGGTGCTGGGCGCGGCGCACATCACCGTGAACAAGAACGCGATCCCGAACGATCCGGAAAAGCCGTTCGTGACGAGCGGTATCCGTCTGGGCTCGCCGGCGATGACCACGCGCGGCTTCGGCGTGAAGGAAGCCGAGCAGGTCGGCAATCTGATCGCCGATGTGCTGGACAACCCGGAAGACGCAGCGACGATCGAGCGCGTGAAGGCGCAGGTCTCGGAGCTGACGAAGCGTTTCCCGGTCTACCGTTAAGCCCTGCGTTAAGCCAGTATGCGCTGCCCCTTCTGCCGGCATGAAGACACGCAAGTGGTCGACTCTCGCGTGTCCGAGGACGGCGCCGCGATCCGGCGCCGCCGCCGCTGCCCGGCCTGCGACAAGCGTTTCACGACGTACGAGCGGGTCGAGCTGGCGATGCCGGCGATCGTCAAGAAGGACGGCAGCCGCACGGAATTCGACCGCCGCAAGATCATGGCGAGCATGCAACTGGCGCTGCGCAAGCGGCCCGTTGCGGCCGACGCGATCGACGCGGCGGTCGCCCGTATCGAATATCAACTGCTCGGCAGCGGCGAGCGCGAGGTGCGCAGCGAGCGCCTCGGCGAGCTCGTGATGGGCGAGTTGCGCGAACTCGACAAGGTCGCGTTCGTGCGGTTTGCGTCCGTGTACCGGCGCTTCGAGGACGTCTCCGAATTCGAGGATGTGATCGAGGAATTCCGCCGCGCGAGCGGCGCCGCCACGCCGCCGAAAAAGCGCTGAACGCGCGCGCCTCACCCGTATTGCCCGCCTCGCTGTAACGCCTGCCGTTACTCGCATCGCTTTCTCCCTTTTGTTGCCGCTGTGGTTCGTGATGCTTGCATTGTCGCGAGCCAGACGCGTGCGCAACAGCTAGCCGTTCGGCTAATTGTTCCGGTTTCGTTTCGCCTCTAGAGTGATTGCAATCCCCGAAAAATCAGGATTGCAGATGAAATGTGCCGGCTTCACTTTGCTCGAAACCATGGCCGTGATCGTGCTGTTCGCGATCTGCGTCACCGCGGCCGTGCCTACGTTCGCGGCGTGGCGCATGCGCGACCAGGTCGATGCGCGCGCGAACGCTTTGCTCGGCACTTTCTCCTATGCGCGCAGCGAGGCGATCCGGCGCAAGACGCGCATTACCGTGTGCCGGATCGACGCGGCGCGCCGTTGCCTCGCCACGGGTAAAGCCTGCCCGTCCGGACTCGCCGACTGGTCGTGCGGCTGGGCGGTCGTGGCGGAGCAGGCGGGCGCGAACGTGCTGCTGCGCGCACAGCCGGCGCTCGACGAGATCGCCATTGCTTCCACGCTTACCGCGCTGACTTTCACGCCGCCGGCGGGGCAGACCATCGGCAGCCTGCGTAATTTCGACATCGCGCCGCGCGTGACGACGGCGTCGACGCGCAGCGCCGCCTGGCGCCGTTGCCTGCGGGTGGCGGCGGGCGGTCGTGCGCGTGTGAGCGAGGGTGCGTGCGGCGCGGCGTCATGAGCGGGCGGACCGTCCATCGAGGCCCGCGTGGATCGACGCGTGGCGTGGCCTTGCTCGAAGTCGTTATCGCAATGGCGCTCGTGACGATGTGCGGGCTCGGGCTGCTGAATGCGCAGCTTGGACTCGCGCGGCACGCGGCGGCGTCGGCGGCGCGCACGCGGGCGGCGTTTCTGGCTGACGCGCTCGCCGAAGCCGCGCAGACTGGTGCGCCTGCGTCCGAGCTCTGGAAGTCGCGCGCTTCCACGCTGTTGCCCGATGCGCGCGTCACGGTGACGAGCGCGGGCGGCGTGGCATCGCTTGCAACGCTCATGTGGACGGCCCAGCGCGACGAAGCCGCGCCCGATTCGCAACAGGCCGCTGCGGGATGCGAGGGCAGCGTTGGCGTGCAAGCGCCGCGCAGCTGTCTGTCGCTGGCGTTCGCGAAATGAAGCGCGCGATCCGGCCCAAGCGCAGACGGATGACGGGTGGCCACACGCTGCTCGAATTTACGATTGCGGTCGCGTTGAGTCTCGTCGTGATGGCGGGTGCGCTGGCCGCGTATCGTTCGCAGCGCCAGGCATTCGCGTGGAGCACCGACGCGGCGCGCATCCACGAAGCGGGCGTGAACGCGCTCATGCTGATCGGCGAGCAGATTCAGATGGCGGGCTTCGTATCCGCCGATGCTTCAGACGGGCTCGCCGGGCCGCCGCTGTTCGGCTGCGCAGGAGGGAGAGTCGCGGGCACGGACGCCAATCCGTCCTGCGAAGCGCTGTCCAATCGCTCGGACGGACTTGCGCTGCGTTACCAGGGCGATGGCGAATCCACGTGGCTGTCGGCGAACGGACAGATCACCGATTGCCTCGGCCAGGCCGTCGGCGCCAATGGCAGCGAAGTGCTCAACCGCTTTCACGCGAAGGCGAGCAGTTCGACGGGCGAGCCCGAGCTTTACTGCGAAGGCTCCGGGAAGGTTGGGACCGCGCAACCGTTGGTGGAAGGCGTCGAACGTCTGCGGTTGCGCTACTGGCTTGCCGATGCGGCACAGGCGCTCGACGCCTCGGCGCTTGCGCGCGAACAGTGGAATTCGGTGATCGCGGTCGATCTGTGCGTGCTCGTGCGTGGCGCGCCGCTGGCGCGTCGCACGCGCTATGTCGATTGCGACGGTGCCAGTGTCGCCGCGACAGACGGGCGCGCGCGCCAGGCGTTCTGGCGGCACGTGGCCGTGCGCAACGTGCTTTCGGGATCGTCTTCATGATGCGCGACGCAAACGGCCGCGTTGGGCGCTCTGTGCGTGAGCGCGGTGTGGCGCTTCCCGTCGTCCTCGTGATCGTGTCGACGATGCTCGTCACGTCGGCGGCATGGTTCGAGACGTCGCTGTTCGAGGCGCGCAGCGCGACGGGCATGGCCGACCATTTGCAGGCGTTTCATGCCGCCGATGCCGCGCTTATCGCCTGCACGCGGACGCTGATCGACGGAACGGCTGCCGCGAGCGCGACCCCTGCGCAATCGGGCGAGCCCGCTGGCTGGAAGCGTAGCGACACCTTCGCAGCGCAAGCGGCCACGCCCATTGCGTCATGGCCAGCTTCGGTGCGGCCGCCGCAATGCCTGGTCGAACCGTGGCGCATCGCGACGCGGCCCGAGGCGCGCGCGTATCTCGTCACAGCACGCGGCTACGGTGCCACCGAGAACGCGCAGAGCTGGTTGCAGATGCAGGTCGTGTTCGATGGCACGCGAGTCGAACAACATTGGCGGCGTATCGTGATGCGGCCATTCTGAGGACGCGAAGAGAGGAGGGGAGATGACACGCAACGGTCGCGCGTTCACATTGCTCGAGATGATGATCGCGCTTGCCGCAGCGGCGATTGTCGCGGCGTTCGCGGTGCCGGGCTGGCGCAATCAGATCGCGCGCGGGCATCGGATCGACGCGGCGGCGGCGCTCTATCGCGCCGCGCAGTTCGTCGATGCACAGAGTCCATCGGTAGCTGCGCTGCCTGCGGGCATGGATCAGGCGCCGCCCGCGGGGCGCGCGGTCTATCGGCTCACGTTATTGCCCGCCGACGATGCGACCGGCGCGTACGCCATCGCCGCCGCGCCGGTCGAGAACGGGCCAATGCGCGACGACGCGTGTGGAACGTTCCTGCTGGATGCGGCGGGCACGCGCGGTAACCGCGTCGCCGGGGCAAACGCGGGTGCGACGGTCGTGCGGGATTGCTGGAGGGATCGATGAGCGCACGCAGATGGCAGGCGGATGCACGTGGATCTCACATGCTGAGTGCTCGCCGATCGCGCACCGGTCTGATTGGGCCTCAGCCCGTCAGATCGTCTTCTTCCGAGGCATAGCGGCGCGAGCCGCCTTGCGGCGCGCTGCGCTGACGGCGCACCTGCTGCCAGATGCGCCAGGCTTCCCACGCCGTGAAGGCGAGGCCGCCCCACTTGACGACGGGGCGTGCGGCCGAGGCCACGCTTTCGCGCAGCGGCTTGGCGAGCACGAGCGAGGCGAGCGAACTCAGCAGCGGATACTGCTTGAGCAGTCCGCCGATCCCGGCGCCCAGGCCGGCAGCGCTTGCGCCGCCGCTGGATCCGGCAAAGCCCGGCACGAGAAAGCGCAGCCAGCTGAAGTGCGTGACGGCTTCGCGCAGCTCGACGAGCGACTCGGCCATCTCGGCGCGCTCGACGCTGGCGCGCACGATCAGCAGTTCTTTGCGCAGCGCACGCAACTGCGGCGTAGACAGGTCGCGGCCACGTGCGCGCGAGGGGCGAAAGGCGTTATCCGGTCGAGGTTGGCTCATGGCTTCGATTTGCGGCTTCGATTTGCGGCGGGTAGTGGACGAACTCGAACGAACGCGAACGAGCGCAGGCGAACGTGAATCTATGGTTTGCGAAGGATCTCGCGGTCCTTCTCGAATTCTTCGAGCGTCGCCTGAAACACCATCGGCGCGGTGCGGAGGCCCTGACGCGCCTTGAGCGCACAGACGAGTGCCGCGAGCGCATACACGAGCGTGATGCCGGCCAGTGCCTGCCAGCGCCAGGTGTCCCAGAACGCGATGGCGATCAGCGCGGTCAGGGCGATCAGCGCCATGGTGGCGAGCATCATCGCGGCCAACCCGAGGAACAGCACGCCGAGCAGGCGCTCCTTTTCTTCGGCCAGCTCGATGCCGATCAGCTCGAGCCGCGTCTGGATGATCGCGAACGCGGAGCCGAGAAGACGGCGCACCGGTCCATGTTCGTGTCGCTGCGATTGAGTGTCTGTCATGGCAAGGGCGGGTGCTCCGGCGTAGGGACGTACGCCGCTGACTGGGGCGGCGGCGCGCCGACTGAAAGCCAGGCGGCTACGCAACCGGCGTGACGCAAAGATTGCGCCCAGAAAAGACAGGCCGGTGCACTGCACCGGCCTGCCGGCTAACGAATGCGCGGGAAGCGCTGGCGCGGTCGCGAAGATATCGCTGCGAGCGTCGAGCCGTGCGAGCGTGGAGCAAAGCGAGAGGCCGTCAGGTTCGCATCCGCCGTGTGCCGGAGCATCTCCGGACGCTTTGGATGCAGACTTAAGCCGCTCGCTGGCTCCCGCACGCGGGCAACCCGCATGACCGCGCTGTGTTCGTTGTCTTTTACTTGCGGTTGATCAACAAACCGACCAGCACGCCCACACCTGCGGCGATGCCGATCGACGTCCACGGATGTTCGTGGACGTAATCGTCGGTGGCGCGTGCCGCCTTCTTGCCTTTCTCGACCACCACGACCTGAACGTCGGCCGCTTTTTCCTTGGCCTGTTTCAGGCGCGAGAGGGCCGTTTCACGCAGCTCCGAAGCGCGTTCGCCGGTGGCGCTCGCTGCTTGCTTGAGCAGGTCCTCGGCATCCGCGAGGACGGTTTTGATATCGGACATCAGCCTCTCCTTATTGACCTCTGACATTGACTGGCTCCCATCGTGTCACATTACGCGTGAATCGTAACAAAGATACGGGCGCTGGCAAGCGTGACGCGCCGCCACGACGCCCGAATTCGCACGATTCGTTCCTGCGAGCACACCGCAAAGACCCTGCGAAGGCCTTCAGAAGACCTGACGGCAGGCCGATCGGCCTGCGCGTACGGTGTGTTCGCGTTGCGCATGACGCACACGAAACGTAGATGACGAATGATCATGGATTTGATCTGGCACGTAAAGTTTCCCTGACTCGGCTCAAAATTACAAAAACTCATACCAGTCTGACCCGATGTTCGTTCGGGCGCGCGACATCGCCCTGTATGCTTCAATGTCTCGAAATCTCTTGATCAACCTGGCGGTTCGAGCCTCGCGCCGCCTCACCATGTTCAAAGGAAACCGCACCATGAGTCTACGTCTTGGCGATATCGCACCCGACTTCGAGCAGGATTCGAGCGTGGGTCGCATCAAGTTTCACGATTGGCTCGGCGACAGCTGGGGCGTGCTGTTCTCGCATCCGGCCGATTTCACGCCGGTTTGCACGACCGAGCTTGGCCTGACGGCGAAGCTCAAGGACGAGTTCGAGAAGCGCAATGTGAAGACGATCGCGCTGTCGGTCGATAGCGCCGAGTCGCACAACGAGTGGATCAAGGACATCAACGAGACCCAGGCGGCCAGCGTCGGTTTCCCGATCCTCGCGGACGGCGACCGCACGGTCTCCACGCTCTACGACATGATCCATCCGAACGCGAACGAAACGCTCACCGTGCGCTCGCTGTTCGTGATCGATCCGAAGAAGAAAGTGCGCCTCATCATCACCTATCCGGCGAGTACGGGTCGTAACTTCGACGAAATCCTGCGCGTGATCGACTCGCTTCAGCTCACGGACAACTATCAGGTCGCCACGCCCGGCAACTGGAAGCAGGGCGACGACGTGGTGATCGTGCCGTCGCTGAAGGACGAGGAAGTCATCAAGCAGAAATTTCCGAAGGGCTACAAGGCGCTGCGTCCGTATCTGCGTCTCACGCCGCAGCCGAACAAGTAAGCGCGGCCGCATCGCCGCCAACGAAAAACGCCGCACGTCTGATGACCGTGCGGCGTTTTTTATGCGCGCGAGTCAGTGCGCAGTGCGCACCGGCTTCGAAGCAGCGTTTAGAAAAACGCCTGAATGCCCGTCTGCGCGCGGCCGAGAATCAGCGCGTGGATGTCGTGCGTGCCCTCGTAGGTGTTCACGACTTCGAGGTTCACGAGGTGGCGCGCCACGCCGAACTCGTCCGAGATGCCGTTGCCGCCGAGCATGTCGCGCGCGAGACGCGCGATGTCGAGCGACTTGCCGCACGAGTTGCGCTTCATGATCGACGTGATCTCGACCGCCGCCGTGCCTTCGTCCTTCATGCGGCCCAGACGCAGGCAGCCTTGCAGGCCGAGCGTGATTTCCGTCTGCATGTCGGCGAGTTTTTTCTGGATCAGCTGGTTCGCGGCGAGCGGGCGGCCGAACTGCTTGCGGTCGAGCACGTACTGACGGGCGGTGTGCCAGCACGACTCCGCCGCGCCCAGCGCGCCCCAGGCGATGCCGTAGCGAGCCGAGTTCAGGCAGGTGAACGGTCCGCGCAGGCCCTTCACGCCCGGCATGATGTTCTCTTCCGGCACGAACACTTCGTCGAGCACGATTTCGCCCGTGATCGAGGCGCGCAGGCCCACCTTGCCGTGGATCGCGGGTGCCGAGAGACCTTTCCAGCCTTTCTCCAGAATGAAGCCGCGGATGTCGTCCTTGCCGTCTTCCTCGAGCTTGGCCCAGACCACGAACACGTCGGCGATCGGCGAATTCGTGATCCACATCTTCGCGCCCGAGAGCGAGTAGCCGCCGTTGACCTTCTTCGCGCGCGTGACCATGCTGCCCGGATCGGAACCGTGGTTCGGCTCGGTGAGGCCGAAGCAGCCGATCCATTCGCCGGTCGCGAGCTTCGGCAGATACTTCTGCTTTTGCGCTTCCGTGCCGAATTCGTGGATCGGCACCATCACGAGCGACGATTGCACCGACATCATCGAGCGATAGCCCGAGTCGATGCGTTCGACTTCGCGTGCGATCAGGCCATAGGCGACATAGTTGAGGCCCGGGCCGCCGTATTGCTCCGGAATGGTCGGGCCGAGCAGGCCGATTTCGCCCATCTCGCGGAAGATCGCGGCGTCCGTTTTTTCGTGACGGAACGCTTCCACCACGCGCGGCGCGAGCTTGTCCTGCGCGTAGGCTGCCGCGGCGTCGCGCACCATGCGTTCGTCTTCGGTGAGCTGCTGGTCGAGCAGCAGCGGATCTTCCCAATGGAACTGGGCGTTTGCGGCCATGGTGTCTCTCCTTCTTACTCTCGTAACCTTGAAATGGGCAATTTGCGCTTGACTTCGGTTCCGCTAAGCGGAACAATGTTTTGCAAATTGACTTTAGTGTATCACTAGCCCGCTTATGTCTGCATCTGAAATGAACAGCTCGTCATCGTTTGCGACCACGCTGGCGTCGGGGCCGATCGACGAGCGCAAGTTCGTCGTGGCGCTCGCACGCGGGCTCGAATTGCTGCGCGCCTTCCGGCCCGGCGAGACGCTGCTCGGCAATCGCGATTTCGTCGAGCGCACGGGTCTGCCCAAGGCCACCGTCAACCGGCTTGCGTACACGCTGACGGTGCTCGGCTATCTGCGTTTCGACGAGTCGCTGGGCAAATATGCGCTCGACGCGGGTGTGCTGTCATTGGGCTTCGCGCTGCTTTCCGGCACCGACACGCTCGAACTTGCGCGGCCTCATCTGCGCGCGTTCGCGCGGGAAGTGGGCGCGGCGGTGTCGCTCGGCTGCCGCGACGGCCTCGATGTCATCTATCTGGAGACCATCCGCAGCGAAACGGCGCTGACGCTCGGCCTCGCGTCCGGCTCGCGGCTGTCGATGCTGACGAGTTCGATGGGGCGCGCGTACCTCGCGGTGCAGCCGCTCGACGTGCGCGCGGCGCTGTTCGCCGAGCTGGAAAAGGCCGCGGGCGCGGAGGGCGCGGCGCTGGTGGAAGCCGCGAAGCGTGAGATCGACACCTTCGGCAAGGAAGGCGTCTGCTATTCGTTTCGCGACTGGCACGAGGACGTCAACGCCGTGGCGGTGCCGTTTCGCGAGCCGCGCGAGCGGCGCTGGCTGGTGCTCAGTTGCAGCGGTCCGGCCTCGTCGATGGGACCGGAGGTGTTCCGCGAACGCGTCGCGCCGTTGCTGAAGTCGCTTGCGCGGCGTCTCGGTGAAACGGTGCAATGAGCGTGGAGTAAGCGTGGAATAACCGCTGGCACGCGCGAGTTGAGGACGAAAAAAAACCGCCCCGAAGGGCGGTTTTTTCATGACGCGAATTTCGCGACTAACGCGAGCGAAGCGGAAACCGCTTACTTGCCGCGTTGACGGCGTGCGTTTTCGGCGATGCGCATGCGCAGCGCGTTCAGCTTGATGAAGCCGCCGGCGTCGGCCTGGTTGTAGGCGCCGCCGTCGTCGTCGAAGGTCGCGATGGTCTTGTCGAACAGCGTGTCCTTCGAGTCGCGCGCGACGACCGAGACGCCGCCCTTGTAGAGCTTCACGCGCACCCAGCCGTTGACGTTCTTCTGCGTGTGGTCGATCAGCACTTGCAGCGCCTGACGCTCCGGCGCCCACCAGTAACCGTTGTAGACCAGCGAGGCGTAGCGGGCGAGCAGGTCGTCCTTCAGGTGCGCGACTTCGCGGTCGAGCGTGATCGATTCGATGCCACGGTGCGCCTTGAGCATGATCGTGCCGCCCGGCGTTTCATAGCAGCCGCGCGACTTCATGCCGACGTAGCGGTTTTCGACCAGATCCAGACGGCCGATGCCGTGCTTGCCGCCGAGGCGGTTCAGTTCCGTGAGGATCTCGGCGGGCGTCATGCGCTTGCCGTTGATCGCGACCGGGTCGCCGTGCTCGTACTCGATGTCGACGAATTCGGCCGCATCCGGTGCCTGTTCCGGCGACACCGTCCAGCGCCACATGTCTTCCTCGGCTTCCGCCTTCGGATCTTCGAGGTGACGGCCTTCGAACGAGATGTGCAGCAGGTTCGCGTCCATCGAGTAGGGCGCGCCGCCCTGACGATGCTTCATGTCAATGGGGATGCCGGCGTTTTCGGCGTAGGCGAGCAGCTTTTCGCGCGACAGCAGATCCCATTCACGCCACGGCGCGATGACCTTGATACCCGGTTCGAGCGCGTAGTAGCCGAGTTCGAAGCGAACCTGGTCGTTGCCCTTGCCGGTCGCGCCGTGCGAGACGGCTTGCGCGCCGGTCGCGCGGGCGATTTCGATCTGACGCTTGGCGATCAGCGGACGCGCGATCGAGGTGCCGAGCAGATATTCGCCTTCGTACAGCGCGTTGGCGCGGAACATCGGGAACACGAAATCACGGACGAACTCTTCGCGGAGGTCGTCGATGAAGATGTTTTCCTGCTTGATGCCCAGCTGAAGCGCCTTCTTGCGCGCCGGCTCGAGTTCCTCGCCCTGGCCGATGTCGGCCGTGAACGTGACGACTTCGGCGTCGTAGTTGTCCTGCAGCCACTTCAGGATGACGGAGGTATCGAGGCCGCCGGAGTAGGCGAGCACGACTTTCTTGATATCGCTCATGGTGAATCCGTAACGGGTGAGATCTGTGCGCATCGGCGGCCCCGACGCGCGGAAAACAGTATTTTGACACCAAACGGGCCGCGCGCCGCGCTTTCGCTGCGGCGCGCGCCGGGAGACCGGCCGTGGCGCTTAGTGGTTCAGGCGGCCGAGCAGCAGGAATTCCATCAGCGCCTTCTGGACGTGCAGGCGGTTTTCCGCCTCGTCCCAGACCACGCTCTGCGGGCCGTCGATCACTTCGGCGCTGACTTCCTCGCCGCGGTGCGCGGGCAGGCAGTGCATGAAGAGGGCGTCGGCGTTGGCGCGGGCCATCATGTCGGCGTCCACGCACCAGTCGGCGAAGGCTTTCTTGCGCACTTCGTTTTCGGCCTCGAAGCCCATGCTGGTCCACACGTCGGTGGTCACCAGATCGGCGCCCCTGCAGGCGTCGTTCGGATCGTCGAACACTTCGAAGAACGGCTTGCTTTCCGCCGCCACGAGTGCCGGATCGAGCTGATAGCCCGGCGGCGTGGAAATGCGCAGCTTGAAGCCGAGGATTTCCGCGGCTTCGATCCACGTGTACAGCATGTTGTTGGCGTCGCCGACCCAAGCCACGGTCTTGTCGCGGATCGGACCGCGCAGCTCGTAGAACGTGAAGATGTCGGCCAGCACCTGGCAGGGGTGATATTCGTTCGTCAGACCGTTGATGACCGGCACGCGTGAGCTTTCGGCGAAGCGGCGGATGATGTCCTGGCCGAACGTGCGGATCATGATGATGTCGACCATGCGCGAGATGACCTGCGCCGAGTCTTCGATCGGCTCGCCGCGACCGAGCTGCGTGTCGCGCGTGTTCATGAACACGGCGTGGCCGCCCAGCTGGAAGATGCCTGCTTCGAAGGACAGACGCGTGCGCGTGGAGTTCTTCTCGAAGATCATCGCGAGCGTGCGGTCGTGCAGCGGATGATAGGTCTCGTAGTTCTTGAACTTGCGCTTCAGGATGCGCGCGCGCTCCAGCACATATTCATAATCGTCAAGGGAGAAATCCTTGAACTGGAGGTAATGGCGTATGGTCCGGGAGGTCATGAAACGAAAACGGCGCCCGATCCGGCCTCGAACTGCAGGATTGGGCCGGCGACGCCGCTGCGGTTGGTGGTAAGTCAATGCAGCATAAAGGATTTTGCGCAATTTGACGAGTCGCCCAAAACCGCCGGCCGGCGGGCGGCGAGGGTGTCGCATCGGCCGGTCGCCGCGCCGCGACACGGTGTCAAGCCCCTTGTGTGCGGTGCGTCAAAAGAGCTGCTGCGCTATAATCTTGTCGATTTCTCAGGCACGACGGCGGGCTTTCGGCGTATCACGCAAGGCCCGCGGGAGCGGCCTGTGCGTGGGCCCCAGACGTCTGGCGAATGCGAGACGCCGCGCGGGTCGCCATGCGCGGTCGGCGGCTCCCCTTTCCATCGGACTGTCCTTGCGCGCGGCCATCGGGCGAACCGTCCGGGGCTGGAGACCCGCGAAAGCAGCGCGAACAGCGCGGACGGCGGCGCGCTCGTGCCCTTGTTTCAGCCGCACGACGTACGCGGCGCCGCGCAGTTACACAGGACCCTTACATGGCCGACGACGCTCCTACCGAATACTTCATTCAAGGCATTACCAGCAAGGGGAAGAAGTTTCGACCGAGCGACTGGTCGGAGCGTCTGGCGGGCGTGATGTCGAGCTTCGGCCCGAAAGCGTCGGCCAATGCGCGCGGCCCGAACGCCTATCTGCGCTACTCGCTCTATGTGCGGCCGACCATGATCGGCGATCTCAAGGTGGTGGTGCTCGATTCGCGTCTGAAAGACATCGAGCCGATGGCCTTCAACTTCGTGCTGAATTTCGCCAAGGACAACGACCTCGTGGTAACCGAGGCCTGCGAACTGCCGCACGATCACGCCACGCAGCAGGGCACCGGTCGCTGAGCGTCATGCTCGCGCGCTTGCGCCGCCCAACCTAAAAACCCGCCGCGGCGGGTTTTTTTGCGCCCGCGCGAAGTGGGTGGGCGAAAGGGCGACGCGAAACGTACGGACAACAAAAAACCCGCCGAAGCGGGTTTTCATTCAGCAGAAACGGGAAGATCCCGAATCGCTCAGGCCATTGCCTTGATGGCAGCAGCCAGACGGCTCTTATGACGAGCTGCCTTGTTCTTGTGGACGATCTTCTTGTCCGCAATGATGTCCAGCGTCTTGCCCGATGCCTTCAGGATTTCAGCAGCCGCTGCCTTGTCGCCGGCGTCGATTGCCTTGCGAACAGCCTTGATTGCGGTGCGGAACTTCGAGCGCAGTGCCGAGTTGTGGGCGTTTTGCTTGGTCGCCTGACGGGCGCGCTTGCGTGCTTGTGCGGTATTTGCCATGTTGGTTCCTGATGTTTCAGGAGCGTGCGCCGGTGTTCGACCGGATAATGCAGCGCTCTGTGCCTGGATTTGCGCCGAGGAAAACCCCGAGGGGAATTCGTCACGCAAAACGGTATTTGCCGGCAGAACAGCTTTGCCAGCTGCGCCTCTTGTGCCAAACCGCAAAGGGGGCGGATCGAACCGCTGCTTTGCGCTTCCTTTCCAAGGCGCGCGAGTTTCTTTTCGAATCGCTGACGCAACCCGAAACCGCGAATTATAGCAACGAAATCAGAGGCATGGCAATCGCGCGTCGATGGGCGGGCGACGGGACCGGTCGGTGAGCCGGGAAAGGCGGCGGAAAATCCGGCGCGCCGAGCGCAGAAATCGACGGGATTGCGGCGAACGCTGCGCCCGCTCAGCGGTCAGAATGGGCTCGCCATGGTGTCGGATCGCGCCGTGGCATCCTTGACGCCGCGCATCGCCGGCGTGACTGACGGCACCCGTATAATAAGCGCCCCATGAATCTATTCCGAGCCCTGCTGACGGTCAGCGGCTTCACGCTGCTGTCGCGCGTGACCGGACTGGCCCGCGAAACGCTGATCGCCCGAGCTTTCGGCGCGAGTCAGTACACCGACGCCTTCTACGTTGCGTTCCGCATTCCCAACCTGCTGCGCCGCATCTCGGCCGAAGGCGCGTTTTCGCAGGCTTTCGTGCCGATCCTCGCGGAGTTCAAGAACCAGCAAGGCCACGACGCCACGCGCGCGCTCGTCGACGCCACCTCGACGGTGCTCGCGTGGGTGCTCGCCGTGCTCTCGCTGCTCGGCATTGTCGGCGCGTCGTTCGTGGTGACCGTGGTCGCCTCGGGCCTCAAGAGCGACGGCCAGGCGTATCAGCTTGCCGTCGTGATGACGCGCATCATGTTCCCGTACATCGTGTTCATTTCGCTGACGTCGCTGGCCTCGGGCGTGTTGAACACGTACAAGCAGTTCTCGCTGCCCGCGTTCGCGCCGGTGCTGCTCAACGTGTCGTTCATCACGGCGGCGGTGGCGTTCGCGCCGCACATGAAGCAGCCGGTCTACGCGCTCGCGTGGGCGGTGATCGTGGGCGGCGTGCTGCAGTTCATCGTGCAGTTGCCGGGTTTGAAGCGCATCGACATGATGCCGCGCATCGGCCTGAATCCGCTCAAGGCGCTCGCGCATCGCGGCGTCAAGCGCGTGCTCGCGAAGATGATGCCCGCCATGTTCGCGGTCTCGGTCGCGCAGATCAGCCTGATCATCAATACGAATATCGCCTCGCGGCTCGGTCCGGGCGCGGTCTCGTGGATCAATTACGCCGACCGCCTGATGGAATTTCCCACGGCCCTGCTGGGCGTGGCGCTCGGCACGATCCTGCTGCCGAGCCTCTCGAAAGCGCACGTCGACGCCGATCCGCACGAATATTCCGCGCTGCTCGACTGGGGCCTGCGCGTGACCTTCCTGCTGGCCGCGCCGTCGGCGGTCGCGCTGTTCTTCTTCGCCGAGCCGCTCACGGCCACGCTGTTCCACTACGGCAAGTTCGACGCCACTTCGGTCATCATGACGGGCCGCGCGCTGGCCGCGTACGGCGTGGGTCTCGTCGGCCTCATTCTGATCAAGATCCTCGCGCCCGGTTTTTATGCGCGCCAGGACATCAAGACGCCGGTGAAGATCGGCGTGGGCGTGCTGATCGCCACGCAGATCAGCAATTACATCTTCGTGCCGATCTTCTCGCACGCGGGGCTGACGCTTTCGGTGGGCCTCGGCGCCTGCATGAACGCGCTGCTGCTCTTTATCGGCCTGCGCCGCCGCGGCATCTATATGCCGTCGTCGGGCTGGACGACGTTCTTCGTGCAACTGCTCGGGGCATGCCTCGTGCTGGCAGGGGCGATGCACTGGTGCTCGATCAGCTACGACTGGATCGGCCTGCGGCACGAACCGCTCGCGCGCATCGCTTTGCTCGCAGCCTGCCTGGTTCTGTTTGCGGCGCTATATTTCGGTATGCTGTGGCTGATGGGCTTCAAATACGCATACTTCAAGAGGCGCACGAAGTGATGACGATGAACACGCGGGTGCTGGATTATTTCAGCACGCTCGTTGCCGAAGACGACAGCCTGCCGCTTACCGAAGCGGCGCTGTCGATCGCGCAGGACGCC
Source organism: Paraburkholderia sp. SIMBA_027 (assembly GCF_046535315.1). Taxonomy (NCBI): domain Bacteria; kingdom Pseudomonadati; phylum Pseudomonadota; class Betaproteobacteria; order Burkholderiales; family Burkholderiaceae; genus Paraburkholderia; species Paraburkholderia sp. SIMBA_027. The sequence goes on from NZ_JAWRWY010000005.1 coordinate 278,075, forward strand.
TACCCGGACCTCGATCTGCAGGGCACGCTGGCCGAAATCGACGAGCTGGCGCTGCGCATCAGCAAGCGCATGCCCGAGGGTGCCGACGTGCGCCAGCAGGTCGCGCTGCTCAACCGTGTGCTCTTCCGCGAGATGGGTTTCGCGGCCAATCTGAACGACTTTTTCGATCCCGACAACAGCCATCTGCACGTCGTGCTGCGCCGCCGGCGCGGCATTCCGATCTCCCTCGCGGTGATCTATCTGGAGATTGCGGGCCAGCTCGGGCTGCCGGTGCAGGGCGTGTCGTTTCCGGGGCATTTCCTGCTGCGCGTCTCGCTGCCCGACGGCGACGCCATGCTCGACCCGACCACGGGCCGCGCGCTCACCGAGTCGGACATGGTCGAGATGCTCGAGCCCTATGTGGCGAGCGCGGGCGATTCGGTGGCGCGCGCGCTGCGCATGCTGCTCGAACCGGCCACGCGGCGCGAGATCGTGGCGCGCATGCTGCGCAATCTGAAGTCGGTGTATTTGCAGACCGAGCGCTGGGAGCGCCTGCTCGGCATCCAGCAACGGCTCGTGATCCTGCTGCCGTACAGCATCGAGGAAGTGCGCGACCGCGGTTTCGCCTACGCGCGGCTCGACTATCTGCGTCCTGCGCTCGAAGATCTCGAACATTATCTCGATGAGCGCCCGGACGCCGAAGACGCCACGGTCGTCGAATCGCAATTGCAGGAATTGCGTCAGCGCACGCTCGACAACGACTGAGACGCGCAGTTCAACGCAAAAAAGCCCGCGAATTCGCGGGCTTTTTTTACTTCATCGTGTAAAAAAGCACACGGCGTGCGTTCACTTCGGCTGCATGCGGATCGCACCGTCGAGGCGGATCACTTCGCCGTTGAGCATCGGATTCTCGACGATCTGCTTGACCAGCATGGCGTACTCGTCGGGTTTGCCGAGGCGCGGCGGGAACGGCACCATCGCGCCGAGCGCGTCCTGCACGTCCTGCGGCATGCCGAGCAGCATCGGCGTTTCGAAGATGCCGGGCGCGATCGTCATCACGCGGATGCCGCTGCGCGACAGATCGCGCGCGACCGGCAGCGTCATGGCGACGACGCCGCCCTTCGACGCCGCATAGGCCGCCTGGCCGATCTGCCCGTCGTAGGCCGCGACCGACGCCGTATTGACGATCACGCCGCGCTCGCCGCCTGCGTTGGGCGCGGTCTGCGCGATGGCGGCCGCCGCAAGGCGGATCATGTTGAAGGTGCCGATCAGGTTGACCGAAATGGTCTTGCTGAACGCATCGAGCGGATGCGGCCCGTCCTTGCCGACGGTCTTGATCGCGGGCGCGATGCCCGCGCAGTTGACGAGGCCGCGCAGCGTGCCGAGCGCGGTGGCCGCGGCCACGGCTCGCGCGCCGTCTTCCTCGCTCGCGACGTTGCACTTCACGAACGCGCCGCCGAGTTCTTTCGCGAGCGCTTGGCCCGCTTCCTCGTTGAGGTCGGCGAGCGCGACCTTGCCGCCTTCCGCCGCGATCAGGCGTGCGGTGGCCGCACCGAGGCCCGAAGCGCCGCCGGTGATCAGGAATACGTTGTCGCGGATTTGCATGTGTCTGCCTCCTGGCTGCTCGATGTGTCTTCGATGATTGTTATGTGCGGGCCAGCCCGCGACTCATCGGCGAAAACGTGCAGAGGAGGAGACAGGGCCGGCCAGAGGGGAGGCCGGCTTGCGCCGGGCCTCGCCCGGCATGGCCGGCAAGGGACGTTCTTACTTCAGTGCGTCGAACACGCGATTGCGGATTTCGTCGACGCTGCCCAGACCCGAGATCGCGCGGTACTGCGGCGCTTTCAGACCGTTTTCTTCACCGCGCTGCGCCCATTCGCTGTAGTAGGCGATCAGCGGCTTGGTTTGCGCCGTGTACACGTCGAGACGCTTGCGCACGGTCTCTTCCTTGTCGTCGTCGCGCTGCACGAGCGGCTCGCCGGTGACGTCGTCGACCATGTCCTGCTTCGGCGGGTTGAACTTCGTGTGGTACGTGCGGCCCGATGCCGGGTGCATGCGGCGGCCGCTCATGCGCACGATGATCTCGTCGAACGGCACGTCGATCTCCAGCACGTAGTCGATGGCGACGCCGGCTTGCTTCATGGCTTCGGCTTGCGGCAGCGTGCGCGGGAAACCGTCGAACAGATAACCGTTCTTGCAGTCGTCTTCCTTCAGGCGTTCCTTCACGAGATTGATGATGAGCTCGTCGGTGACGAGTTCGCCCGCATCCATGAAACGCTTCGCTTCGAGGCCGAGCGGCGTGCCCGCTTTCACGGCGGCGCGCAGCATGTCGCCGGTCGAGATCTGCGGAATGCCAAACTTTTCCTTGATGAAGTTTGCCTGGGTTCCCTTGCCCGCGCCGGGGGCGCCCAACAGGATCAAACGCATTTCCAATTTCTCCGATCTGTGTGAATTCTTGCGGCGCGGCGGCTGCCCTCGTGGGCGGCATCGGCGGCGTCGTGCGTCTCCTTCCGTTTGCTCGCGCCGTGCTCGCCGGTCAAGAGATCATGGCCGGGGCATGCGGGGTGACGCCGGGCCCCGCGCGGCAACGTGCCCGAAGTGGATCGGGAACGGCGCTGCGGAGGCGGGCAGCAACGGAAGAAAAGCGGGCAAACCCGCACGCACAAAGGCTTGGACGGCTCGCGCAAACAATTGATTATGCCACGGGTTTTTCGGACTACGACCGTTATTAAGGTCGGAATAACGCCTGTACGCGGGCGAGGTCGGCGGGCGTGTCGACACCGGGCGCGGGCGCCTCGGGCGTCACGCGCACCGCGATGCGCTCGCCGTGCCACATCGCGCGCAACTGTTCGAGCGATTCGACCTGCTCGATCGGCGAGTGCGCGAGCGTCGGGTAGGTGCGCAGGAATTTGGCGCGATACGCATACAGGCCGATATGCCGATAAACCGTGGCCGGTGCAGGCGGGGCGGGCATTGCGGCCAGATCGAGACGGGCCGGCGACCAGTGCGGCTGCCAGGCGTCGCGCGCCCAGGGAATCGGCGCGCGCGAGAAGTAGAGCGCCACGCCGCGTGCGTCGAGCACGACCTTCACGACGTTCGGGCTGAAGATTTCGTCGGGCGCGGTGATCGGGTGAGCCGCGGTGGCGATCGCGCAGTCCGGATGCGCCGCCAGGTGCGACGCCACGTCGCAGACCAGCTGCGGGTCGATCAGCGGTTCATCGCCCTGAACATTGACGACGATCGTCTCGTCGCTCCAGCCGTAGTGTTCGGCGACTTCGGCGAGGCGGTCGGTGCCCGAGGGGTGGTCGGCGCGCGTGAGCACGGCTTCGAAGCCATGTTCGCGCGCGGCGTCGAGCACCGTCTGGGCGTCGGAGGCGATCAGCACCTGCTGCGCGCCGGCCGCGCGGGCGCGCTCGGCGACGCGCACCACCATGGGCTTGCCGCCGATGTCGGCGAGCGGCTTGTTCGGCAGCCGCGTCGACGCGAGCCGCGCCGGCACGACGGCGATGAAGGGTTGAGCGGCGCTCATGTCAGGCCGCGTTCGGATCGACGGGCGTGCCTTCGACGGTCTGACGCGCCTCGTCCACGAGCATGACGGGGATGCCGTCGCGGATCGGATAGGCGAGCTTGTCGGCGCTGCAGATCAACTCCTGCGCGGCGCGGTCGTAGCTGAGCGGGCCCTTGCAGATCGGGCAGACCAGGATTTCAAGCAGACGGGCGTCCACGGAGTTTCTCCACAACCAGGGTAATAAGACGATGATCGAGCGCGGCTTCCACGGGCACAACCCAGATGCGCGCGTCGTTCCAGGCCCCCAATTTTACTGCATCCTTTTCGGTGACCAGGATCGCGTCGGCGGCGACGTCGGCGAACGGGTTGCTCGCGTAGTCGTAATGATCGGGCAGCGGCAGCGTGTGCGGGGCGAGACCGGCCGCGCGCAGCGTCGCGAAAAAGCGCTCGGGCGAGCCGATGCCGGCCGCCGCGACAAGCCGCAGCGGCGGCTGGCCGGCCACTTGCGCGAATTGGGCGAGCGGACGGCGCAGGCCCGGATTGGCCAGATGCCACGCGTCGCCTGGTTCGAGCTTGAGCGCGAAGGTGTTGGGCCAGTCGGGCAGCGTGCGCGTGAACGGATTGTTGACGAGCGTGGCGTCGCGGTGGCGCGAGAGCGGTTCGCGCAGCGGCCCGGCGGGCAGCAGGAAACCGTTGCCGCCGAGGCGATGGTCGAACACCACGAGTTCGAAGTCGCGCGCGAGGCGGTAATGCTGCAGGCCGTCGTCGCTGACGATCACGTCGACGTCGGCGTGCGCGGTGCACAGCGCCTGGGCGGCGCCGACGCGGTCCGGCGACACCCACACCGGCACGCCGGTGCGGCGCGCGATCAGCAGCGGTTCGTCGCCGCAGGCACGGGCGGGCGTGTCGGCGTTCACGGGCGTCGGGCGGTCGATTTTCGCGCCGTAGCCGCGCGACACCACGCCAGGCGTGTAGCCGGCGGCGCGCAGCGCCTCGACGAGCGCGATCACCGTGGGCGTCTTGCCGGTGCCCCCCACCGTCACGTTGCCGACCACCACGACCGGCACGCCCACGCGCACGCGCTTGAGCCAGCCGGCCGCGAAGGCCGCGCGGCGCGCGCCGCTCACGGCGGCGAAGACGGCGGCCAGCGGCGTGAGCGCCCAGGCGAGCTTGCCGCGATGTTGCCAGGCTTGCGCGAGATCCGTCTCGACGCGCGCCTTCAGATCGGCGAACGGGCCGCTCATGAGCGCGCGCAGCCGCTGGCGGGCCGGACGGCGCCGTGCGCGTGCGGCGGGCAGGTGAACGAGGCTGGCATCGGGACGGATCTCCGGTTCGGCGCGAGCGCGTCAATCCAGGCGCCCGGCGGGGAAAAATTGCAAAACGGCAAAACAAACGATAACGGCGGCGTCGCGGACGGCGGGCACGACCAACGGTGCAACATCCACGCAACATCCACGCAACAACGGCCGCGCCGCAACGGACCGCGGAGGGGCGCCGTGAACCCGGCACTCTAGCGCGGGAGGCCGCCACGCGGCAAGTTGGGAGGCGGCCGGACGCGGCGCGGCGCAAGGCGTCGGCATTGCAAAAAACGGCGCATTCGGCGCTTGTGGATAACTTTGTGGAGAAATGCCCTGCGCGCGGCCTCGAAGGCCCGTTTGACGGCCATCTTATCGGTGTGAGCCGGTATTTGGGTTATAAAAAATCCATATAAATCAATGGGATGAATGATTTCACCTGGGTTTCGAAGGGCGTCGCTGCGGCCACGTCGCCCGACCGCGTTGATGTGGACACTTCGCGGCCCTTGTACGCTGGGAGCGTTTCCTGCTGGACTGCGGCGCCCGTCACCGTCTATCGTCTGTCCGCCGGCCCGCTCGACGGGGCTCGATGCGCGCCTGCGCGCGCCGGGTCCGCGCAGCCGCTATGCTTGCTGCCCCGGCAGTGGTTTTTCTTGCTGCTCATTCACCTTCGCGTATGCCATCCGATCGTTTTTCCTCCGCTGCGGGCGGCGACGTCGTCGTCCCGGTTTCGGCGCTCAATCGCGCCATCGCCTCGATGCTCGAGCGCTCGTTTCCGCTCGCCTGGATTTCGGGCGAAGTGTCGAACTTCACGCGCGCCGCGAGCGGCCACTGGTACTTCTCGATCAAGGACGCGCAGGCGCAGATCCGCTGCGTGATGTTCCGCGGACGCGCGCAATACGCCGAATTCACGCCGCGCGAAGGCGACCGCATCGAGGTGCGCGCGCTCGTCACGATGTACGAGCCGCGCGGCGAGCTGCAACTGAATGTCGAGGCGGTCCGGCGCACGGGGCAGGGGCGGCTGTACGAAGCGTTCTTGCGCCTGAAGGCGCAGCTCGAAGCCGAAGGTCTTTTCGATGCCGACCGCAAGCGCGACTTGCCCACGCATCCGCGCGCAATCGGTGTCATCACGTCGATGCAGGCCGCCGCGCTGCGCGACGTGCTCACCACGCTGTGCCGCCGTGCGCCGCACGTGCCGGTGATCGTCTATCCGGCGCCGGTGCAGGGCGCGGGATCGGCGGAAAAGCTCACCGCGATGCTCGACGCCGCGAACGCGCGCAACGAAGTCGACGTGATCGTGCTATGCCGTGGCGGCGGCTCGATCGAGGATCTCTGGTCGTTCAACGACGAGACGCTCGCGCGCGCCATCGCCGCGAGCGCGATTCCCGTGGTGAGCGGCGTGGGTCACGAAACCGATTTCACGATCGCCGATTTCGCCGCCGACGTGCGCGCGCCCACGCCCACGGCCGCCGCCGAACTCGTGAGCCCGCAGCGCGTGCTGCTGCTGCGTGAACTCGATCAGCGCCATGCCACGCTCGCGCGCGGCTTCGGCCGCTTGATGGAGCGCCGCGCGCAGCAACTCGACTGGCTCGCGCGGCGTCTCGTCTCGCCCGGCGAGCGGCTTGCGCAGCAGCGCACGCATTTGCGCCAGTTGTCGATCCGGCTCGCGTCGGCGGGCTCGCGCGCGACGGCGCAGGCGCGTGCGAGTTTCAACGTCGTGCAGATGCGCTGGCAGCGCACGCGGCCCGATCCGGCTGCGCATCGCGCGCGGCTCGACATGCTGGCGCGCCGTCTCGACGGCGCGTTCGCACGCGAGCGCGAGCGGGCGTCGGCGCGCGTGTCCGAACTCGCGGCGCGTCTCGAAGTGCTGAGCCCCCAGCGCACGCTGGAGCGTGGCTATGCGGCGGTGCTCGACGCGCAAAGCGGCGCGGCCGTGCTCGCGCCCGCCGCGCTCAAACCGGGCAAACGGCTCACCGTGCATCTCGCGCAGGGCAGCGCCGATGTCGCGCTCGCCGACGTGCAGCCGCGTCTCGCTGAAGGTTTCTGAACGACTCACGCTGGGCCGCCGGCGCGCGAGTGTGCGTGTGATTGCGCGTGATTCTGGGTAATTGATCGGACGGATCGAGGATCCAGGCGCGCAGCTTGCGCGAACAGGCGGGTCGGCGCATGCGGTGCGCGAAGGATGTTCGTCAAACGTCACAAGCGCTTGCAGACAGCAAACCGCAGCCTGCGCCGACGATGCCGCAACGCCCTGTTCGTGCGGATGAGCAGCGCATCCGCTCATGTCGCGCGACGCTTCCGAACCGGGGAGCCGCGTCGTCCGCGCAGGTGCGCGCGAGGTGTGCTCGCTATGCGCGAAAGCCCTTGAAAGCCTTGTGCAGCCGATGTTCGGCATAATGTCCGCTCGTTTGCGGGGTTATTCCAACTCGCCTACAATCGAGTGCTCCATGCCGGTTATTACGCACAACTCCCCATAACACGACGAAGGAACCGCATCATGTCATTTACGCTCCCGCCGCTGCCGTTCGCGAAGAACGCCCTCGCACCGACCATGTCGGAAGAGACGCTTGAATACCACTACGGCAAGCATCACCAGGCTTACGTCACGAACCTGAACAACCTGATCCCGGGCACCGAGTTCGAAAAGCTCTCGCTCGAAGAGATCGTCAAGAAGTCGTCGGGCGGCGTGTTCAACAACGCGGCTCAGATCTGGAATCACACGTTCTTCTGGAACAGCCTGTCGCCCCAGGGCGGCGGCGCACCGACGGGCGCGCTCGGCGACGCCATCAACGCGAAGTGGGGCTCCTACGACGCGTTCAAGGAAGCCTTCACGAAGGCTGCAGTCGGCAACTTCGGTTCGGGCTGGACGTGGCTCGTGAAGAAGGCAGACGGCTCGCTCGACATCGTGTCGACCAGCAACGCCGCTACGCCGCTCACGACCGACGCAACCGCGCTGATCACGATCGACGTGTGGGAACACGCTTACTACATCGACTACCGCAACGCACGTCCGAAGTTCGTCGAAGCGTTCTGGAACATCGTGAACTGGGACTTCGCTGCGAAGAACTTCGCGTAAGGCAAGATAAGGCCAGCGCCCACGTTGGTTCCCGTGCCGTTCGCGCAGAACGGCACAAAAAAAGCCCTCGATTCGCATCGAGGGCTTTTTTGTTTGCGCGTGCCAGACGTGGCCAGACGTGGGCCTTATGCGCCCGTCATCGCGGCGATGGTTTCCTGCGTCGTGCGCACGTGGCCCATGAAGCCGAACAGTTTTTCGAACGAGAAGCGGTGCATTTCTTCGTTCAGGCCCGACGTGGCGTCTTCGACGAACACGAGCTTGAAGCCCTGATCGAAGGCCGCGCGCGCGGTGGACTCGACGCCGAAGTTGGTGGCGATGCCGCCCAGCACGATCGTGTCGATGCCGCGGCGACGCAGCTGCTGTTCGAGGTTGGTGCCGTGGAACGCGCCCCATTGGCGCTTGGCGATCACCACGTCGCCGTCCTGCTGGCCGATTTCGGGCACGAGTTCGGACGCGATGGCCGGCGCGGGCGGCGTGCCCGGCTTGTGCATCGAGTTGTCGGCGGGCAGCGCCAGCAGTTCGTTGAGCAGCACGTGCACCCAGACCACCGTGCCGCCTTGCGCGCGTAGCGCGTCGGCGAGAACCTTGGCTTTTTCGACCACCTGGGCGCCGCTGTGGGGCGCGACCGCGCGGCTCACGATGCCGTGCTGGAGATCGATCATCACGAGCGCAGTCTTGCGCGGGTCGAGAGAAAGGGCTTGCGTCATGGGACACCAATATGTGAGGATGGACTCACATATGATACACGAATATGAGGATGGCCTCAGATATGGCGGAAGACCTGAAAAAAGAGGGGACACGGCGCGTGCCGCGTCAGGAGCGCGCGGCGCGCACCGTGGATGCGCTGCTCGAGGCGGCGGCCGACGCGTTCGCCGAGCGCGGCTTCGAGGCGGCCACCATGACGCAGATCGCGCAGCAGGCGGGCGTGTCGATCGGCGCGGCGTATCAGTACTTTCCGAACAAGGAAGCGCTCGCGCTCGCCTTGCGCCTGCGTTACGGCGACGACATGGACGCACGCTGGACCGCGCTCATCGAAGAACAGGCGGAAGCCGAATTGCCGCTCGCGCAACTGGCCGAGCGGCTTTTCGACATGATGGTCGATCTGATGACTTCGTATCCGGCCTACCTGCCGCTGCTGTCGGTGCCGCTCGGTTTTCGTCGCGACGACGCCGCGCGCAACAAGCTGCGTCAGCGTTTTGCCGGGCTGTTTCGCCGCTATAACGCCGATCTTTCGTCCGACGAGGCGTATCGCATCGCCGAGGTCATGCTGCAGGTCATCAAGAGCCTCAACCCGCTTTACGCGGCGGCCAAACCAAAGGACCGCAAGCTGCTGGTCGCCGAATACAAAGGCGTGATCGCCGCGTGGCTCGCGCAGCGACTGGCGTCGTAATGCGCGTCGATCAGCGCGTCGATCAGCGCGGCACTTGCTGGTCGCGCGAGGCGATCACGCGGTCGATCAGGCCGTAATCGGCTGCCGCCTGCGCCGACATGAAGTTGTCGCGGTCGGTGTCGCGTTCGATCTGCGCGAGTTCGCGGCCCGTGTTCGCGGCGAGCATCGCGTTGAGCCGCTCGCGCTGAAAAATCACCTCGCGTGCCTGCAATTCGATATCGGACGCCGTGCCTTGTCCGCCGCCCGAAGGCTGGTGGATCATGATGCGTGCGTTCGGGAGTGCGAAGCGTTTTCCATGCGTGCCTGCCGCGAGCAGAAACGAGCCCATGCTGGCGGCGAAGCCCGTGCAGAGCGTGGACACATCGGGCTTGATGAACTGCATCGTGTCGTAGATCGCCATGCCGTCGTAGACCGAGCCGCCCGGCGAGTTGATGTAGAGGCTGATGTCCTTCTCGGGTTGCTCGGCTTCGAGAAACAGCAGTTGCGCGACGACCACGCTCGCGCTCTGTTCGTTGACCGGCCCGACGAGAAACACGATGCGTTCGCGCAGCAGGCGCGAATAGATGTCGTAGGCGCGCTCGCCGCGGCTCGACGTTTCGATGACTGTCGGCACGAGATTGAGCGCGCGCGGCGCGTTTGCTGCATGATGCGAATCGATGGGCTGCATGGAAATCCTCGCGGAAAAAGTGGGCCGGCGCGGCGGTGTCATCGAGGCGCGCCGTTGTCGACAAGACGCGCGCCGCGCGCGGCGCGTGACGAGGATTTTTTTGCGTGCGGCTGTCACATCGGCGCGTGGCCGGTCGTCTGGATGGCGGGAAGCACGGCGAAGCCGGAGCGCGAAGGAGCGAAGCGAATGACGCAGATGAGCGACGAAATCAGCGACGAAATCAGCGAAAAAGCCAGCGAAGAAGCCGGCGCCGAAATACGCGCCGTATCAGACGGCGCACCGAGCAACGAGACCTGGAGCGAAGCCCGCCGCGCGGGCGTGTTCGCGAAGGAGCGGGCGCGCTTGCTGGCGTTGGCGGCGCGCGTGCTCGGCAGCCGTGCGGAGGCCGAGGACGTGGTGCAGGACGCCTGGTTCCGCTGGCGCGCCGGCGACGCCGCGGCGGTCCGCACGCCGCAGGCGTGGCTCGCCACAGTGACGGTGCGTCTCGCCATCGACCGGCTGCGCAAGCTGCGCCGCGAGCGCGCGGGCGAGCGCGACGCGGCCTGGCTGGCGCCCTGGCTCGACGATACGGCGCCGTCCGCCGAGGAAACCGGGCTGCGCGCGGCGCGTCTCTCGGATGGACTGTTGCTGATGCTCGACCGGCTCGGGCCGCTCGAACAAGCGGTGTTCGTGCTGCGCGAGGCGTTCGACTGCGACTACGCGGAGATCGCGGCGCTGACGGGCTGCGCCCTCGCGCATTGCCGCCAGATCGTCCATCGTGCGCGCGTTCGGCTCGCGCGCGAGCAGGCGCCGCAGTCCGTGCCCGCCGATACGGCGCGTCACGCGCTCGCGGTCGACCGCTTGCGCGAGGTGCTGCACGCGCAGGATCGCGCGGGCTTGCTGGATCTGCTTGGGGTGACCGCGACCGCGCTCACGCAGGCCGCCGAGGCGACGGAGGTGCGCGCGCTGCACGCCGAAACGCTCGTGCTCGATGGCGCGCCGGGCGTCGCGCTGGTCGCGCACGACGGCGCGCTGGCGGCGTGGCTGCATGTGCGGGAGGACGAGAACGGACGGGCCACGCCGGTCGTGTGTGTGGCGGCGCGGGGCGCGGACTTCAGCGCGGCCAATCGCGATTTCCAGACTTACGGCGCGCAGGCCGTTCGCACGCTGCTGGCGCGTTTCATGGCGAACGGAGCGTCGATATCGATGCAGATGCATCTGCACGCCAGCATGCGCGCGGCGCAAACGCTCGCGGCGGCGTCATCGGCGTCATCGTCGATGCAGGAAGGGCCGACGTTGATCGCGCGCCCGCTCGCCATCGCCTAGACGCGCTGTGCGGCTTCCCAGTTGATGTCGACGCAGAGCACCTGCAAGCCCTGCGACGTCTGCGCGGCGATCGAGGCGGTCACGCACAGGTGCGCCTCGTTGATCGACAGATAGGGCGGCGTGAACTGCACGCTGCCGGGCGCTTTCATCGCGGCGATGAAGTAGGGCCGGCGCTCCCAGCTCGCGCCCTCTGAATGCAGCAGCGGACGGAAGCGCTTGGCGCGCTGCGAGGTGCGGCCGTCGGGCAGCACGTTGTCGCCGATCTGGCGGCCCGAGGCGTCCAGCAGAAAACAGCGCGCCGTCTCGCCGAGACCGAGCAGCGGCAGCGTGGCGTCGCTCATGCTGGCGTCCGCGGCCAGTTGGGCCGCAGCCGCCTGCAGCGCGCTCACGTACGGCGCGAGGCGCGCCGACTGCGCCCGCTCGCGCGCGCTCACGCGCTCGCGCAGACGCGCCGACAGATCGTCCATCAGACGCGCCGCCGTGGCGGGCGGCACGGGTTCGACGTCGGGCCGCGCGAAGTACGCGCCCTGCACGAAATCGGCATTGCTTTCGAGTGCGATCAGCGCGTCGCGCTCGGTCGAGAGTCCGCCGACCAGCACCAGTTGGCCGGACTCGTGCAGCATTGACACCAGCCCTGGCAGTACGCGCTCGATGTGTGCGTGGCGGCTCGCCTGTGCGAGCAGGCTGCGGTCGAGCGTGACGATGTCGGGACGTAGCTGCCAGACACGGTCGATGTTCGAATGCTTGGCGCCGAAGCCGTCGAGCGCGATCACGAACCCCGCCTTGCGCAGCCCGTCGATGATCTCCGCGAAACGCGAGTTTTCGCCGCCCGCCTGTTCCGACACTTCCAGCACCACGCGCTGCGGTTGCAGCCCGAGCGCCTTGATGCCGGCGAGCAGGGCGTCGCCGTAGCTCGTGTCCATCAGCGCGGCGGGGTGCAGGCTCAGGAAGAGCCATTCGTCGTGCGAGTCGAAGGCGTTGAAGTTGCCCAGATGCAGCGATTCCGCGAGCCGTCCCAGTTCGAGCAGATCGCCGCGGCGCGCGGCCTGCGTGAACACTTCCTGCGACGGCACCTGCTGGCCGTGCTCGTCGTGCGCGCGCAGCGACGCGTGATAGCCGATCGTGCGGCGGTGGGCGACCGAAAACACCGGCTGGAACACGCTGAACACGGTGTATCCGCCGTAGAGTACGGTGCGCCGGGCGCCTTCTTCGCCCGCGACGGGTCGCGACTGATAGCCGGGGGGATCGAGGTCGATCATGCTGTTCATAGGCCTGGGTGACGCGCGCCTTGGCCGGCACAGGACCGCGCGCGCGAACGTCAAGTTTACATTACAGGATAGCCGTGCAAAAAGTATGCGAGTCCCGACACACAGCCGGTCGGGCCATGCGCACGGGATATCGGCGTTTTACGGATAGTCGGCGAGGACGTTGTGGCGGCCGCTCAGGCACTGGCGACGCGCCTTTGCGGCCAATGCGCGCACCGCGCGGAGCGCGTCGTGCACCGGCCTGGTGCGCGGCGGTCGCGGGTTTTTCCGTAGCGGATTTGAGCGGGGTTTCAGGCGGGTTTTTCAGGCGGTGTTTTCAGGCCGCGAACGCGCGAGCCATCGCCGCGCGTTCGCCCGACTTTCGCCGCTCAGGTGCGCTCGGACGGATCGGTCTTTTTCGCGGCGTGGCGCACGTCGTCGGAGAGCTGGCCGAAGATCCACGACGAGCACGCCGTGATGATGCCCACGCACACGAACGTGGCGTGGAACGCCGGAATCACGTTGGACGCGGTCATGTGCGCGATCAGCCCCGTGAAGGTCGTGAGCAGCGCGCCCGCGACCGTCACGCCGAGGCTCATCGAGAGCATCTGCACGAGCGAGAACAGGCTGTTGCCGCTGCTCGCGCCGCCCATGCCGAGGTCTTTGAGCGTGAGCGTGTTCATTGCGGTGAATTGCATCGAATTGACGGCGCCGAACACGGCCAGTTGCACGAGGCGCAGCCACAGCGGCTCGTGCGGCGTCGAGAGCGCGAAGCTCGCCATCATCAGGCCGACCAGCACCGTGTTGATCACCAGCACGCGGCGGTAGCCGTAACGCGTGATCAGGTACGTGACGAGGCGCTTCGAGAACATGCCCGCCGCCGCGACCGGCAGCATCATCAGGCCCGCCTCGAACGGCGTGTAGCCGAGCGCGACTTGCAGCAGCAGCGGAATCAGATACGGCATCGCGCCGCTGCCGATCCGCGCGAACAGGTTGCCGAGCAGCCCCACGCTGAAGGTGTGGATCCTGAACAGATCGAGCGAGAAGATCGGCCGCGGCGAGCGTTGCGCGTGCAGCCCGTAGGCGACGAAGGCGGCCAGCGAGACGATCAGCAGCACCAGCACGGTCGCTTGCGGAATGCCCAGCTCGGAGCGGCCGTCGAGCGCGAACGAGATCGTCACCATGCCGACGACCAGCAGCAGATAGCCGGGCAGGTCGAACTTCGGCGTGTCGGCGTTGCGGCTGTCGGGCATGAAGATGAAGGTGAACAGGCAGCCGATCACGCCCACCGGCACGTTGATCAGGAAGATCCAGTGCCACGAGGCGATCTGCACGAGCCAGCCGCCGAGCGTCGGGCCGATCAGCGGGCCGATCAGGCCCGGGATCGCCACGAACGAGAGCGCGGGCAGATAGCGTTCGGCGGGAAACGTGCGCAGCACGGCGAGGCGTCCGACCGGCAGCAGCATCGCGCCGCCCACGCCCTGCGCGATGCGCGAGAGCACGAGCTGGTTCAGCGTGTGCGCGCTCGCGCAGAGCAGCGAGCCGATCGTGAACACGAAGATCGCGCCCATGAACACGCGGCGCGTGCCGAGCTTGTCCGCGAGCCAGCCGGACACGGGGATCATCACCGCCATCGTCAGCGAGTAGGCGATCACGACCGATTGCATGCGCAAGGGCAGTTCGCCGAGGCTGTCGGCCATCGCGGGCAGCGCCGTGTTGACGATGGTCGAGTCGAGCGTCTGCATGAAGAAGCCGGTGGCGACGAGCCACAGCATCACGGAGAGCTTGCGGGCGGACGGCGTGGAAGGCGAGGCGGCAGTGGACGTGTCGGACATGGGCGAAGGCGGAGGCGCTGGCGGTGTCTGGCAGCCGCCATTGTAGAGAAGGCGGCGCGACGGCGCGCGTAGGGGCGGCGCGATTGCCGCGATTGGCGCGACTGACGCGTTCGTCGCGTGCTGCGCGGTCGCCGCGAGGTTGCGTGCTTAGGCGTCGAGCCTGGCCGCCGCCGCGAAGAACGCCTGCGCGCGTGGATCGAGCGCGAACGCCGCGTTGATGCGCAGCCACGGACACGGCTCGCCGTGCGGGCGGAAATGGCTGCCCGCCGACACGCTCACGCCGAACGCTTCGGCGCAGGCCGCGAGCCGCGCCGAGTCGTCGATATGCGGCACGCGCGACCACAGGAACTTGCCGCCCGTCTGCGTGTGCGCGAGGCCGGTGGCCTGCACGGCTTGCACAGTCCGAGCGGCGCGCGCGGCGGACGGCGCGGTGAACAGCTCCCAGCCGTGTTCTTCGAGCGAGCGCGTGGCCGCGCCGAGCGTCTCGCCCAGCCGGCGGCGCAGGCGCTCCAGATACTTGCGGTACGCGCCGCGTTCGAGCAGCGTGGCCGCCACGGCCTGCGTGAAGCGCGAACCGCTGATGCTCGTGAGCGCCTTGATCGAGGCGAGATCGCGCACGACGGCCGGGTTCGCGACCACGTACCCCACGCGCAGCGAGGACGACAGCGTTTTCGACAGTCCGCCCACATAAATCACGCGCTCGAACTGGTCGAGCGCCGCGAGCCGGTCGGTGGGATCGGCCTGGAAATCGGCGTAGATATCGTCTTCGACGATGCTGAAGCCGTGCTCGCGCGCGAGTTGCAGCAGCCGGAACGCCACGGGCGGCGAGATCGTCGTGCCGGTCGGATTGTGGAACACGGTGTTGACGAAGAACGCGCGCGGCCGGTGCTGCGCGAGCATCGCGTGCAGATGGTCGAGATCGGGCCCGCTCGCCGTGCGCGTGATGCCGACGAGCCGTACGCCGTGCAGTTTCAGCAGTCCGTACAGGTTGTAGTAGCCGGGATCTTCGACGAACACGGTGTCGCCGGGCTTGAGCAGATAGCGCATCAGCAGGTCGATACCCTCGCTCGCGCCTTCGGTGATGAGGATCTGCTGCGTGTCGGCGGCGATGCCGAGCGGCGCGAGGCGGTTGCGCAGATGCTCGCGCAGCGTGGCGTCGCCGAGCGGCGAGCCGTAGTCGACGAGACTGGACGGATCGGTGCGCGAGACGTGGCGGATCGCCTGGCCGATGGCGTCGACGTCGCGCCATGCTTGCGGCACCGAGCCGCTGTCGAGCTGGAGCGCCTCGCCCGGCAGATTCAGTTGCGCGAGCAGATGGCCCGATTCCTCGGCGGCGTTCGAGAGATCGCAGGAACCGAGCCCCGCGAGCCCGAGCCGCGCGTGCTCGCTCACATAGAAGCCCGAACCATGCCGCGAGTCGAGATAACCGAGCGAGACGAGGCGGTCGTAGGCCTCGATCACCGGAAAGCGGCTGATGCGGTAGTCGGCGGCGAGCTGGCGGATCGACGGCAGGCGCGCGCCCGGATGCGCCGAACGCGAGCGGATCCACGTTTGCACGCCGGCGACGATCTGCTCGGTGAGCGGGACGTCGCTGGCGCGGTCGAGTTCGAGTTTCATGGGCGGCCTGCGCGCAAGTGTCCGGTTTTTTCACTGCACAGTTCCGCACGAACTGTTCGGAACTGTGCATGGGTCGGCGAGATGCCGAGGGCAATAATGCTCCAACCGGGCAGGGGCTTCAAGACGTTTCGCAGTGTGATGGAAACGGCATCAATCTGGCGAATTCGAGCCAGGCCCGACGACAAAACGCACCCAAGGAGCACGGTAATGCGCGAAATCCGGATTTTCGAACTGGAGCACGGCGAGCCCGCTGAAAGCTGGCGGCTCGCGCAGGCGATGCAACTGCAGGTGAGCGAGGGCGAACTCTGGCTCACGATGGGCGGCGACGCCGACGATTACTGGCTGCGCGCGGGCGAGTCGATCCGGCTCGCGGCGGGCACGCGCGTGTGGCTGAGCGCGGGGCGCGACGGCGCGCGTTTCGTGCTGGCGCTGGGCGGCGCATCGGCTGCGCGCTCGCCGCAATGGCGCGCCGAAGGCGTCGCGCGTGCGGACGAGGCGCGCGGGCTGGCGGCGTATGTGACGCAGGCGTTGCGCTCGCGTTCGGTTCGCTGGCCGTGGAGCCCGCGCGCCGCGCAATAAGCGGCGGGGCACATGACACGCACGCCAGCGTCCCGCCTCATGCGGGCACGTGTTCGCCCACATATCGCGCGCGTGGCCGGATCAGGCGGCCATCGGCGTTCTGTTCGAGCGCGTGCGCGATCCAACCGGTCACGCGACCGGCCGCGAACAGCGTGAACGCCGCGCCGCGCGGCAGCGCCAACACGCGTTCGATGGCCGCGAGCGCGTAATCGAGCGTGGGCCGCGCGCCCGTGGTTTCCATCACCGCCTGCGCGAGCAGGTCGACTTCCGCCATCGGCGAACGCGCCGGGGCGCGCTGCGCGAGCCAGTCGAGCAGCAGTCGCGCGCGCGGATCGCCATCCGGATAGAGCGGATGCCCGAAGCCGGACAGCGCGGGCGTGACGCCGCGCTCGTCGGGCGCGAGGCGCTGCGCCAGATAGCGATGCAGATCGTCCGCGTGCGCGGCTTCTTCGAACAGCGCCGCGACGCGCACCGTCTCGCCGCCGTGGCGCGGCCCCGCGAGCGCCGCGAGCCCGCCCGTCGCCGCGCCGAACAGATGCGTGCCGGTCGAGGTGATGCAGCGCACCGTGAAGGTCGAGGCGTTCAATTCGTGATCGGCGCAGAGCACCAGCGCCGCGCGCAGCAGATCGGCCTGGGTGCGCGAGCGCACGCCCCACGCGTGCGCGATCTGCCGATGCAGCGGCTCGCCCGACGGCGCCGCCGAAATCAGCGCCGCCGCGAGCAGGCGCATGAGGACGGCGGCATTGTCGAGCTGCGCGTCGCGGCCTTGCGCCCAGATGCGCGGCATCTGCGCGGCGGCGGCGGGCAGCAGCACCAGCGCGCGTTCGAGCGGCGAGTGGCCGCTCCAGAGCTTGAGCCACGCCGACCATTGCGCCGCCGCGATGGGCGCGGCGGGCGCGTCCAGCACGCGGCGCGGCGTGCATTCCCACAGCAGCGCGGCGACTTCTTCGAGCGAGGCGTGGCGCGCCAGTTCGACGGCGTCCTGGCCGCGATAGAAGAGCCGGCCGCCCGCGATCAGCGTGATCGACGATTCGAGCACCGGCACGCCCCAGTCCAGCACTTTCTGCGCGACTTTGCCCGCGCGCTTGCCGTCGGCCTTGCGGCGCGCGAGGCGGCGCACTTCGGCGGCATCGTAGCGGCGTGCGTTGGCGGCGGCTGCGTTGGCGCTGTCGGCTTGAGGGGCGTGCGCGGTTGCGTCTGTCGCGGGCGCGGAACTGAGCAGCCCGCGGCTCACATAGGCGTAAAGCGTGGCGCGGCTGATGCCGAGTTCGGCGGCGGCTTCGGCCGCGGTCATATAGCTGGACATGGTGGCGGGCGTCGGGAAACCGGAAAAATCGATCTATATTGATCATGATAATCAAGATTGATCGACATGCCAGCGCGCTTTTACCCTTGGAGCGTTCCCGTCAACGATTTCCCGCACAAGGACTCCCGCCATGACGCCCCGCGACGCGCTCGATCATCTCTGGATGCTGGCTCACCCCGACGACGGCGCGGCCGCCGCGGCGCTCGATCTCGTCGATATCGACGGCGACGATCCGGGCTTGCCGTCGGTGTTTCGCGTCGGCACGCTGGCTTCGGCCGCGATCGGTGCGGCGGGGCTGGCGGCGGCGCGTCTGCATGCGCTGCGCGGCGGGCCTGATCAGCGCGTGTCGATCGACGTGCGGCGCGCGCTCGCGGCGTTTCGCAGCGAGCGCTATCTGAGCGTCGATGGCGGCGCGCCGTTCGAATTGCGCCATCCGGTGACCGGCTACTTCGAAACGCGCGATGGCCGCTGGATTCAGCTGCACGCGAATTTCGCGCATCACCTGCACGGCATCCTGCGCGTGCTCGGCTGCGGGGAGTCGCGCGACGAGGTGGCGCGCGCGATCCGCAATGACTGGGACGGCGCGGCGCTCGACGCGGCGCTGGCGGAAGCCGGGCTGTGCGCCGCGCTCGTGCGCACGCCGCGCGAATGGGCCGCGCACGAACAGGCGCGCGCGGTGGCGGGCTTGCCGCTGTTCGAGATCGAGCGGATCGGCGACGCGGACCTCGATGCTCGCGACGCGTTGCGCACCGTGGGCGGGCGTCCGCTCGACGGCCTGCGCGTGCTCGATCTCACGCGCATCATCGCGGGGCCGGTCGCGGGGCGCACGCTCGCGCATCATGGCGCCGACGTCTTGCTGATCAACGGTCCGCATCTGCCTAACATCGCGCCGCTCGTGATCGACAACGGACGCGGCAAGCGTTCGGCCACGCTCGATCTGCGCGACGAAGCGGGGCGCGCGCAACTGCATGCGCTGGTGCGCGAGGCCGATGTATTCGTGCAGGGTTATCGTCCCGGCGCGCTCGCGGCGCACGGTTTCTCGCCCGAGGCGCTGGCGCGTGAGCGGCCCGGGATCGTCTGCGTGTCGATCTGCGCGTATTCGCATCGCGGTCCGTGGCGCGAGCGGCGCGGCTTCGACAGCCTCGTGCAGTCGGCGAGCGGCATCGTCTGGAGCGAGAGCGTGGCGTCGTCGTCCTCATCGTCGCAACACGCGCCGTTCACGAGTCCGCGTCCGTTGCCGTGTCAGGCGCTCGATCACGCCACCGGTTATCTCGCCGCGTTTGCCGCGATGACCGCGCTCGCGCGCCGCGCGAAAGAGGGCGGCAGCTGGCACGTGCGCGTCTCGCTCGCGCAGACGGGCCGCTGGCTGCAAACGATGGGCACGCTCGACGACGGCCAGCGCGCGCCCGAGGTGAGCGTGGCCGACGTGGCGGACTGCATGGAAGAAATGGCTACGCCGTTCGGCCGCGTGCGCGCCGTGGCGCCCGCCGAACGGCTCGAACGCACGCCTGCGTTCTATGCGCGGCCCTGCGTGCCGATCGGCACCGATGCGCCGCGCTGGACCTCGTGAATCGGCTCAACGTCAGGCATCGGCGAGCCCAGGAAACAGGCAAGACGCCGCTTACTTGCGCAACTCCGCGACGAAGTCGTAATAGTCGTTGCGGCAGTAGGTATCGGTGAGTTCGATGGCGCGCTGATCGGCGGTGTAGCCCACGCGCGTGATCAGCAGCAGCGCTTCGTTGGGCGTGATGCTCATCTGCTGCGCGATTTCGTCGCTCGCGTTCACGGCGCGGAAATGCTGGAGCGCGCGCACGATCGCCAGTCCGCGCTGTTCGAGAAAGCTGTAGAGCGAGTCGCCGATCGCGTTCGGATCGGGAATCAGTGCGGCGGGAAACGTGGAGTTTTCGACGGCCATGACGATGCCGTCCGCGAGACGCAGACGCTTCAGACGCGTGACGGCGGCGGCGGGCGACAGGCCGAGCTGGATCACCTCGTCGCGGCTCGCGGGCTGGATCTCGCGCGAGAGCCAGCGCGAACTGGGCGTGAAACCGCGCTGGCGCAGCATTTCGCTGAAGCTCGTGAGGCGCGAGAGCGGATCTTCGTAGCGCGGCGTGATGAAGCTGCCCGCGCCTTGCGTGCGGCGGATCAACCCTTGCTCGACCAGCAGCGCGATGGCTTTGCGCGCGGTGATGCGCGAGACGCCGAGCGCGTCGGCGAGCACGCGCTCGGACGGCAGCGCCTCGCCGGCGTTCCAGCGATTCTCGTGGATCGCGTCGCTGAGCTTGCGCGCGAGCTGCAGATACAGCGGCGTGTCGTTGTCCGGGTCCGGGCGCAGGCCGCGCCAGCGGTCTTCCGTGGGAGCGTTCATGGGAGGCAGGCATGAAAGGCGAACGGCAATTTTATGACATAGGCGGCGCCGCGCGGTAATGCCGGAGTTACGCGCGTGCGCATGCCCGTCGCGACACGCGGCGATACACTGGGCGCTTTGCCGGACGTCGCGCTGAACCTGGCGTTGGACGCAAGGCATCGCGAGGGGAAAACACATGAGCACCGATATCGCCAGCATCGCGCTGCCCGGCGGCGAGCGCATCGCGAAGCTGGGCCAGGGCACGTGGGAAATGGGCGAGCGCGCGTCGCGTCGCGCCGACGAGATCGCCGCGCTGCGCGAGGGCGTCGCGCTCGGCATGACGCTGATCGACACCGCCGAAATGTACGGCGACGGCGCAACCGAGGAACTGGTCGGCGAAGCGCTGCGCGGGCTGCGCGACGAGGTGTTTCTCGTCAGCAAGGTGTATCCGCACAATGCGAGCCGGCGCGGCGTGGAGCGCGCCTGCGAGGCGAGTCTCGCGCGCCTCGGCACCGATCGCATCGACCTGTATCTGCTGCACTGGCGCGGCGGCGTGCCGCTCGAGGAAACCGTCGAGGGCTTCGAGGCGCTCGTGCGCGCGGGCAAGATCCGGCACTGGGGCGTGAGTAATTTCGACGTCGACGATATGGAGGAACTGGTCGCGCTGCCCGGCGGCGCGGCGTGCGCGGCCAATCAGATTCTCTACAACGTCGCGCGGCGCGGGCCGGAGTTCGATCTGCTGCCGTGGAGTCTCGCGCGCGGCATGCCGGTGATGGCGTACAGCCCGGTCGATCACGCGCGGCTGCCGAAGCGCTCGCCGCTCGACGATATCGCGGCGGGGCATGGCGTATCCGTGTGGCAGGTTGCGCTGGCTTGGGTGCTGCGTGCGAGCGGCGTGTGTGCGATTCCGAAGGCGGCGCGCATCGAGCATGTGCGGGAGAACCGCGCGGCGCTCGACCTGAAGCTAGGCGAGACCGATCTCGCGGCGCTCGATGCCTACTTCAAGCCGCCGCGCGGCAAGCGCGCGCTGGAGATGTTGTAACGGGAGGAGAGGGGTGGCGCTGTGCCCTGCTGATGTGTCCAGGGGCACAGCTCACGAGAAACGCGGCCGGGTCGCCAGAATACACGCGCTGTGCACGGCTTCCGGCCACCGGCGGCGGCTCCCGGCCGGGGGACCGGGAGACCGCCGCCGTTGCTGCCTGGAATGGCGCGACCGGCCGTCGCGCCAATTCGGGGTGGCTGTGGCAGCGCGTCTGCACCGCCGTGCGAGTTCAATGACTTCCGCCGCCATGGCCGCCACCGTGGCCGCCGCCGTACCCGCCGCCCGGGCCGCCCGACGATCCACCCTTGCCGAATCCGCCTCCGAATCCTCCGCCGAAGCCGCCTTTGCCGAACCCGCCGCCAAAGCCGCCGCCGAAGCCACCTGACGGTCCACCTGACGGTCCACCCGACGGTCCGCCTGAATGGCCGCCCGAAGGCCCGCCGTGGCCGCTGCCGCAACCGCAGCCGCTGGAGCCGCCGCCGTTATTGCCGCCGCCGTTGTTACCGCCGCCGTTGTTGCCGCCACCGTTGTTGCCGCCACCGTTGTTACCGCCGCCGTTATTGCCGCCACCGTTGTTACCGCCACCGTTGTTGCCGCCACCGCCTTTGCCGCCGCCCGAGTTGCTCGACCCGCTGGTCGCGCCGCCGACGCCCGAGCTGCCGCCGCGTCCGGTGCCCGCGCTGCCCGAACTCGTCCCGCCCGCCCCACCCGCACTCGCGGATGCCGACGAACTGTTGCCGCCGCCGCGTCCGCCCTGGCCGCAGTTGCCGTTCATGCTGTTGGTGCCGTAGCAGTTCTTCGGCGTGAAAACCGTTGCGGCGTCGGCGGCGGCGATCGCATCGGCGCTCTGGCTCACGCCCGGCGAGGGCGCGGCGCTGCCGGCGTTGCCCGCGCTGCTGCTGGTATCTGCGCTACCGGTGCCTGCGCTGCCGCCGCTCGTGACGGCCGCGCCGTTGCCGAAGGGCGCCATGCCGTCGGCGGGCATGCCCGAGTCGGTCACCGCGCCGCCGCTTGCCGGCAGCGCCGCATCGGCGACGAGGACCCACGTCGGCGCGGTCACGTTGTTATCCTGCGCGTGTGCGCCGACTGCCGGCAGAAGCGCGCTCACGCCCACTACGCCGATGGCGAGCACCGCGAGGCCGCGGCCGAACCCATAGCAGTACTGATGAAAAAATCTGTTTTTCATGATTTCCTCCCGGGAAGCGATAGCGCGTTCGCGCTTCGCTCCTCGTGCCTTTGTGTCTGACGCCGCGCCGCTGTGCATGCTGTCTCGACGACCGCTGCGCGCGCCGACCCCCGCCATTCCCACGCCGCCTCGCGCCGGCGGCGTGCATCGCGCTCGTGGCCGATGCAGTGTCGCCGGTGCGTGCGGTACACGCGACGTCCGGGGCGCATGAATCGTCGATTTACACAGGACTGCTTGCCGATTGTCGGAGCCCGCGAGCGGGACGGCGGATAACAGGCGTGTCATGCGTGCGGCGATTCGTTTGCCCATTCGCTCGCCCGATACGGCGCGCCGCGATCTGCGGCGTGTCGCAAGAGCAGAAGCGACCGGATGCCTGGTCTCGATATAGCGAGTTCTGTGCCATCGTCCGCAGAAGGCCGCGCCGTCTGGGCCTGACGTTTTCCCTGTGGCGCATACGGGGACGAAATCGCTGAAAACGTTTCGGCGATGAAACGCGGCGGCGCGGTTCGCGCGGTTTGCGTATCAAACGCGAAAGGGCAGGGAAGCGGCAGTCCGCGTCATGGATCGGACCGTGGGCGACGCAACGATCTCGTGCGGCGGGCGGGCTGCGGCGATCAGGCCTGGCCTGGCTCCGGCGCGCCGACGCGTTGCAGATCGCGAAGCTGATCGGCGGGAATGTGGCAGCGGATGCGATGGCCTTCGCCGATATCGTCGAAGGGCGGGGCCGCCTCGTCGCAGATCGCGCCGATCTTGCGCGGGCAACGCGCGCTGAACAGGCAGCCGTGGCCACCGCTCTGCGTGACGGTCGATTCGCGCGCAACCGTATCCGCGTTGTCCTCGTCTACGTGGCGGGCGCCCTGCGTGCCGCCGGCCGCGTCGAGCAGCGTTTCCGTGTACGGATGGCGCGGGCCGTCGAACACGGCCGAGGCCGGGCCGCTTTCGAGCACGCGTCCCGCGTAGAGCACCATCACGCGGTCGGCGAGATAGCGCACCACGCCGAGATCGTGCGAGATGAACAGATAGCTCACGCCGCGTTCGCGTTGCAGCCGTGCGAGCAGGTTGAGGATCGCGGCCTGCACGGAGACGTCGAGCGCGGAGGTGGGTTCGTCGCAGATCACCACGCGCGGCTCGCCCGCGAAGGCCTGCGCGATCGCCACGCGCTGTTTGAGGCCGCCCGACAGCTGGCGCGCGCGGGCGGCGAGATAGCGCAGCGGCACGCGCACGGCTTCGAGCAGCGTGTCGATACGCGCGTCGGCGGCGTCCTGCGTGGTCGCATGCGACTCATGCGACTCATGCGACTCATGCGACCCGGCGCGCGCGAGCGCCCGGCCGACCAGCGTGCGCACCGGCAGCGCGCGGTTCAGCGAGGCGTCGGGATGCTGGAACACGACGCGCAGCGCGCGCCGCTGACTTGCATCGCGTCGCGCGACGTCGGACGCGAGCGGCGCGCCGTCGAGTTCGATCTTGCCGCCGGGATCGGGCGCGTGCAGTCCGAGCAGCAGCTTCGCGAGCGTGGACTTGCCGCTGCCCGACTCGCCGACGAGCCCGAGCGTTTCGCCTGCGCGCAGTTCGAGCGAGACGTCGTGAAGCACGCGCAGCGCGCCTGCGCCACGGCCGAACGTGCGCGAGATGCCGCTTGCGCGCAGCACGACTTCGGCCTCGCGCGCCGGTTTTTCAGGGCTTTCTTCCGATGGATCGTTTGTCTGAGCAATGATCGGCGCGATCTCAGGCGGTTGCGCCGGCATCGTTGCGGAGGCTTCTTCAACGATCGCCGCTTCCTCCGCGCTTGCCGCATTCGCCGGGTCGCCTTCGGGCAGTTCGTTCGCGCGCTCGTGATAGTGGCAGCGCGACATCTGCTCGCCGTGCGCGGCCTGCACGCGATGCGGCGGCGGCGCCTGATCGTGGCAGCGCGCATCGGCGAGGCGGCAGCGCGGCGCGTACACGCAGCCGCGCGCGACCGTGCCCGGCGCGGGCAGCTCGCCCGCGATCGTGTCGAGCGCGCCGTGCCGCTTGGTGCGCCCCGGCGCGGGCAGGCAGCGTAGCAGCCCGACCGTGTACGGATGGCGCGCGTGCTCGAACACGTCGCGCGTCGCGCCTTCTTCGACGAGACGCCCGGCGTAAAGCACGCCCACGCGCTCGCACATGCGCCCGATCACGCCCAGATCGTGGCTGATCAGCAGCACGGCCATGCCGAGTTCCGCGCGCAGTTGCGCGACCAGCGCGAGCACCTCGGCTTCGACGGTGGCGTCGAGGCCCGTGGTGGGTTCGTCGAGAATCAGCAGCGACGGATTCGAGGCGAGCGCCATCGCGATCACCACGCGCTGCTGCATGCCGCCCGAGAGCTGATGCGGCCAGCTCGCCATCACGCGCGCCGGGTCGGCGATGCGCACGCGTTCGAGCATGGCGCGCGAGCGCGCGAGCGCCTCAGCGCGGTCGATGTCATCGTCGGCGGCCTCGAAGGCTTCGCTCAACTGGCGCGCGATGGTCAGCGACGGATTGAGCGCGCTCGCCGGATCCTGATAGACCATCGACACCTTGTGCGCGCGCAACGCGCGCAGACCTTCGCGGTCGAGCGTGAGCACGTCCTCGCCGGCGATAGCGATGCGTCCTGCCTTCACGCGGCCGTTGTGCGCGAGATAGCGCAGTGCCGCGAGCGCGACCGTCGACTTGCCGCAGCCCGATTCGCCGACGAGGCCATAGGCTTCGCCGCGCTTGATGCGCAGCGAGACGTCGGTGAGCACGTCGCGGTCCTTGCCGCGCACGCGGTACGCGACGGTGAGACCGACGAGCGCGAGCGCGTCGTCCGCGCGCGGCGCGGTGAACGTGGCGAGTGCGGGGCCGC
This sequence comes from Paraburkholderia sp. SIMBA_027, assembly GCF_046535315.1. NCBI lineage: Bacteria > Pseudomonadati > Pseudomonadota > Betaproteobacteria > Burkholderiales > Burkholderiaceae > Paraburkholderia > Paraburkholderia sp. SIMBA_027. The sequence goes on from NZ_JAWRWY010000005.1 coordinate 303,293, forward strand.
GTGCGGCGCCGGTTGCGCGCGCGGGAGCGGGTGCGGGTGGCGCATTTGACTGCGCATTTAGCGGCGTATGTAGCGGCGCATTGGGAGGATAAACCGGCCGGTTCACGATTCGAGCACCTCGCGCAGGCTGTCCGCGATCAGGTTCACGGCGACCACCAGCGAGCCGATCGCGGCGGCGTCGAACGCCACGGTCCACCACGCGCCGCCTGCGAGCAGCGCGTAGGATTCGGCGAGCGCGAGCCCCCAGTCGGCCGACGGCGGCTGGATGCCGAAGCCGAGAAACGACAGCGTCGCCACCGCGAAGATCGCATAGCCGAGCCGCACGGTCGCTTCCACGACGATCGGCGGCCAGACGTTCGGCAGGATCTCCGCGAACATCACGAAGGGCGCGCGGTCGCCGCGCAAACGGGCGGCCGCCACGTAGTCGAGATGGCGCTCGGCGAGCACGGCGGCGCGCACGGTGCGCGCGATCAGCGGCGCGAAGGTCACGCCGATCACCAGCACGACCGCGAGATTGGACGCACCCACGGCCGCGAGCACGAGCAGCGCGACGATCACGAGCGGCAGCGCGAGCACGGCGTCGAGCGCGCGCGAGACGAGCGTGCCGATCCAGCCTTCGAAGTAGCCGGTGACGAGCCCGAGCGCCGCGCCCGCGAGCGTGCCGGTGAGCGTGGCGAGCGGCGCGATGGTGAGGATGTCGCGCGCGCCCACGATCACGCGCGAGCAGATATCGCGGCCCAGTTGATCGGTGCCGCACCAGTGCGCGTGATCGGGCGGCATCAGCGAGCTGAGCGGGTCGGACGCGTAGGCGTCGTAGGGCGCGAACCACTGGCCCGCGAGCGCGCAGACGATCCACGCAAGCAGGATCAGCGCGCCGATCACGAACGCGGGCGAGCGCAGCAGCAGACGTACGACGGCGGCGGCGCGCGAAGACGCCGGCGGTGTTTGCTCGCGCGCGTTCGCGTCGAGGGTGTCGGAGGCCGGGCGATTCATGCGCCTCCCTTCGCGCGCAGACGCGGATCGAGCAGCACGTGCAAACCGTCGGCGAGCAGATTCGCGAGCGTATAGACGAGGCCGACCGCGAGCACGCCCGCTTCGAGCAGCGGAAAGTCCTTCGCTTTCGCGGCGTTGTAGATCAGCGAGCCGATGCCCGGATAGCGGAACAGCGACTCCACCACCACGAGTCCGCCGATCAGATAGCCGAGCTGCGTGGCCGCCACCGTCACGCTCGGCAGCAGCGCGTTGCGCAGCACGTGGCGCACGATCACGGTGTGACGCGGCAAGCCCTTGAGGATCGCGGTGCGCGTGTAGTCGGCGTCGAGCGCGTCGAGCATGCCCGCGCGCGCGATCCGCGCGAGGTAGCCGAAGAACACGAGCACGAGCGGCAGCACCGGCAGCACGAGATGGCGCAGCGTCTGCAGCACGCCCGCGTCGGGCGGCGCGACGGCTTCGATCGGCAGCCAGCGCAGCCACACGCCGAAGATCAGGATCAGCACGATCGACGACACGAATTCGGGCACCGCGCTCGCGCACAGCCCGAGCGTGCTGATCAGGCGGTCGAGCCAGCGTCCGCCGTTGAGCGCGGCCCACACGCCGCCGCCGATGCCGAGCGGCACCACCACGAAGAACGCGAGCAGGCCGAGTTTCGCCGATTGCAGCAGCGCGTCGCCGACGAAGGGCGCGACCGCTTGCCTGTAGGTCCACGAGGTGCCGAAGTCGCCGCGCAGCGCATGGCCGATCCATGCGCCGTATTGCTGGAGCAGCGGGCGGTCGGCGCCGAGTTCGTGATTGAGCGCGGCGACGGCGCGCGCGTCGGCGAGCGGGCCGAGCACGGCGCGGCCGATGTCGCCGGGCAGCAACTGGCCGCCCGCGAACACCAGCACGGACAGCAGCCAGAGCGTGAACAGCGCCCACGCCGCGCGCGTCGCGAGAAAGCGCAGCGCGTTCGTCGAGCGCGCCGCGTGCGCAAGCGCGGTGTTCGCTGCGTTCGCGGCGTCCGGATCGATGCGGGGCGGTCTCGTCAGCGGTGTGGCCATCGGACTCCTGATCTTGAGGCTGGCGCGACTTGAAGCGACACGAAGAACAACACGAAGCGATTCGAAGCAACGCGAGCGGCTTCAGCCCGCCAGCACCGCGCGGTCGAAGTAGAGCTGCGCGAGCGCCGTGAAGTGGACGCCCGACAGCGCGGTGCGCTGCGCGATCAGCTGATCGTAGAAGTACGGAATGATCACCGGCGTTTCGTCGAGCAGGAGCGCCTGGATCTGCGCGGCGACCTGCTTTTGCGCGGCCACGTCGAGCGTCGCCGCGAACTGCGCGACCAGCTTGTCGTACTGCGCGTTGCGAAAGTGCGCCGCATTCCACGTGCCGCCGCTCGTCAGCGGCGCGTTGAGGAACACGTTCGGCACGCCGCGATGGCCGTAGTCGGTGATGCCCATCGGCGCGTCGAGCCAGTCCGATTTGCCGTAGGTGCCCGCGCCGTAATACTGCGACTGGCTTTCCACCTTGAGCGCGATGCGCACGCCGATCGCCTTCGCCGCGTTCTGCACGACCACGGCGAGGTCGGGAATCTCCATGTACTTCTCGGTCGTGAGCGTGATGTCGAACCCGTTGCCCACGCCCGCCTGCGCGAGCAACTGGCGTGCCTTCGCGAGATCGGGCTTGCGCTGCGGCACGCTCGTGCCCGTCGACGGGAAGACCGGCGCGAACGGGCTGTCGTTGCCCACCACGGCGCGGCCCTTGAAGAGCCCGCGCACCATCACGTCGCGATCGAGCGAGAGGGCGAGCGCCTGGCGCACGCGTTTGTCCCTGAACGCGGGCACGTCGTTGCGCATGTGGATCTGGCGATGCGCGCTCGAACGCACGCCGATCACCTTGAAGTCGGGGTTGTTCAGGATGCCGATGCCGCCCTGCACGGTGAAGGTGCCCATCACGTCGGCCTGACGGCCTTGCAGCGCGAGGATCTGCGCCTGTTCGTCGGCGTAGAAGGCGAAGGCCACACGCGCGGGCAGCGCCTTGTCGCCCCAGTAGTCGGGGTTGCGCACGAAGCTCGCGCCGCGTCGCGTTTCGTATTTTTCGAGCTTGAACGGCCCGGTGCCGATAAAGCTCTTTTCGTAATTGCCCGCGTAATTCGCGGGCAGCAGCACGGCGTTGTAGTTATCCGATGAGACGTAGTACGGGAAATTGCCGTTCGGCGCGTCGAGGTGGAACGCGACGGTGTGCTCGTCGACGAGCTTCGTGCCGCCCTTCGAGAGTACGCCCTTGAGCACCGACAGCGCCGCCGAGCCGCTTGCGGGATCGGCGAGCCGGTCGAAGGTGGCCACGACGTCCTTCGCGCCGAATGGCTGGCCGTCGTGGAATTTCACGTTCGGGCGCAGCTTGAAGGTCCAGACGTCGGCTTTCTCGTTCGCTTGCCACGAGAGCGCGAGGGCGGGTTGCAGGCGGCCTTCGGCGTCGTCGTTGGCAAGGAATTCGCCGGTCTGGTTCAGCAGGCAGAGCGCGCCCGCATCGGTCACGGTGAGCGGATCGACGGCGCCCGCGGGCATCAGATGCGCGACGCGGATGGTCTGGTTGCCGGGCGTGGCGGGCTTCGCGGCTTGTGCACCTTGTGCGCTTTGTGCATGGGCGTCGCGCGGCGCGAGCAGACCGCCCGCCGTGACGGCGAGCCCCGAGAGACCGAGCAGGCTCAGATGGCGCAGCAATTCGCGGCGCGTGAGGCGGCCGGCCTGGAATTCGTCGAGGGCGTGATTGCCGGGCGCATCGGCGTGAGGGCGCAGCGAGTCGAAAGCGGACGCGAGGGATGAAGCGGATGACGCTGATGAAGCGAACAGGCGGGACGGCGGACGACGTTTCATCGGTGCGGATTTCCGTGCGATTCCGTGAATGGGCGCGTTAGCGGAAGCGGCCAACGCGACGGCGGCATGCGGTACGGCAGACGACGAAGCAGATTCGGTCCAGTTTACGCGTTTTCGGGCCTTTGATGGCGATGCGGACGATGCCAGGGTTCAGCGGGGTTGCGCGAGATCGCGGCGTCGTGCAGGGCGTTGGCGCGCGTTGGGGGGATATCGAAGCGATTGCAGCGTTCGCCGCAATCTTTGCGATCGCAGCGCTCAGCGCTCAGCGCTCAGCGCTCAGCGGCCGGCCGTCGCCAGCGATGAAACAGCACCGAGCCGATCCAGCAGACGATGAACAGCGCGACGATCGCGTAGCCGAGTTCGCCGAAGCGATCGTTCAGACCCGCGACCAGGTTCCAGAGGCCGCCGCTCGCGCCGAACTTGTCGGCGATCAGGCCGAGCGCTTCCACGCCGCCGATCACGATCGCCACCAGCGCGGAGACGAAGGTGATGCTCGCGTTGTAGTAGAGCTTGCGTTTCGGATCGTCCATGGCCCAGCCGTAGGCGTGGACCATCAGCACGTTGTCGGTGGAATCGACGAGCGTCATGCCCGCCGTGAAAAGCGCGGGGAACACGAGGATCGAGTACATCGGCAGGCCCTTGCCGGCTTCGGCGGCGGCGATGGCGAGCAGGCCGATTTCGGTGGCCGTGTCGAAGCCGAGCCCGAACAGCACGCCGACCGGATACATGTGCCAGCTTTTCGTGACGAGCGCAAAAAGCGGGCGCAGCGCGCGCGAGAACAGACCGGCGGGCGCGGGCGCCTGCGCGGCAAGCGCGGCGGCGTCCTCGCCCTGCTGCGCGCGCCGATAACGGTGCCACACGTCGCGCAGGATCACGAGATTCACGCCCGCGAGCACCAGCAGAAATCCCGACGACACCAGCGTGCCGATGGTCGAGCCGATCTCGTGAAAGCGCTCGAAGCGGCCATGCAGCGTGAGCGCCGTGAGCGCGATGCCGACCGTCGCCGCGATCACGATGGTCGAGTGTCCGAGCGAGAACGCGAGGCCCACGCCGATGGGCCGCTGGCCGCGCTGCATGAGCTTGCGCGTGACGGCGTCGATGGCGGCGATGTGGTCGGCGTCCACCGCGTGGCGCAGGCCGAAACCGTAGGCGAGAAGCGCGGTGCCGAGCAGCAGCGGATAGTGGCGGAACGCGATCAGCGCCCAGGCCCAGGCGGCGAGATTCGCGCCGATCAGCGCGGCGTAGAGAACGATCAGGCGCGGGCGCAGTGGTTTCGCGTGGACGGACGAGGCGGCGGATGTCATGCGTGAATGATCTGGGCTGAGCGGTGGTGTTTAATGATCATGAGGATTCCGATGGATCGGATCGACCCAATAAACGGCTTCCGGTTGTTCGACCGCGTCGATGTCGAGATTCACGACCACGGCTTCATTGTCGCTGCGCACGAGCACGCATTCGAGCGGATCGTCGGTGCTCGCGTTGATTTCCTGATGCGGCACGTAGGGCGGCACGAAGATGAAGTCGCCGGGACCGGCTTCGGCGGTGAACTCCAGATGCTCGCCCCAGCGCATGCGCGCGTGGCCGCGCACCACGTAGATCACGCTTTCGAGCGCGCCATGATGATGCGCGCCGGTCTTCGCGTTCGGATGGATCGTCACCGTGCCCGCCCAGATTTTCTGTGCGCCCACGCGCGCCGCGTTGATGGCGGCCGCGCGGTTCATGCCGGGCGTCTGCGCGGTGTTGGCGTCGAGCTGATCGCCGCGGATCACCTTCACGCCGTGTTCGCGCCAGTCGACGGGAGCGTCGTGATGATCGTGGTCGTGCGGGTCGTCGTGCGAATGATCGTGCGGATGGTCGTGCGGATGGTCGTGCGGATGGTCGTGATCGTGGCTCATCGTCGTGTCTCCTCGTTCGTGCGTGGCTCTCGCCGTCCCATTGTGGCATGGACAAAAATGCGCCGGGCACGCATCCGGCGCAAGCGTTGTTCACTTGGCGCACGCGCATGAAAAAAGCCCGTCCTTTGCGGGACGGGCTTGCGTTTCAGGCCGCCTGGCGTGGCCGGCCGGCGCTTACGACTTCTTGGCGTTGATCACTGCTTCGGCCACGTTCTGCGGCGTTTCCGAGTAGTGCTTGAACTCCATCGTGTAGGTGGCGCGGCCCTGCGTGAGCGAGCGCAGCGAAGTCGAGTAGCCGAACATCTCGGAGAGCGGCACTTCGGCGCGCACGATCTTGCCGCCGCCGCCCGCGATGTCCTCCATGCCCTGCACGATGCCGCGCCGGCTCGACAGATCGCCCATCACGTTGCCCATGAAATCCTCGGGCGTTTCCACTTCCACCGCCATCATCGGTTCGAGCAGGATCGGCTTGGCCTTGCGCATCGCTTCCTTGAAGGCCATCGAACCGGCCATGCGGAAGGCGTTTTCGTTCGAGTCCACGTCGTGGTACGAGCCGAACGTGAGCGTGACCTTCGTGTCGACGACCGGATAGCCCGCGAGCACGCCTGCCTTGAGCGTTTCCTGAATGCCCTTGTCGACGGCCGGAATGAATTCGCGCGGAATCACGCCGCCCTTGATCGCATCGACGAATTCGTAGCCCTTGCCCGGCGCCTGCGGTTCGAGCGTGATGACCGCGTGGCCGTACTGGCCGCGCCCGCCCGACTGCTTGACGAACTTGCCTTCGACATCTTCGACCTTGTTTTTCACGGTCTCGCGATACGCGACCTGCGGCTTGCCGACGGTCGCTTCCACGCCGAACTCGCGGCGCATGCGGTCGACGAGAATTTCGAGGTGCAGCTCGCCCATGCCCGAGATGATGGTCTGGCCGGATTCCTCGTCGGTCTGCACGCGGAACGACGGATCTTCCTGCGCGAGCCGGTTGAGCGCGATGCCCATCTTTTCCTGGTCGGCCTTGGTCTTCGGCTCGACGGCCTGCGAGATCACCGGCTCCGGGAAAATCATGCGTTCGAGCACGATCGGATTCGCGGGATCGCACAGCGTGTCGCCGGTCGTCGCTTCCTTCAGGCCGACGGCGGCGGCGATGTCGCCCGCGCGCACTTCCTTGATTTCCTTGCGCTCGTTCGCGTGCATCTGCAGGATGCGGCCGAGACGCTCGCGCTTTTCCTTGATCGCGTTGAGCACCGTGTCGCCCGATTCCACCACGCCCGAGTAGACGCGGAAGAAGATCAGCTGGCCGACGAACGGATCGGTCATGATCTTGAAGGCGAGCGCGGAGAACGGCTCTTCATCGCTCGGATGACGCTCGATTTCCTTGTCGTGCAGGTCGTGGCCGAGAATCGCGGGCACGTCGACGGGCGAGGGCAGATAGTCGATCACGGCGTCGAGCATCGCCTGCACGCCCTTGTTCTTGAACGCGCTGCCGCACAGCATCGGCACGATCTCGTTGGCGATCGTGCGCTTGCGCAGCGCGCCCTTGATTTCCTCTTCGGTCAGGCTCTCGTGATCGTCGAGGTATTTTTCGAGCAGCGCTTCGTCGGCTTCGGCGGCGGCCTCGACCATCTTTTCGCGCCATTCCTGCGCGGTTTCTAGGAGATTCGCGGGGATCTCGGCGTATTCGAATTTCACGCCCTGGCTCTCGTCGTCCCAGACGATCGCCTTCATCTTCACGAGATCGACCACGCCCTGGAAGTGATCTTCCGCGCCGACCGGAATCTGGATCGGCACCGCCACGCCCTTCAGGCGCTCGCCGATCTGCCGCTGCACGCGGAAAAAGTCCGCGCCGACACGGTCCATCTTGTTGACGAACGCAATGCGCGGCACCTTGTACTTGTTCGCCTGGCGCCACACGGTTTCGGACTGCGGCTGCACGCCGCCGACCGAGTCGTACACCATGCACGCGCCGTCGAGCACGCGCATCGAGCGCTCGACTTCGATCGTGAAGTCCACGTGTCCCGGCGTGTCGATGATGTTGATGCGGTGCTCGGGATAATTGCCGGCCATGCCTTTCCAGAATGCAGTGGTCGCGGCCGAGGTGATCGTGATGCCGCGCTCCTGTTCCTGCTCCATCCAGTCCATGGTCGCCGCGCCGTCGTGCACTTCACCGAGCTTGTGATTCACCCCGGTGTAGAAAAGGATGCGTTCGGTCGTGGTGGTTTTGCCGGCATCGATGTGAGCGCTAATGCCGATATTGCGATAGCGCTCGATGGGAGTCTTGCGAGGCACGGTGATCTCCTAGGAATGACGCGCCATGGAAAGTGCCGGACGGCGCGCGGCGCGGGCAGCGCGCTATCCGGCGATTCGCGGGCAGGGCGGGCGGTCCGGCGAGCCGGACGCCGGCAGCCGTGCCGCGCGGTGGATTAATAGGATAGCGCTTGCTCGCCGCTTTTGCAGAAACAGCGCCGGAGCACGGCGGCGCGGGCGCGCGGGCGGGGCGGGGTGCGTGAGGCGCCGGCGCCGGGATGGCTCCGGGAGAATGCGCGCGCTGGCGAAAAAAGCGGGCGCAAAAAAACCGGCCGCGCGCGAGGCGGGGCCGGTTTGCGGACCGGTGACGGCGCTTGCGCGCCGCGCATCACGGCTGCGGCAGACCCTGGATCTTCATGCCGGGCTTGATGCCTTTCGACGAGAAGAAGCCTTTGCTCATTTCGAGCGCATACACGCCGTTGTTGCGCGGGCAGTGGTTGTTGGTGGTTTCCGCGTCCATCTCGTCGATGTCGGTGATCGTGCCGTCGGCGCGCATGAAGGCGATCGACAGCGGGATCAGCGTGTTCTTCATCCAGAAGCAGTGCACGGCGTTCTCGCCGAACACGAACAGCATGCCTTCGTTGGGCGCGAGCGTCGTGCGATACATGAGACCTTGCTCGCGATCAGCATCGTTTGCGGCCACGGCGGCGTCAATGACGAACATGCCCGCCGTGAGCTTCACGCGCGGAAATTCGCCGGGCTGTTTCGCGCCGGCCGGCATCTGCTGGGCATGCGCGACGGTGCTGGTCGCGGCCGTGGACAACGTGAAGGCCGCGGCGGCGGCGAGCGGCAATGCAGCGGCGAGCGCGCAACGCGCGATCAGCGGGCGCAGGGAAAATCGCACGAGTCAGCTCCTTGCTTGAGAATAGTTCGCGCATGTTACGCGAGTACGTCAGCGTGGGTCAAAAACCCGCCTCGCGACGTGCGGCGTAAAGCGAGCGCGCAAAGAAAAAGGCAGAGCGCCTTGCGACACTCTGCCCTTCAAACGCGGTGAAGATCGGCACGTTGGGCCGTTCTCCGATGCGTCTTACAGCTAGCTTACTCCGAAGCTGCCGAAGCGGCTTCTGCCTTAGCTGCTGCCTTCTTGTGCGACTTCTTGTGCGACTTCTTGTGCGAAGCCTTGTGTGCCGACGAAGCAGCAGCTGCCGGAGCAGCCGAAGCAGCTTCCGGAGCCGAAGCTTGTGCGAATGCAGCCGATGCGAAGAGGCCAGCGACCAGAGCAGCGATCAGTTTGTTCATTTTGTGAATCCTCAGCTTGAGTTAATTAACCAAGTGACCCGGTAATGGGATCAGGTCGGTAAACGTGCCATCCACCTTTCGGTTGACAGTCTCGATCGGCAAATTCAGAACAAATTCGCGATTCGCGTCTGCCAGCGGTCAGGACCATGCATTGCTGCACGAGCCTGGAAGGCTGAATGCCGGATAGCTTCGGCGGCATCTGCGTGGTTTAACGCATGGTCTTGCGAGGCGGTTGACGCGAAGTTTTCATTTCCTTCGCGTTTTCTCGCTGCCGTGCTGTAAATGAAAGAAGCGGCGTGGCGGTCGCGCGGGCGCAGAACAGGAGCAAAACGGAAAAGTGCTTGCGCAACAGCTACTTGTGCGCGTTTTGGCCTTGTTTCAGGTCACTTCCGCTGCGGCGTCGAACGACGCCATGGCGCGTCGGTGGCCACATCCACACTCTCGCCAGGCGCGATGCCGAGCGAAAAAATATCGAGCGAGCCGATCGCCACGCGCACGAGCCGCAGCGTTGGAAAGCCCACTTTCGCCGTCATGCGCCTTACCTGGCGATTCTTGCCTTCGCTGATCGCGAGTTCGATCCAGGTCGTGGGAATCGCCGCGCGATAGCGGATGGGCGGTGTGCGCGCCCACAACAGATCGGCGTCGCTGTCGGCGATTTTTTTCGCGCGACACGGCTGTGTCACGAAGTCGCCGAGATCGACGCCGCGTTCGAGCGCGGCCAGCGCGTCGTCGCCGGGCGCGCCTTCCACTTGCGCCCAATAGCGTTTCACGAGCTTGCGCCGCGGTTCCGCGATGCGCGCCTGCAATGCGCCGTCGTCGGTGAGCAGCAGCAGACCTTCGCTGTCGGCGTCGAGACGGCCCGCGGGATAGACGTTCGGCGTCTTGACCCAGTCGGACAGCGACTCGCGTGTTTCGTGCGGCGAGAACTGGCAGATCGTGCCGAACGGTTTATTGAGGGCGATCAAACGCATGTCGATGGAAGCCGAAAAAAATGAAGCAAAGAAGCGCCGAGATCTTAAAGCAAAACGCTGTGCCGCTCTGTGCTCAGTCTTATATAAGACATAAGACAAGGATGCATCGCGCCAACGAACGCCGCTGCGCCGCAACATCGCCGGCGCCGGAAAAGGCCGGTGTAGCGCGCGGCACGGGCGTTCGGAGCGTGGGCTAGAATAACGGCCAGACCCCTGCGCCGCGAGCGTGAGCCGTCATCATGCCGCATCGATTGCGCGAAGCCGCCGGTCATGATTTCACCGATTCTGCGCTTTCGATCCTGTTCGCGGTCGCCAGACCGATCCCCCTACTGGAGTTGATCATGCCGTATCAGCACATCAAGGTCCCGGCGGAAGGTGAGAAGATCACCGTCAATCCGGATTTCTCGCTCAACGTCTCCAACCAGCCGATCATTCCGTACATCGAGGGCGACGGCACGGGCGTCGATATCACGCCGGTCATGCTGAAGGTAGTCGACGCGGCGGTGGAGAAGGCGTACGGCGGCCAGCGCAAGATTCAATGGATGGAAATCTACGCGGGCGAGAAGGCCACGCGCGTGTACGGCCCCGACGTGTGGCTGCCCGAGGAAACGCTCGACGTGGTGAAGGACTACGTCGTGTCGATCAAGGGCCCGCTGACGACGCCGGTGGGCGGCGGCATCCGCTCGCTGAACGTGGCGCTGCGCCAGCAGCTCGACCTCTATGTGTGTCTGCGTCCGGTGCAGTATTTCAAGGGCGTGCCGTCGCCGGTGCGCGCGCCGGAGAAGGTCAACATGGTGATCTTCCGCGAGAACTCGGAAGACATCTACGCGGGCATCGAATGGCCCGCCGAATCCGAAGGCGCGAAGAAGCTGATCCGGTTCCTGCGCGACGAGATGGGCGTCTCGAAGATCCGTTTCCCGGACAGCTCGGGCCTTGGCGTGAAGCCGGTGTCGCGCGAGGGCACGGAGCGCCTCGTGCGCAAGGCCATCCAGTACGCGATCGACAACGATCGCCGCTCGGTGACGCTCGTGCACAAGGGCAACATCATGAAGTTCACCGAGGGCGCGTTCCGCGACTACGGTTACGCGCTCGCGCAGAAGGAATTCGCGGCGGAACTGATCGACGGCGGCCCGTGGATGAAGATCAAGAATCCGAAGACGGGCGGCGACATCGTCATCAAGGACGTGATCGCCGACGCCTTCCTGCAACAGATCCTGCTGCGTCCCGCCGAATACGACGTGATCGCCACGCTGAACCTCAACGGCGACTACATTTCGGACGCGCTCGCGGCGCAGGTCGGCGGTATCGGCATCGCGCCGGGCGCGAATCTGTCCGATTCGGTGGCGATGTTCGAAGCCACGCACGGCACGGCGCCGAAATACGCGGGCAAGGACTATGTGAATCCGGGCTCGGAAATTCTCTCGGCGGAAATGATGCTGCGTCACCTCGGCTGGTTCGAGGCGGCGGATCTGATCCTCGCGTCGATGGAAAAGTCGATCCAGCAAAAGCGCGTGACGTACGACTTCGCGCGGCTGATGGAAGGCGCGACGCAGGTGTCGTGCTCGGGCTTCGGGCAGGTGATGATCGACAATATGTAGGCAAATTTCAGGGCATATCGTCGCGGATCAACAACCCCGATAGACGAAAAGTCTATCGGGGTTGTTTGTTTCAGGCTGCTTCACCTGGAGTCAGGTCATCCTTCACCGATCGCCTGACTGTCCGCCACAAATTGAGAAAGCCGCTGGTACGGAACGTGATCGCGCAGATGATTTCGTATTCAGCGGAGGCGTCATGCGTGGTGGAACGAGGTATGGCTCGAGTCGGCCGGCCACGAAGGCAAAGACGAGCGGGCTGCATTCGCTCGACGCGCGACGGTTGCATCGCGAGGCCCTGCTACGGCCAGGGCTCTCGTATGGCTGGCAGTGGACAAATGACCGCGGCGAACACACCTCGAGCATTGGCATTCGCACGCATGAACACGGCCTGACCGTCACTTACGCAATCAACGGCGAGTCGGTGCAACGGCGCATCGCCCTGCGCACGACACGCTGCAACTACGGCGGCGTGCGCGTCTGGTTCGAATGTCCGTACTGTCGGCACCGCGTGGCGGTGCTGTACCTCTCGCGACGGGTTGCCTGCCGTCGATGCTTCCATCTGGCCTATCCGAGCCAGTCCGATGATGCAGTCGGTCGCACGTGGCGTCGGCAGTGCAAGATCGAGGCGCGGCTCGAATCGGGCAGGCGCATGACGTACGGCACGCGCGAGCGGCTGGAGGCCGAGCTGGCGCACGTGGTGGAAGCCCGTGAGGTGGCATTCATTGCGGCCGCGCGGCGGTTTCTTGGCTGGTGAGGGCTGCGGAGCGTCGTTGCCACTACGCCCGCGCGCGCGAGCAACGCCGGTCGATGCGGCGGGTCCTTCCAGCGACCAAGGCCACACGGGCGCAATTGAGCCGCGATGTGGGCGTAGCTACGCACTTAGAAAGGTCTACGCACTTTGCAGGGGTACGCGTGACGCAGCCAAAGGCGAGACCGTGACCGCAACGATACACACGCCTTACCGGTACTCGTCAATCTCCACCGTGCCGCCCATCGCTTCCAGCAACGCTCGAATGTCGTCGGGAACGTCGGGTACGCGGTCGCCGCGCTCGTTCATCCAGTAGCACCATAGCGCGACCTTGGCGCCCTGTGCGGCTGCCACCTCGCGCAAGTCGGCGCGCGGTAGGCCAAGGCGGCCGACGAGGTATTTCAGGTGCGGGCCAAGGCTGTCGCTGCGCACCGCCGGCTTGCTCTCGACGGCCCAGAGACCGAGCTTGCCCGGTCGCGGACTCTGCTTACCCGAAGGAAGCTCGAATGGCTGTCCCTTCGTTATTTCGCGATCAGGCCGCACGCCAAAGTAGGCGGACCAGAACTGCGGCAAGACGGAGTCCCCGGAAATAATGAACGCCGCATGTGCGAGCGCGTGAGCGATGGGGGTGGATTTCTCGTCAGGGCGCATAGTTGTGAATGTTGTCATCCAGGATTCGGAGTTTGAATTCGACGCTTCCATCATCGTGAAAGATCACGTTATCGGCGGGCCCAAGCCCGTTCGCTGGCTTGAACACGTGAAGCATTTCGCTGAACGTATTTTGGTCGTATCCAAGCATCTTCGCGGCGTAGCGAGGATTGTTCGTGCTCGCGGCAAGCTCTTCTGTAACGTCGCTTAGTCCGGCCGCCTGGTATTCGAACGGTTGCGCATCGCCCAGCGGAGTTTTCAGGCCGCTCGGCACGCGCGGCGGCTTGCCCATCATCTGCTGGACGGTCGCGTAGGGATTGTTGTCCTGTGTCCGCTGTGCGCCGTGTGAGGACCGCTTCTCGCGATCCTCCTGAACGGCCTTGACGCACGCGTGCAGATCCTCGCGCTCGGGCACAAAGATGAGCGCGCCCTCCCTGACTGCTCTTCGCACAGCATCCCAAAGCAACCGGGAATTCTGGAGCGGTTGCCCTCCCGTCGATCCACTACCGCACATGCCAACCTTACCGAGTACGGCGCGCAGCTCGCTTTCACCGGCCGTCGACCGGGCGTGCATCATGCCGCCTCCCGAAAGGAAGGCGCGACGAGCAAGTTGCATGGCCGTCGTGATGTCCTCGATTTCGTCGCGGGTGATTTCGGTGAAATGGCGGTTCGTCCCGAAACTGTAGTGGTGCGCCGGTTCGAACATGCGCGGACTGACCAGGCTCAGGCTGAGCGGCTGCCGAAGGCTGGGCCAGAAAAAATAAGCGTGTCGTTCGTTCTCGTCGTAAATGTCGAAATACGAGCCGATAGAGAGCATAGATGGATTTCCTCACCGAGCGCCGCATTGGGCGTGGGCCGTATACCTAGCACGTGCTCGCGCGCCGCACCTTGCGGTAAACCGGGACCAGGCGACTCGATGCCGAAGGCATGAAGCGGTGAGGATGCGCGGGATGGGCGACCGCCGTGCCGCTAGCAACAGCGACTCCGCTTCTCGCTGCTGACGGAATGTTCAGGGTTGTTCAGGTCTGAGGCGCGCTACGGATACCAACGCATCTCAACGCGAGTGAGGGAAAAACTGAGGGAAATTGCACATCATTGAAATTCGAAGGGCCGCCAGCAAAGGCGTAGCGCCAGAATTCAACAGAATGATCGAAGGCAAATTTCAGGGCATATCGTCGCGGATCAACAACCCCGATAGACGAAAAGTCTATCGGGGTTGTTTGTTTCAGGCTGCTTCACCTGGAGTCAGGTCATCCTTCACCGATCGCCTGACTGTCCGCCACAAATTGAGAAAGCCGCTGGTACGGAACGTGATCGCGCAGATGATTTCGTGTTCAGCGGAGGCGTCATGCGTGGTGGAGCGAGGTATGGCTCGGGTCGGCCGGCCACGAAGGCAAAGACGAGCGGGCTGCATTCGCTCGACGCGCGACGGTTGCATCGCGAGGCCCTGCTACGGCCAGGGCTCTCGTATGGCTGGCAGTGGACAAATGACCGCGGCGAACGCACCTTGAGCATTGGCATTCGCACGCATGAACACGGCCTGACCGTCACTTACGCAATCAACGGCGAGTCGGTGCAACGGCGCATGTGGGCATAGCTACGCACTTAGAAAGGTCTACGCACTTTGCAGTGGTGCGCGTGACGCAGCCAAAGGCGAGACCGTGACTGCATCGATACGCATGCCTTACCGGTACTCGTCAATCTCAACCGTGCCGCCCATCGCTGGCGGCTCGGCCTCGTCGCCATCGCCAGACAGCAGCTCGGAAAGCTCGTCCGGGCGCAGCGCCCGCATCGTCTTTTCGACCTTCCTGTCATAGTGGCGGTCGTTTGGGTCTCCCTGCTTTTGTGCTTTGCGGCCGTACCGCTGGACGAAAGTGCCGAGCTGTCCGACAAGGCGCGCACGCTTCGCGGTTGATCGCATCTCAGTCGAACGACTCGGCGGCAACCTTGCCGCCCTCGATTACCAGATGCGCAGCATCGATGCCTGGCGCAAAAAAACGCCAGTCCTCGTCATCTTCGATTCCATCCGGCACCACCTCCAGACGATACCCACGCGAAAGCACAATGACCATGCCGCCCGTATCGTATGCCGACAACTTCTCGACCTTGATAGGGCCTTGGCCTACGAGCATTCCGTGCAAACGCGTGGCAGTGTCGTGTGCCTTTTCATCCGCACCGCGCAGATCCTCCCTTGATGATGCGGCGCGCCCATCGCGCTCGATCCGCCAGTCACATTGCACGTGGAGCGCCCAAGCCCCATCCTCTCGCTCTCTGCCCCTGAGCGTATGCCGCCTTTGCGGGCCGAATTGCATCGTAAGCATGTCGCCTGCGTGGCTGACCCAGCTCACCTCAAGCCCGACAAGCACAGCAAGCCGCTTCGTAATTTCTGCCTTGGTATCAGTCATCACCACCTCCGAACAAATCTTGACCCCGCTCCAGCATCTCGTGATATCCGAGGCCTTGCTTACTAATGTCGTCGTGGAGTTGCCGGGCCTGATCCTTATTTAAGCCCAATGCCTTTACGACGGCTTTGAACTGCTTGTTCTGAGCCTGATTGTTTCCTGGCGTGCCCTCGCCGCCCGCTAGCTCTAGGACGTCGCCTTCCGGCAAATCGGGCCGGTAGTCGAACGCTTGCGCATCGCCGAGCGGAGTCGGGTCGCCAAGACCGCTCGGCATACGTGGCCTGTTGCCGTAGAGCGGTTCGGCTTGCTCCGCAATGGTGGGTTGACGGGGTGCTGCGTCACGTTGTGCGCTCGCCCACCGCCTCCGGACAGCCTGAACGCAATCCCGCAGGGCTTGCGGGCCGGGCAGGAAAACCAGATCGCCATCCTTCACGGCCCGATAGACCGCCTGCGCCGGGCTGCTATCTCGAACCCCGGCGCCACCACCGGACAGACGAAAGCGACCAAGCACGCTATCCAGTCCGTCTCGCCCCCTGAGATCCAGCACCGCCAGCGGCATCATCAAAAGGAAGGCGGCGCGGGCTTCCTGCATGGCCTCGACAAACTCACCCCAGTCGGCTTGATTCACGTCGGACGCATCGCTCCGCTCGCCAGTAGCGTAATGCTGGAGCAACCGCACCTCGCGCTGAGGGTGCAGCCTCAGGTAAATGGGTTCGTCATGCAGGCTCCCCCAGAAGATGAAAGCCGCCTCGGGCAATCGGCTGCAGAAGTTGGAGGCCGGGCCAAGGTACAAATCACGAAACAGCATCTCCATGCCACCTCACAGGCGGTTTGTGCGGGCCGTATACCTAGCACGCGCCCGCACACCGCACCTTGCGGTAAACCGGGACCAGGCGACTCGATGCCGACGGCATGAACCGGTGAGGATGCGCGGAATGGGCGACCGCCGTGCCGCTAGCAACAGCGACGCCGCTTCTCTCTGCTGACGGAATGTTCAGGTTTGTTCAGGTCTGAGGCGCGCTACGGATACCAACGCATCTCAACGCGAGTGAGGGAAAAACTGAGGGAAATTGCGCATCATTGAAATTCGAAGGGCGCCCAGCAGAGGCGTAGCACCAGAATTCAACAGAATGATCGAGAGCGTCCTGTCTGAGCGCTCGCGCTGAACGACACCCCGGCGCACCGACGGTTCGCCGGGATTTTTATTGCCTTGCGCTATGATGTAGCGGTTCCCGCACGCTCATTGGCCGCACCTTTTCCGATGCCGTTTCTGCGCCGTCTCCTTCTCGTGTTCGCCTTCGCGCTTCTGTCGATGCGCGGCGCGAGCGCGTGCGAGCACGCAGCGGTCATGCCGATGACGCACGCCGCGCAGCACGTTGGTCAGTCTGTCGCGCAGTCGGCTGCATTGCACGCCGCGGATGCGGGCTGCATGTCTTCATCGGCGCATCAGGGTTCATCGCATTGTCACGCCAGTTGCTGCGTGGCCGGCTGCGGTGTTCACTGCGGCGCGCCGCCGCTCGCCGCGCGCTTCGAAGCCTCGGGCGCAGGCGCGCATGCGCCGCCCCTCGTCGCCGTGAGCTTGCGCGCGGGCATCACGCACGCGCCGCTTCTGCCTCCTCCGATCGTCTGATCGACGTTCGCCCCAAGCGTTATACGCCTGGCACCCGCGCAGCTCACACGCCGCGCGCGGTGCGCACGATCCTATGCGCGGTCCGCTCATGCGGCGCGCCGCGCCATCGAGCACGAGGAATGCAGCAATGAAACGAAGAGATTTTTTGTCGGGCGCGGCCAGCGCCGTCGCCGCCGCCTGGTTTTCGCGCAGCGCGTTCGCCGCTGGCGACGACAGCATGCCGATGCACGACATGAGCAAAATGAACGGCATGGCGTCGATGTCCGGCATGCACGACGCGATGCAAGGCAGCGAACTCGCGCCCGTCGATGCGCTGCCTGCCGGCGCGCCGCTCGCGAGCCTGCGCACGCTCGTCAACGAAAGCCGCACGCCTGGCGAGTTCCGCGCAACGTTGCTCGCGCAACCGGTTGCGCGCGCGCTCGTGCAAGGTCAGCGCGACACCGTGTTCTGGCAGTTCGACGGCGGCCTCGCAGCGGCGGGCAAAGGCGACACGTCGGGGCCGGTGGTCGGTCCGCTGATCGCGTTGCGTGAAGGCGATCGCGTCGAGATCCGCGTCGTCAACCGTCTCGAACAACCGACCACGATGCACTGGCACGGCTTGCCCGTGCCGCCCGATCAGGACGGCAATCCGTCGAATCCGATCCCGCCGGGCGGCGAGCACGTCTATCGCTTTACCTTGCCGAAGGGCAGCGCGGGCACTTACTGGTATCACCCGCATCCGCACATGCAAACCGCCGAGCAGGTGTTTCGCGGCCTCGCGGGCCCGATCGTCGTGCGCGCGGCCGACGATCCGCTCGTCGCGTGGCCCGAGCGTCATCTGTTCGTCTCCGACCTCAAGCTCGCCGCCGATGCGAGCATCGCGCCCAACAGCATGATGGACTGGATGAATGGCCGCGAAGGCCAGTTCGTGCTCGTCAACGGCGCGCGCGAACCGCGCATCGAGGTCGTGCGCGACGAGCGCTGGCGCGTCTGGAATGCGTGCAGCGCGCGCTATCTGCAACTCGCTTTCGACGATGGGCGCGCGTTTGCGCAAGTCGGCACCGATGGCGGTCTGCTCGCCGCGCCGCGCGACGGACTCACCGCGCTCGTGCTCGCGCCGGGCGAGCGCGCCGAACTGATCGTGCGCGCGGGGCAGGGCGCGTCGCAGGCGCGTTGGCTGGCCACGCAATACGACCGTCACAAAATGGCGATGTCGCACGGCAGCCTGCCGCCGGGTCCGAACGTCGTGCTCGCCGATGTGCGCTTTGCTCCGGGCGCCGATGCGTCGGGCGCCGATGCGTCCGCTGCCGATAAGTCTGCCGCGCTGCCTGCGTCATTGCGCGCCATCGCGCCGCTCGGACCCGCGCGTGCGCAGAAGTCGGTGGGCTTCAGCGAAGCGATGGACATGCACGCGATGCACCAGCCGGGTGCGTCGACGCGCGCGATGCCGCCCGGCATGAAATTCATGATCAACGGCGAGACTTACGTGCCGGGCCGCGCGACGCTCACGAGCCGGCGCGGCGACGTCGAAAACTGGACGATCGCGAACGGCACGGACATGGATCATCCGTTCCATCTGCACGGTACGCAGTTCCAGGTGTTGTCGCGCGAGTTCGACGGTCGTCGCATCGCCGAGCCTTATCTTGCATGGCGCGACACGATCAACGTGAGGCCGGGGGAAATCGTGCATATCGCGACCGTGCAGCATGAAGCGGGCGATCGCATGTTCCATTGCCACATCCTCGAACACGAGGACCTCGGCATGATGGGCACATTGCGCGTGATCTGAGCCGCGACGCAGCGCGAGACCGCGTTCAGCGAGCGCGGTGTATAGCATGCGCATCGTTAAGAAACGATGACATGCGGAGTGCGAATGAAGGACGAAGCGAAGGAAGATGCGAAAGAAGAAGCGAATGGAGACGCAAGCGCGCAGCATGTGAGCCAGTCGGCAAGAGTGTCAAAAAAGCTCAAAAACAGGCGCTGAAAAAAGGAAACCCGGCCGAAGCCGGGTTTCCAAAAGGTACGGGTACCGAACGTATCAGGCAGCTGCCTGAATGTTCGATGCCTGTTTGCCCTTCGGGCCTTGCACGACCTCGAAGCTCACCTTCTGCCCTTCTTTGAGGGTCTTGAAGCCATTCATCTGGATGGCCGAAAAGTGAGCAAACAGATCCTCGCCGCCTTCATCCGGCGTGATGAATCCGAAACCCTTCGCGTCGTTGAACCACTTGACCGTACCGGTTGCCATACCAACTTCCCCTGTAACTCATGTCACTACCACGAGCAGTTCGAAAAGCTTAACGATCGCTATGCAATCGCCCCCTCCTCACAAGCTCACCAACGGCATTTTTTCGAAATTAAAGGCGGTTGAAAAAAGTGCCAGCTTGATTGTTGAGGCTCTTTATTCTGCTGTCAAGAATATTTTGAGACCGTGCCGGACGCGTTGTAAAGATCGCATTTCCAGGGTTTTTCCGGCTTTTCTTGCGTGCTGCGACGCGATGTTGCGCGTCATGCTCCCGAACTGCTCGTGCCCGTTTTTCATGGTGCATCGGTTGCACCGCCAACAGACAACGCCGCATCGCAACGTGTCGGACAATGTCCGGTCTTCGATCAGTATCGATGACGCATGAAGTCGGACGCGCGGCGGGGTCATGTGAGCGGTGCATCTTGAAAAGTCGCATAATCGACGCACATGGGACTCACGGCGCGTCAGGCAGGTTTGACATCGAGTGGCGTGGAATCTGACAGTGAGCGTGCGGGCGCCGACAGTAGGCGACCACCTGACGCCGCAGGTTGTGCGATACTCGATTCGACGGTGGCCCGAAAGCTGCTGGCAGTGATTCAAACCGCGGTTTCGACGTTGGAACGAAGCGCGGATCGAACCGGCCCCGCAGCCGGGCGCCCATGCAGTCGCCTGGGCGGAGTTGATCGGGCCCGGAACGGGGAAGGCGCAGGTTTTGCTCACATGTGGCGGGCGCCGGAGCCAGCTTCACCGGACGGCCGGTCGGGTTTCGGCAGGATTGCGGGCCTGTCCGAGTTGTTTAGAATGGGTGTATGGCAATTATCCCGGACAAGCAGGATTCAACCGTACTGGAGCGGCAGGAGCACAAGGTCAAACCGCCCTCCATGTACAAGGTCGTGCTGATGAACGACGACTACACGCCGATGGAATTCGTCGTGATGGTCGTGCAGGAATATTTCAATAAGGACCGCGAGACCGCAACGCAGATCATGTTGAAGGTTCATCGCGAGGGCAGGGGCGTTTGTGGGGTCTATACGCGGGACATCGCGTCGACCAAGGTTGAGCAAGTCGTTACCCACGCACGGCAGGCCGGGCATCCGCTGCAGTGTGTGATGGAGGAAGCATGATTGCCCAGGAACTGGAAGTCAGCCTGCACATGGCGTTCATGGAAGCACGTCAGGCGCGGCACGAGTTCATCACGGTCGAGCATCTCTTGCTGGCGCTGTTGGACAATCCGACAGCGGCAGAAGTGTTGCGCGCGTGCGCCGCGAATATTGAAGACCTGCGACAGAACCTGCGCAACTTCATTCATGACAATACCCCTACGGTTCCCGGCACGGATGACGTCGATACGCAGCCGACGCTCGGGTTCCAGCGCGTGATCCAGCGCGCGATCATGCACGTTCAGTCCACTTCCAACGGCAAGAAGGAAGTGACGGGCGCGAACGTGCTGGTGGCGATCTTCGGCGAGAAAGACTCGCACGCGGTGTACTACCTGCAACAGCAGGGCGTCACGCGTCTGGACGTCGTGAACTTCATTTCGCATGGCATCGCGAAGACCGGCAGCGGCGAAGCCGCCAAGGCCAGCGACGCGAATGCGGAAGCCGAAGACGCGGCAGGCCAGAAGGAAACGCCGCTCGCGCAGTTCACGCAGAACCTGAACCAGATGGCGAAGGACGGCCGCATCGATCCGCTGATCGGGCGCGAGTCGGAAGTCGAGCGCGTGGTGCAGGTGCTGTGCCGTCGTCGCAAGAACAATCCGCTGCTCGTGGGCGAAGCCGGCGTCGGCAAGACCGCGATCGCGGAAGGCCTCGCCTGGCGCATCACGCGCGGCGAAGTGCCGGACATTCTCGCCGACGCGCAGGTGTATTCGCTCGATATGGGCGCGCTGCTCGCGGGCACGAAGTACCGCGGCGACTTCGAGCAACGTCTGAAGACGGTGCTCAAGGAGCTGAAGGAACGCCCGCACGCGATCCTGTTCATCGACGAGATTCATACGCTGATCGGCGCGGGCGCCGCATCGGGCGGTACGCTCGACGCCTCGAATCTGCTGAAGCCGGCGCTCTCGTCGGGCACGCTCAAGTGCATCGGCGCGACCACCTTCACGGAATATCGCGGCATCTTCGAGAAGGACGCGGCGCTGTCGCGTCGTTTCCAGAAGGTCGACGTGATCGAGCCGACCGTCGAGCAGACGGTGGCGATCCTGCGCGGTCTGAAGTCGCGCTTCGAGGAGCACCACGGCGTGAAGTATTCGTCGGGCGCGCTCAATGCGGCGGCTGAGTTGTCCGCACGCTTCATCACCGACCGTCATCTGCCCGACAAGGCGATCGACGTGATCGACGAAGCGGGCGCGGCGCAACGCATCCTGCCGAAGTCGAAGCAGAAGAAGACCATCGGCAAGAGCGAGATCGAAGAGATCATCTCGAAGATCGCGCGCGTGCCGGCGCAAAGCGTGTCGCAGGACGATCGCAGCAAGCTGCAGACGCTCGACCGCGATCTGAAGGCCGTGGTGTTCGGCCAGGATCCGGCCATCGACGCGCTGTCGGCGTCGATCAAGATGGCGCGCGCGGGTCTCGGCAAGACGGACAAGCCGATCGGCTCGTTCCTGTTCTCGGGTCCGACCGGCGTCGGCAAGACCGAAGTGGCGCGTCAGCTCGCGTTCACGCTCGGCATCGAGCTGATCCGTTTCGACATGTCCGAGTACATGGAGCGTCACGCGGTGAGCCGTCTGATCGGCGCGCCGCCGGGCTATGTCGGGTTCGACCAGGGTGGTCTGCTCACCGAAGCCGTCACGAAGAAGCCGCACTGCGTGCTGCTGCTCGATGAAATCGAGAAGGCGCACCCGGACATCTTCAACGTGCTGCTGCAGGTGATGGATCACGGCACGCTGACGGACAACAACGGCCGCAAGGCGGATTTCCGCAACGTCATCATCATCATGACGACGAATGCGGGCGCCGACACGATGAACAAGTCGACGATCGGTTTCACGACGCGCCGCGAACAAGGCGACGAAATGGCCGACATCAAGCGCCTGTTCACGCCGGAGTTCCGTAACCGTCTGGATGCGACGATCAGCTTCCGTGCGCTCGATGAGGAAATCATCATGCGCGTGGTCGACAAGTTCCTCATGCAGCTCGAAGACCAGCTGCACGAGAAGAAGGTCGATGCGCTGTTCACCGACGCGCTGCGCCAGCATCTGGCCAAGCACGGCTTCGACCCGCTGATGGGCGCGCGGCCGATGCAACGTCTGATCCAGGACACGATCCGCCGGGCGCTCGCCGACGAACTGCTGTTCGGCAAGCTCATGAGTGGCGGTCGCGTGACCGTGGATGTGGACGCCGACGACAAGGTGTTGCTCACGTTCGACGAGCAGCCTGCGCCGCGTCCGCCGGAGGCGGTCGAAGTAGAATAAGCGGTTTCCGCTTCAGGCCAGCCGGAACGGCGCGGACTTCACGGTCCGCGCCGTTTTGTTTTGTGCGCGTAATTTCTGCGAACGTCGTCGTAATTGCGCGCATTGCCGGTGAAATGGCCGCATGCCGTCGAGGGTGAAGGTGAGTTCAGATAAAAAGGGTGCGTTCGAATCGATCGTCGAACGCGAGCGCGGTTTGCGCCGCGGGCTGTCCGCCGGTCAGATGACGATGATCGCCATCGGCGGCGCGGTCGGCACGGGGCTGTTTCTCGGCAGCGGTTTCGCGATCGGCTTCGCCGGTCCGGGCGTGCTGATTTCCTATGCGATCGGCGCGCTGATCGCCTTGCTGCTGATGGGCGCGCTCGCCGAAATGACGGTCGCGCATCCCACCTCGGGTTCGTTCGGCGCTTACGCCGAGCACTACATCGGGCCGCTCGCGGGTTTCGTGGTGCGCTACGCGTATTGGTCGGCGTATGTGCTGGCGGTCGGCACCGAAGTCGCGGCCATCGCCGTCTACATGAAATTCTGGTTCCCGCACGTGCCGGGGCTGTACTGGATCGTCGGATTTTCGGCGGCGCTGATCGTCGTGAATGCGATGAGCGTGCGCGCGTATGGCTCGATCGAATATCTGTTTTCGAGCCTGAAAATCGCGGCCATCGTGGCCTTCATCGTGCTCGGCGCATGGTTCGTGTGGCACGCGCCCGCGAGTTCGGGCGTGGGCTTCGCGAACTACACGTCGCACGGCGGGCTGCTGCCGAAGGGCTGGTGGGGCGTGTGGGTGGGCACCATCGTGTCGCTGTTCAGCTACCTGGGCGTGGAGACCATCGCGGTCGCCGCGGCCGAGGCGCAGGATCCGGCGCGCGCCGTCACGCGCGCATTCCGCGCCACCGTGCTGCGCCTCGTGCTGTTCTATCTGCTGACGCTCGCGCTGATGCTCGCGATCGTGCCGTGGACCGAGGCGGGCGGCAACGAAAGCCCGTTCGTGAAGGTGATGGCCGAAACCGGCGTGCCGTACGCGGCGGGCGCGATCAACTTCGTCGTGCTGGTCGCGGCGCTCTCGGCCATGAACAGCCAGCTCTACATCACCACGCGCATGATGTTCAGCCTCTCGCGCGCGGGCTACGCGCCTGCCGTGTTCGGCCGTCTCACGCGTCAGGGCGTGCCGACGGCGGCGCTCTCGCTCTCGACCATCGGCATTGCGGTGTCGGCGGTGCTCAACGCGCTCTGGCCGCAAACGGCCTTCACGCTGATGATGTCGATCGCCATGTTCGGCGCGATGTTCACGTGGCTGATGATCTTCGTCACGCAGATTTTCTTCCGCATGCAGAACGCGAAGACGCCGCTCGCATTCCGCATGTGGGGCTTTCCGCTGACGAGCGTGCTGGGCGCGATCCTGATGCTCGGCATTCTGGTGGGCACGGCGTTCACGCGCGAATTCCGCATGACGCTCGCGTATGGCGTCGCGTTTCTCGTCGCGCTGGTCGTGATCTACGCGCTCTGGTATCGACGTCGTGCGCCGCTCGCGGCTTCGCCCGATGCACCGCGCTAAACGACCCGCGCCGGACAACAAAAAAGCACGCTCGAAAGCGTGCTTTTTTTATGGCCGTGCGCGGCGCGTGCAGCTTAGTGCTTGCCCGTGCTGCCGAAGCCGCCTTCGCCGCGCTCGCTCTCTTCGAAGCTCTCGACGACGTTGAACTGCGCCTGCACGACCGGCACGATCACGAGCTGCGCGAGACGCTCCAGCGGGTTCAGCGTGAAGGTCGTGTGGCCGCGATTCCAGGTGGAGATCATCAGCTCGCCCTGGTAGTCGGAGTCGATCAGGCCGACGAGGTTGCCGAGCACGATGCCGTGCTTGTGGCCGAGGCCCGAGCGCGGCAGGATCAGCGCCGCATAGCCCGGATCGGCGAGATGAATCGCGAGGCCGGTCGGGATCAGCTTCGTTTCGCCCGGTTCGAGCGTGACGGGCGCGTCGAGGCACGCGCGCAGGTCGAGGCCCGCGCTGCCCGGCGTGGCGTAGTGGGGCAACTGGTCGCGCATGCGTTCGTTGAGGATCTTGACGTCGATTTTCATGAGTTGGCGTTCAGGTCAGTTTGAGCGAGGCAGTTCGAAGGCCTCGGCGAGAAGTTCGTAGGAGCGCTGACGCGCCTTGTAGCTGCCGGCGACGGTCAGCACGATCAGTTCGTCGGCGCGGAAGCGGTCTTTGAGCGCCAGCAGGCGCTCCGTCACGCTGTCCGGCGTGCCGATGATGCTGCGCGGCTTCTCGCGGTCGATCACGAGTTGCTCGCGCTCGCCGTATTCCTGGGCGCGCCCCTGTTCGAGGCTCGGGATCGGCGCGTTCAGACCGTAGGCCATCTGCACGCGGCGCAGATCGACGGCTTTTTCGAGGTCGGCGGCCTCGGCTTCGGTATCGGCGCAGATCACGAAGACGGCGCAGGCCAGGTACGGTTTCGCTTCGTGGCCTGCCTTGAAGCGATCGTGATACGCCTCGGACACCAGATGCCCGAAGTGCGCGTTGATGAAATGCGCGAACGAGAAGTGCAGGCCCAGTTGCGCCGCGAGCAGGCCGCCGAAATCGCTCGAACCGAGCACCCAGAGTTGCGGGCGAGTCTCGATTTGCGGTTGCAGGACGACGCCGTGCGCGAGGTGATCGGCGGGCAGGGTGCCGTCCATCAGCCCGACGAGATCCTGCACCTGCTGCGTGAACTGGTCGCCGCGATTGTAGGCGCCCGCCGCGACCGCCTGCGCGGTGCGCATGTCGCCGCCGGGCGCGCGTCCGACGCCCAGATCGACGCGGCCGGGAAACAGCGCCTCCAGCATCATGAATTGCTCGGCGACCTTGAACGCGCTGTAGTAGGGCAGCATGACGCCGCCCGAGCCGATGCGGATGCGCTTCGTCAGACTGCCGATGCGCGCGAGCAGGACTTCGGGGCAGGGATTGCACACGCCGAGCAGGCCGTGGTGCTCGGCGCACCAGTAGCGCGTGTAGCCGAGCTCGTCGGCGAGTTGCGCGAGGTCGAGCGTGGCGGCGAGTGCGTCCGCCGCGGTGTGCCCGGCAATGACGGGCGATTGATCCAGTACGGAAAGCAGCGTCATGGCGTACTGCTCCTCGATGACGTTCGCGAAGCGGCGCGCGGGCGGCGCCCGCGCGCATGCATCACGAGATGATGCCCGGTGCCGGCAGACGCTTCGCGATTTCGGCGACGAGCGTCTGCGCGAGCGCCAGCTTGGCCGCGCGCGGAAGCGGCGTGCGGCCGGCGGCTTCGAACAGCACGACTTCGTTGTCGTCCTGACCGAAGGTGAGCGGGCCGAGATTGCCGATCAGCAGCGGTACTTTCTTGCGCGCGCGCTTCTCTTCGCCGTGCACGTCGAGGTCGCCGCTTTCGGCAGCGAAACCGACGCAGTACGGCGCATTCGGCATGGCCGCGACCGAGGCGAGGATGTCCGGGTTCTCGACGAACGTGAACGTCGGCATGCGATGCTCGGCCGTTTTCTTGATCTTGTGCTCGGCGACGTGATCGACGCGCCAGTCGGCCACCGCCGCCACGCCGATGAACACGTCGGCGTCGGGCGCGGCGTGCATCACGGCGTCGTACATCTGCTGCGCGGTCTGCACGTCTTCGCGGTAGACGCCCCACGGCGTGTCCAGCGCGACCGGGCCGGCCACCAGATGCACCTCGGCGCCCGCCTGCTGCGCGGCGCGCGCGAGCGCGAAGCCCATCTTGCCGCTCGAACGGTTGGTGATGCCGCGCACCGGATCGAGCGGCTCGAACGTCGGTCCGGCCGTGATCAGCAACTTGCGGCCCGCGAGCAGCTTGGGCGTGAAGAACGCGACGATCGCCTCGTACACGGCTTCCGGCTCCAGCATGCGCCCGTCACCGACTTCGCCGCAAGCCTGCGGACCGGAATCGGGGCCGAGCGTTTCGATGCCGTCGGCGCGGATCTGCGCGACGTTGCGCTGCGTGGCCGGGTTCTGCCACATCTGCCGGTTCATCGCGGGCACGACCAGCAGCGGACAGTCGCGCGCAACGCACAGCGTCGAGAGCAGGTCGTCGGCCAAACCGTGGGCGAGCCTGGCGATGAAGTCGGTGGAAGCGGGCGCGATGACGATGGCGTCCGCCTCGCGCGAGAGGTCGATGTGCGCCATGTTGTTGGGCACGCGGCCGTCCCACTGGCTCGTGTAGACGGGGCGGCCCGAGAGCGCCTGCATGGTCACCGGCGTGATGAACTGCGTGGCCGCCTCGGTCATCACGATCTGCACGGTCGCGCCCGCCTTGACGAGCAGGCGCGTGAGTTCGGCGATCTTGTAGCAGGCGATGCCGCCCGTCATGCCGAGCACGAGATGGCGCCCGGCCAGTTCGCCCGGATGGGCTGCGGAGGTGTTCAAGTCGGTTCTCTCCAGTGACGCAGCGTGACGCGAAGCGGCGCAGCGAGGCGCGCCGAATCGTGTCGTATCTTGACGTCGTGCCTTGGCGTCGAGCTTTAGCGCGAGCCGCGCACGCGCCGCAGCTCGTCGAACACCAGCAAGGCCGCGCCGACGCAGATCGCGCTGTCCGCGACGTTGAACGCCGGCCAGTGCGAGCGGCCCAGATGGAAGTCCAGGAAGTCGATCACATGGCCGTACATCAGGCGGTCGAGCACGTTGCCGAGCGCGCCGCCCAGAATGAGCGAAAGCGCCGTGCAGAACATGCGCTGGCCCGCGTGACGCTTGAGCAGATAGCCGATCACCAGCGCGGCCACGACGCCCAGCGCCGTGAACGCCCAGCGCTGCCAGCCGCCGGCCGCCGCGAGGAAGCTGAACGCCGCGCCCTTGTTGTAGACCAGCACGAGGTTGAAGAACGGCGTGATCACGCGGCCTTCGCCGTATGCGAACACTTTGGCGATGGCGATCTTGGTGAGCTGATCCGCCAGGATCACGATCACCGCGATGCCGAGCCACGGCGCAAGCGTGCCGCTCGCGCCATTCGACTTCATTTGCTTCGTCATGGTCTTGGCCATTATGCGGCGCTCCGGGTTTCGCCGTTGCCGAACAGATTGGCGACGCAGCGGCCGCACAGGCCCGGATGCTCGGCGTTCGCGCCCACGTCGTCGCGATAGTGCCAGCAGCGTTCGCACTTGAGGTACTTCGAGGTCACGACTTCGACGCCTTCGTCCGCTTCGTTCTCGACCTTGATGACTTCCGCCGCCGAGGTGATCAGCACGAACTTCAGGTCGTCGCCGAGCGAGGTGAGGGCGTCGTAACGCGCGCCGCTCGCGAGAATGCGCACTTCGGCCTGCAGCGACGAACCGATCTGGTTCGCGCCGCGCGCCTCTTCGAGCGCCTTCGTGACGTTGCCGCGCACTTCGCGCAGCAGCGACCACTTCACGATCAGATCCTGCGCGCCGGCGATGTCCGGGAACGCATGGAAGGTTTCCGTGAAGATGGTTTCGCTTTGCGGCTGGAACACCTTCCACGCTTCCTCGGCCGTGAACGAGAGGAAGGGCGCGAGAATGCGCAGCAGGCTGTGCGTGATGTGATGCAGCGCCGTCTGCGCACCGCGACGCGCGGCCGAATCCGGCGCGCTCGTGTAGAGGCGGTCCTTCAGCACGTCGAGATAGAAGCCGCCGAGATCTTCCGAGCAGAACGTCTGCAGCTTCGCCACGACCGGGTGGAACTCGTAGCGGTCGTAGTGCGAGAGCACGTCGTTTTGCAGCGTGTGCGTGAGCGCCACGGCGTAACGGTCGATTTCGAGCCATTGATCCGCGGGCAGCGCGTGCTTCTCGAAGTCGAAGTCCGACAGGTTCGAGAGCAGGAAGCGCAGCGTGTTGCGGATACGGCGATAGCCTTCCGTCACGCGCTTCAGGATTTCTTCCGAGATCGCCAGTTCGCCCGAGTAGTCGGTCGACGCGATCCACAGACGGATGATTTCCGCGCCCAGACGGTTCGCCACCTCATGCGGGTCGACGCCGTTGCCGAGCGACTTCGACATCTTGCGGCCTTCGCCGTCGACGGTGAAGCCGTGCGTGAGCAGCGCGTTGTAGGGCGGGCGGCCGTCGAGCATCGACGCCGTCAGCAGCGACGAATGGAACCAGCCGCGATGCTGGTCCGAGCCTTCCAGATAGAGGTCGGCCGGGAATTGCAGGTCGTCCTTGTGCGAGCCGCGCAGCACGTGCCAATGCGTCGTGCCCGAGTCGAACCACACGTCGAGCGTGTCGCGGTTCTTTTCGTACAGGTTCGCGTCGTCGCCGATCAGCTCGCGCGGGTCGAGCGTCTGCCACGCTTCGATGCCCGACACTTCGACGCGCTTCGCGACTTCTTCGAGCAGCTCCGGCGTGCGCGGATGCAGTTCGCCGGTTTCCTTGTGCACGAAGAACGCCATCGGCACGCCCCATTGGCGCTGGCGCGAAAGCGTCCAGTCCGGGCGGTTGGCGATCATCGAGAACAGGCGCTGCTTGCCCCACGACGGATAGAACGCCGTGGCTTCGATGCCTTCGAGCGCGGTTTCGCGCAGCGTCTTGCCGCCGTCGTTCGGCGTGACGTCCATGCCCGCGAACCACTGCGAGGTCGCGCGGTAGATGATGGGCGTCTTGTGGCGCCAGCAGTGCATGTAGCTGTGCAGGTATTTCTCGCTGCGCAGCAGGGTGCCGGCGGCGTCGAGCGCTTCGACGACCTTCGGATTCGCGTCCCAGATCGAGAGACCGCCGAACAGCGGCAGCGATTCGACGTAGCGGCCGTCGCCCATCACCGGGCTGATGATGTCGGAGTCGACCATGCCGTGCGCCTTGCACGACACGAAGTCTTCCACGCCGTAGGCGGGCGCCGAGTGCACGATGCCCGTGCCGGTGTCGGTCGTCACGTAGTCGCCGAGATAGATCGGCGAGGTGCGCTTGTAGCCCGGATGCGCCGAGGCGAGCGGGTGATTG
Source organism: Paraburkholderia sp. SIMBA_027 (assembly GCF_046535315.1). Classification (NCBI taxonomy): domain Bacteria; kingdom Pseudomonadati; phylum Pseudomonadota; class Betaproteobacteria; order Burkholderiales; family Burkholderiaceae; genus Paraburkholderia; species Paraburkholderia sp. SIMBA_027. Next base: position 333,103 of record NZ_JAWRWY010000005.1, read on the forward strand.
AAGCGCAGGTTCGCGAGCTTTTCGCCCTGCGTGGTGGCGACGACGGTGCCTTCGAGGCCGAAGTCCTTCATGCAGGCTTCGACGCGTTCGCTCGCGAGGATCAGCAGGCCGCGCTGCGTGTCGACGAGTGCGTACTCGATTTCCGGATGCACGTTGAGCGCCTGGTTCGACGGGATCGTCCAGGGCGTCGTGGTCCAGATGACGATGCCGCCTTCCTCGCGCGGCAGCGCGGCGAGGCCGAACGCGGCCGCCGTTTCCGCGGGCTGCGCGAACGTGAACAGCACGTCGATGGTCGGATCGGTCTTGTCCTTGTACTCGACTTCGGCTTCAGCGAGCGCCGAGCCGCAGTCGAAACACCAGTTGACCGGCTTCAGGCCGCGGAACACATAACCCTTCTCCATGATCTTCGCGAGTGCGCGGATTTCTCCCGCCTCGTTCGCGAAGTTCATGGTCTTGTACGGGTTGTCCCAGTCGCCGAGCACGCCGAGGCGCTTGAAGCCCTTTTTCTGCGTTTCGATCTGGCCGGCCGCGTACTCGCGCGCCTTCTTCATCACTTCCTGCGCGGGCAGCGACTTGCCGAACTGCTTTTCGATCTGGATTTCGATCGGCATGCCGTGGCAGTCCCAGCCCGGCACGTAGACCGCGTCGAAGCCCGCGAGATTGCGCGCCTTGACGATCATGTCCTTGAGGATCTTGTTCACCGCGTGGCCGAGGTGGATGTCGCCGTTCGCATACGGCGGGCCGTCGTGCAGGATGAACTTCTTGCGGCCCTTCGAGGCTGCGCGGATCTTCTTGTAGATACCTTGCTCTTCCCACTCCTTGACCCATTGCGGCTCGCGCTTGGGCAAGTCGCCGCGCATGGGGAACGGCGTGTCGAGCAGGTTGACGGGGTACTTCGATTCGGACTTTTGCGGCTTGCCGGAGGATGCTTTCTTGTCGCTCATGGTGAGATCACGTGGAATTCGGGGGATGCATGGCGTCAGCATTGCGGGCGATGCCGCGCAACCGTCGCCTCGGGCGCCGCACGCGTGCTGCACGGCGGCGCCTGGGGGCGGGCGGCCCGAAACGCGTGCCTTGCTCGGCAAGACGCGCGCGGGCCGCGGGTCAAATTCGATCGGTCGCCGAGGTGGCGAAGCCGGTGGACGCGCCGCCGGCCGCGCCCGTGCCCGCCGCGGCGAACCATGCGCGGGCGTTGCTTACGTCGCGTGCGATCGCGGCGGTGAGCGTTTCGAGGTCGGCGAACTTCTCCTCGTCGCGCAGCTTCTTCAGAAACTCGACGCGCACGAGCTTGCCGTATGCGCTGCCGTGCCAGTCGAGCAGATGCACTTCGAGCAGCACGCGGCCCGAGTCGTCGACCGTGGGCCGCAGGCCGAGGCTCGCGACGCCCGGCAGCGGGTGGTCGGCGATACCGTGAACCTGCACGACGAAAATGCCCTTGAGCGCGGGGCGCTTGTGGCCGATCGGCAGATTCAGCGTGGGAAAGCCGAGGTCGCGGCCGAGCTTCAGGCCGTGCACGACGTGTCCGCTGATTTCGTAGCCCCGGCCGAGCGAGGCGCGCGCGGCGTCCAGATCGCCGGCCGCGAGCTGCGTGCGCACGGCGGAGCTGGAAATGCGCACGCCCGACGGGTCGGCGACGGTGGCCATCTGTTCGACTTCGAAGCCGTGTTCGCGGCCCGCGAGCTGCAGCGAGGCGAAATCGCCCGCACGCTTCGCGCCGTAGCGGAAGTCGTCGCCGATCATCATCCAGCGCGCGTGCAGGCCGCCCACGATGATGCGTTCGACGAACGCGTCCGGCGACTGGCTCGCGAAGGTGTGGTTGAAATGCTCGACCACCACGCGGTCCACGCCGTTCTCGCGCAGCGCTTCGAGCTTGTCGCGCAGCATGGCGATGCGCGGCGGGGCGCTGGCGGGATTGAAGAACTCGCGGGGATGCGGCTCGAAGGTCATCACGCAGACCGGCAGGCCGCGCGCGTTCGCGGCTTCGCGCACGCGCGCGAGCAGCGCCTGATGTCCGCGGTGGACACCGTCGAAATTGCCGATGGTGAGCGCGCAGGGCGCGCGACTTTCGGCGTTGGGAAGACCGCGGAAAACTCTCACGATAGCGGAACCTGGAGGAACCTCGAAAAGCGCGCGGGCCGTGCGCGCTCGATATGACCGGTGGTGCGGCCTGGGCCGCGACTAAACAGGAGATTATAAACGCACGCGAGGGCGATCGCTCCCGCCCGAGCGTCGGGCGTCGTCCCCGATGATAAAATCCGCGGATGAAAAATCTCGTCATCCTGATTTCGGGGCGGGGCAGCAACATGGAAGCCATCGTGCGCGCGTGCGCGCACGAAGCCTGGCCGGCGCGCATCGCCGCCGTGATTGCCAACCGTCCCGACGCCGCGGGCCTTGCGTTCGCGGCGTCACACGGCATTGCCACGGCGGTGGTCGATCATCGCCAGTATCCGGATCGCGCCGCCTTCGACGCGGCGCTCGCGCAAACCATCGACGGTTATGCACCTGATCTCGTCGTGCTCGCGGGCTTCATGCGCGTGCTCACCGAAGGTTTCGTCACGCATTATTCGGGTCGGATGCTCAATATCCATCCGTCGCTGCTGCCGAGCTTTCCGGGCCTCAAGACGCACCAGCAGGCGCTCGACGCGGGTTGCCGCGTGCACGGCGCCACGGTGCATTTCGTCACGCCCACGCTGGATCATGGGCCGATCGTCGCGCAATCGGGCATTCCGGTGCGCGCGGGCGACGACGCCGCGGCGTTGGCCGCGCGCGTGCTCAAGACCGAACATGTTATTTATCCGCGCGCGGTGCGCTGGTTCGTCGAAGGGCGCCTCGCGCTCGACGGCGGACGTGTGACGCTCTCGCCGCCCGAGCCGCAATGGCTCTTCCTTGACGATGTAAACGAAGCACAAGCACACAACGCCGGGGAGGGCGCATGAGGCTGCATGGATTTTTGATTGGACAAACCGAGACGCTGCTCGCCGATGTGCTCAAGTTCGCCGGCCCCGCCGACGCGATCACGAGTCGTTTTTTCCGCGAGCATCCGAAGCTCGGCCACGGTGAGCGCGGCGTGATCGCCGAAGCCGTGTTCGCCGTGCTGCGCCGTCGCATGGAGTTCGCGCACCTGGCCGAAAGCGGCACGGGCAGCCCGACGCGCCGCCTCACGCTGCTCGGTCTGATGGCCACGGCCGGCCGTTCGGCGATCCGTCCGTTCGTCTCGGACGCCGAGGCGAACTGGCTCGAACACGTCGCGAAGATCGATCCGGCGAGCCTGCCGCAGCGCGTGCAGCTCAATCTGCCCGAGTGGATCCTGAAGGCGCTCGAATCGCGTTTCGACGCCGCCGAAATGGCGCAACTGGCGTCCGCGCTCAACTATCCGGCGCCGCTCGACCTGCGCTCGAATCCGATCAAGGCGAACCGCGACGAGCTGATGCGCGCGCTGGCCGCGGCCGGCATCGAGGCGGGCGAGACGCCGTTCGCGCCGAACGGCGTGCGCGTGACGGGCAAGCCCGCGCTGTCGCGCCTCGACGCCTTCAAGGACGGCTGGTTCGAAGTGCAGGACGAAGGCAGCCAGCTGCTGTGCTCGCTGGTCGCGCCGCGCCGCGGCGAGATGGTGGTGGACTTCTGTGCGGGCGCGGGCGGCAAGACCCTGGCGCTCGGCGCGATGATGCGCTCGTCGGGCCGTCTCTACGCGTTCGACATCTCCGATCGCCGTCTCGCGAAGCTCAAGCCGCGCCTTGCGCGCAGCGGCCTCTCGAACGTCAATCCGGTGCTGATCGACAGCGAACACGACGCCAAGATCAAGCGCCTGATCGGCAAGATCGACCGCGTGCTGGTCGATGCGCCGTGCTCGGGGCTGGGCACGCTGCGCCGCAATCCCGACCTCAAGTGGCGCCAGTCGCCCGAGTCGGTGGCCGAACTCGCGCCCAAGCAACTGTCGATTCTCACGAGCGCCGCGCGTCTGCTCAAGCGCGGTGGCCGTCTGGTCTACGCGACCTGCAGCATTCTCGAAGCCGAGAACGAAGCGGTGGTGAAGCAGTTCCTCGACGCGCATCCCGACTTCGTGCTGGTCAGCGCGCGCGACGTGCTGGCGGAACAGCGCGTGGGTCTCGATACCGGCGACTACCTCTCGCTGTGGCCGCATCGCCACGCCACGGACGGCTTCTTCGCCGCCGTGCTGGAGCGCCGCGGCGACGCGCAGCCGAAGACGAAAAAGGCCGCCGCCGCGACCACGCCGGAAGAGGCCGCTGCCGCGACCGAAGCCGCCGACGCGATCGCCAAGGCTCAGCAGCCCGCAGCCGCCGAGCCGGACGCGACGCAGGAATAAGCGCTTGAACTCACCGCGGGCTGGAAGTGCGGTGAACGTGTCAGAAGCTGTAGCAACGCGGGGCCGTCCGATTCCGATCGGGCGGCCCCGCGCCGTTTGAATTTGCATACCCATGATGGAAAACCGCATTTTTTCGCACATGCTGGGCGGCGTGATCCGCGATTTCGGACAGCCGGTCATGCTCTGGCAGGCCGGCGTGCTGATCGGCGCGCTCGTGCTGGCGTGGCTGCTCGCGCGGCTGCTGCGGCGCGTGCTCGAAGCGCGCCGCCAGGATCGCTATGAAGGCCTGCGTTTCGGCGCCGAGAGCCTGTCGCGCGCCTTTTTCCCGCTGATCGGCGCCGGCTGCGTCTGGATCGCGCGCGAGATCGCCAGCAATTTCATCCACACGTCGCTGCTCAATCTCGCGCTGGTGCCGCTGTTCGGCATCGGGCTCATCTATATCGCGTTCTTCTTCGCGCGGCGCGTGTTCGGCCGCAACGGCCAGACGCACGCGTGGCTCGGCATCGTCGAAAAACTCGTGTCGCTGATCGTCTGGCTCGGCATGCTGTTCACCGTGCTCGGCATTCAGGACGACGTGCTCACGTGGATGGAGAGCGTGCGCTTTCGCATCGGCACCGCGCATGTGAGCCTGCTGTCGCTGTCCAACGGCGTGCTGTGGGTCTGCGTGACGATGGTCGTGGCGGTCTGGGCGGGCGCGGCGCTCGAGGACCGGCTGATGCGCGCGACCACCATCGACGCCAATCTGCGCGTCGTGCTCGCGCGCGTGGGCCGCGCGCTGCTGGTGTTCGCGGCCATTCTGTTCAGCCTGTCGATCGTCGGCATCGACATCACGGTGCTGGGCGTGTTCGGCGGCGCGCTCGGCGTGGGTCTCGGCTTCGGCTTGCAGAAGATCGCGAGCAATTACGTGTCGGGCTTCATCATTCTGATCGACCGCTCGCTGCGTCTGGGCGACACCATCAACGTGAGCGGACTCGCGGGCAAGGTCACGCAGATCCGCACGCGCTACACGGTCGTGCGCGGGCTCGACGGCGTGGAGACGCTGATCCCGAACGAAAAACTGATCACCGATGTGGTGCAGAACCAGTCCTCGTATCTGACGCGCGGCTACGCCAAGGCGGCGGTGCAGGTCGCCTACGACACGGATCTCGATCAGGCGATGGCGCTGCTCGCGCGAGCGGGCGAGGGCGTCGAGCGCGTGCTGACCGATCCGGCCCCGACGCCATATCTGGCGAGTTTCGGCGGCGACGGCATCAATCTCGAACTCGGTTTCTGGATCGCCGACGCGGCCAACGGCACGTCGAGCGTGCGTTCGGCGGTGAACATGAATATCTGGCGTCTGTACAACGAGGCGGGTATTTCGATCCCGTTCGCGCAGCGCGAGGTGCGCATCATCGGCGGCGCGATGCCGGTGGCCGGTCCGCCCGTTCGGGGACAGAACGAGGCGCCGAGCGCGGATCGACACCAGGATCAACCCCAGGCGGCAGCCGGCGAAAGGTAAGAAGGGGTCGGAAGGGCGCGCGAAATGTGCGGCAAACCGCCTCTGGCGCCCTCAAGACGGTTGACTCCGCGGCCGTTAAAGAAAAAAATCTTCATTTGTTACAAACACTTGGAACGGTTCTAGTAGAATGCCGTCCAACCTCCTGCTGTACGCTTTCACTTTCTTGACAGCGGTTTCGGGCTGAAAGGCCGCCGCGCTACGTTTCACGGGTACAAACCTTGTTGAATTCCTTGCTTGATTTCCTCGCGCACGGCGTGCTGCATTTCACGTGGTGGCAGATCCTGCTGTTCGCGGCGGTGGCCACCCACATCACGATCGTCGGCGTTACGGTGTATCTGCACCGCTGCCAGGCGCACCGTGCGCTCGAGCTGCACCCGATCATGAGTCACTTCTTCCGTTTCTGGCTGTGGATGACCACGGGCATGCTGACGGGTCAGTGGGCCGCGATTCACCGCAAGCACCACGCCAAATGCGAGACCGAGGAAGATCCGCACAGCCCGCAAACGCGCGGCATCTGGAAGGTGCTGCTCGAAGGCGCCGAACTCTATCGCGCCGAAGCGAAGAACGAAGAAACGCTGCGCCGTTTCAGCCACGGCACGCCCAACGACTGGATGGAGCGCAACGTCTACACGCGCTTCCCGATCCTCGGCGTGAGCATCATGATGGTGATCGACGTGGCGCTGTTCGGTCTGGTCGGTCTTTCCGTCTGGGCCGTGCAGATGGCGTGGATCCCGTTCTGGGCCGCCGGCGTCGTGAACGGTCTCGGCCACTTCTGGGGCTATCGCAACTTCAATTCGTCGGACGCCAGCACGAACCTGTTCCCGCTCGGCATCATCATCGGCGGTGAAGAGCTGCACAACAATCACCACACCTTCGCCACTTCGGCGAAGCTGTCGAGCAAGTGGTACGAGTTCGACATCGGCTGGATGTACATCCGCATGATGCAGGCCGTCGGTCTCGCCAAGGTCAAGAAGGTCGCGCCCACGCCGCGTCTGACCAAGACCAAGCTCGTGCCCGACCACGAAACGCTGCAAGCCGTGCTGTCGAACCGCTATGAAGTCATGGCGCGTTACGCCACGGTCGTGAAGCAGGCGTATCGCCAGGAGCTGGCGCATCTGAAGGAAGTCGGCGAGCGCGAGAAGTACAAGGTCATGCGCGGCGCGCGCAAGTGGTTCGACAAGGAAGAAGCCAGCCTGAACGAGCCGCAAAAGCGTCAACTGCCGCAGATCTTCGCGAACAGCCAGAAGCTGCGCACGTTCATCGAGCTGCGCAACGAACTCGCGGCCATCTGGGAACGTTCGAGCGCCTCGCGCGAACAACTGCTCACGCAGCTCCAGGATTGGTGCCATCGCGCCGAACAAAGCGGCATCAAGGCACTCCAGGAATTCGCGACGCGCCTGCGCCGCTACGCCTGATTTCGTGGATGGATACGCGCTCCCGGCCCATGCGGCCTGCGTGAGCGTCGGAAAAATCCATTAGAATTCAGGTACGTCACAAAACCCCGCGCTGGCGGGGTTTTTCTTTTTGGGCCGCGGAAAAACCGGTGCTTGGCGCGGGTTGCGTACCGTGGCGATCGGCAGGGCTGCAACTGGCATGGGGCCGGAACGAGGGCGAAAGCACGCGTTTCGGCCGGTAGAGGAGATCATGAGTCAGGCAATCAGAGCGGTCGAGTACGACCGGCCGCAAGGCGCGGTGTGCAGCGTCGGGCAGGCGTGGGCGACGGTGCCCGACGCGCCGTCGGCGGCGGAGCGCGTTGCATTGAAGGAGCGCATTCGCGCGTTGCTCAAGCGCGAGAAGGCGGTGCTCGTCGCGCACTATTACGTCGATCCCGAATTGCAGGAGCTGGCGGACGAAACCGGCGGCTGCGTGGCCGATTCGCTCGAAATGGCGCGTTTCGGTCGCGATCATGACGCACAGACGCTGGTCGTCGCGGGCGTGCGCTTCATGGGCGAGACCGCGAAGATCCTGAGCCCGAACAAGCGCATTCTCATGCCGGACCTCGACGCGACCTGCTCGCTCGACCTCGGCTGTCCCGTCGACGAATTTTCGGCGTTCTGCGACCAGCATCCCGACCGCACCGTGGTCGTGTACGCGAACACCAGCGCGGCCGTGAAGGCGCGCGCGGACTGGATGGTCACCTCGTCGATCGGCCTCGAAATCGTTGCCGATCTGCACGCGAAGGGCGAAAAGGTCCTCTGGGCGCCGGACCGCCATCTGGGCAGCTACATCCAGAAGAAAACCGGCGCCGACATGCTGCTGTGGCAGGGCTCGTGCCTCGTGCACGACGAGTTCAAGGGCATCGAACTCGATCTGCTGCGCGCCGAATATCCCGACGCGAAGATTCTCGTTCACCCGGAATCGCCCGAAGCCGTGGTCGCGCTCGCGGACGTGGTCGGCTCGACCACGCAACTGATCGACGCCGCCGTGAAGCTCGACGCGCAGCGTTTCATCGTCGCGACCGATCTGGGCATTCTGCACAAAATGCGCCTCGCGGCGCCGGGCAAGACCTTCATCGAAGCGCCTACGGCCGGCAACAGCGCGACCTGCAAGAGCTGCGCGCATTGCCCGTGGATGGCGATGAACGGCCTCGCGAATCTCGCGGACGTGCTCGAACGCGGCCATAACGAAATTTTCGTCGACGCCGCCATCGGCGAGCGCGCGCGTCTGCCGATCGACCGCATGCTGGCGTTCGCGGCGGAACACAAGCGTCGCGTGCAGGCGAGCGGCGATCTCGCGCGCGACGGCGCGCTGTTCTCGAACGTGGGAGCGGCGTGATGGGAGCACTGGAATTGCTGGCCGTGGACGCGGTGTCGTCCGTGCTGCCCGGGGTGCGCGCGCAGTACGGCGCGGCGTTCGACGCGGCGATCGCGCGCAACGTTGCGGATGCGCTGAACGAAGACGTCGGCACCGGCGACCAGACCGGTCGCCTCGTGCCCGCCGACGAGATGCGCGACGCGCGCATCATCGTGCGCGAAGAGGCGGTGCTGTGCGGCGTGCTGTGGTTCGACGCCGTGGTGAAGCAGGTCGACGCGCGCATCGACGTGCGCTGGCACTATCGCGAAGGCGAGCGCATGGCGGCCGACTCGGTGGTGTGCGCGTTGCGCGGACCGGCGCGCGCGCTGCTCACGGCCGAGCGCAATGCGATGAACTTTCTGCAGCTGCTGTCGGGCGTGGCGAGCGCGACGCGCCGTTACGTGGACGCCATCGCGCACACGCAAACGCGCATTCTCGACACGCGCAAGACGCTGCCGGGCCTGCGGCTCGCGCAGAAGTACGCGGTGCGCGTGGGCGGCGGCGCGAATCAGCGCCTCGCGCTGTACGACGGCATTCTGATCAAGGAAAACCACATCGCGGCGGCGGGCGGCGTGGGCGCGGCGATGGACGCGGCGCTCGCCCTGAACGCGGGCGTGCCCATCCAGATCGAAGTCGAAACGCTCGACCAGCTCGACACGGCGCTCGTGCACGGCGCGACCTCGGTGCTGCTCGACAACTTCTCGTTCGAAATGATGCGCGAGGCGGTCAAGCGCACGGCGGGGCGCGCGCTGCTCGAAGTCTCGGGCGGTGTGAACTTCGATTCGGTGCGCACGATTGCCGAAACCGGCGTCGATCGCGTGTCGATCGGCGCGCTCACGAAGGACGTGCGCGCGACCGACTACTCGATGCGGATCGTCTGAGCGCAATACATCACGCGCTTCCAGATGCAAAAAGGCAAAAAGGCCGCCTCGCGAGAGGCGGCCTTTTTTATTCGCGCGACGGCTTACGCGACGTTGCGGTTGCGCACGCGCTCGGGCGCGAGCACGGTCGGCAGCGCCTTCGGCAGCGAATTCGGCCAGTCGCGGCTGTAATGCAGACCGCGGCTTTCGCGCCGCGAGCGCGCGCTCTCGACGATCAGCGAGGCCACTTCGACGAGGTTGCGCAGTTCCAGCAGATCGCGCGTCACGCGGAAATTCGCGTAGTACTCCTGGATTTCGTCGCGCAGCAGGGAAATGCGGTGTTGTGCGCGCTCCAGACGCTTGTCGGTGCGCACGATGCCGACGTAATTCCACATCAGGCGGCGCAGCTCGTCCCAGTTGTGCGCGACCACGACTTCCTCGTCGGAATCGGACACGCGGCTTTCGTCCCAGTCGGGCAGCGGGGCGTGCGCGGCCGCTTCGAAGCCTTCGGCTTCGATCGCTTCCGCCGCCGAGCGACCGATCACGAGACATTCGAGCAGCGAGTTGGACGCGAGGCGGTTCGCGCCGTGCAGCCCCGTGTACGAGGTTTCGCCGACCGCGTAGAGGCCCGCGAGATCGGTGCGGCCCGCGAGGTCGGTGACCACGCCGCCGCAGGTGTAATGCGCGGCGGGCACGACCGGAATCGGCTCTTTCGTGATGTCGATGCCGAACTCGCGGCAGCGCGCGAGGATGGTCGGGAAGTGCTCTTCGAGGAACGCGGGCGGCTGATGGCTGATGTCCAGATGCACGCAATCGATGCCGTGCTTCTTGATCTCGAAGTCGATCGCGCGGGCCACGATGTCGCGCGGCGCGAGTTCGGCGCGCGCGTCGTGTTCGGGCATGAAACGTGTGCCGTCGGGCAGGCGCAGCACGCCGCCTTCGCCGCGCACGGCCTCGGAAATCAGGAACGACTTCGCGTGCGGGTGGAACAGGCAGGTCGGGTGGAACTGGATGAACTCCATGTTCGCCACGCGGCAGCCCGCGCGCCAGGCCATCGCGATGCCGTCGCCGGTCGCGGTGTCGGGGTTCGTCGTGTAGAGATAAACCTTGCCCGCGCCGCCCGTCGCCAGCACCGTGTGCGGCGCCTGGATCGTGACCGTGCGGTCGTTCTTGAGGTCGAGCGCGTAGAGACCGTGGCAGCGGCGGCCCGGCAGGCCAAGACGATCCGAGGTGATCACGTCGATCGCCTGATGATCTTCGAGGATCGTGATGTTCGGATGCTGGCGCGCGCGTTCGAGCAGCGTTTGCACCACGGCGTGGCCGGTGGCGTCGGCGGCGTGAATGATGCGGCGATGGCTGTGGCCGCCTTCGCGGGTGAGGTGGAAACCGAGTTCGGCGGCGGCGTCCTTCGTGAACGGCACGTCCTGGCCGATCAGCCATTCGATCGCTTCGCGGCCATGCTCGACGATATAGCGCGTGGCCGCCTCGTCGCACAGGCCGCCGCCTGCGACCAGCGTGTCGTCGACGTGGTTTTCGACGCTGTCCGCCGAATCGAGCACCGCGGCGATGCCGCCTTGCGCGCGGTCGCTCGCGCCTTCGGTCATCGCGCGCTTGGCGATGATCACCACGCGGCGCGTTTCGGCCAGATTCAGGGCCACGCTCAGTCCCGCCAGCCCGCTGCCGACGATCGCTACATCGAAATTCATGGTGCTGCCTCTCCGTCTCTCTTGTTCTGCGCTTTCTGCCGCCGCCGGCGGCGAGTGAAGCGGGAAGCATACTCCGATAGGGGAGCCGACGAAAAGCTACACCGTGTAGGTAGAGATCAAAAGATCGTTACGCGATGGTGAACGGACGCGCCGGGAAAACAAAAAAACCCGCTGCGAAAGCGGGGCAGAAATAACAAAGCCCCGCTGGAGAGCGGGGCTTTGAATGTCTTCGTCAGGCTCGGATCAAGATTTACTTGATCTTCGTTTCCTTGTACTCGACGTGCTTGCGAACAACCGGGTCGAACTTCTTGATCGACATTTTTTCCGGCATGTTGCGCTTGTTCTTCGTGGTCGTGTAGAAGTGACCCGTGCCTGCGGTCGACTCGAGCTTGATCTTGTCGCGGATACCCTTGGCCATGACTTACTCCTTACAGTTCGCCGCGTGCGCGCAGGTCTGCGAGCACGGAGTCGATGCCGTTCTTGTCGATCAGGCGCAGGCCTGCGTTCGAGATGCGCAGACGCACCCAACGGTTTTCGCTTTCAACCCAGAAACGGCGATTTTGCAGATTCGGGAGGAAACGGCGCTTGGTTTTGTTGTTAGCGTGGGAAACGTTGTTGCCGCTCATCGGCGCTTTCCCAGTGACTTGGCAGACACGTGCCATGAGTACACTCCTACGGAAATTCTGAGTTCGAGAGCCGCTTAAGTTTCCCAGGCGAGAAATGGCCGGAATAAGAGCGCGCTCACGTATGGATGAGAGACAACCTCGAACCCAGGCCATATTTCCCCCGGAACGCCTTGACGGGCCTTCGGAACAGGGTTGGAAATAGGCAAACCGAGAGTCTAGCAGAAAAAGCCCAGGAAAATCAAACACGATTTGCAGATCATGTCGTGCGGATGCACGACGGTCGCGGCGCCGACGCCTACCGCAAACACGCATAAAAGCGTGCCGGAACGCGCGCGGGCTGGGTGCGGCTAGGGTGCGGGTTGGTCGCGCGTCGCGGCGTTCGGCGGCCCGGCTTTCAGTCTAGTCCGTGGCGAGCAAAAGAAAACGTCTCCCGCGCGCCGATGATCATGTGATCGACGAGGCGCACCTCCACGAGCGCCAGCGTGTCGCGCAGCACCCGCGTGAGGCGGCGGTCGCTCGCGCTCGGCTGGACCGCGCCGGAAGGGTGGTTGTGCGCGACGATCAGGCTCGCGGCATTGAGCATCAGCGCGCGCCGTACGATTTCGCGCGGATACACCGCCATGTGCGTGAGCGATCCGCGCGCGATTTCCTCGTAACGGATCAGGCGATGGCGCACGTCGAGAAAGAGGCAGACGAACACCTCCTGCGAGCGGCTGCCGATCATCAGTCGCAGGTAGTCTTCGACGGCGCCGGGCGAGTCGACGAGCGGCTTTTCTTCCAGCTGCTCGGCGAGCGCGCGCCGCGCCAGCTCGACCACGGCCATGAGGATGGCCGCCTTCGCCGGGCCGATCCCGCGCACGCTTTCGAACTCCTCGGGCGGCGCGTCGAGCATCGCGCGTAAGGATTTGAAGTGATCGAGCAGGGCGCGCGCCACGTCGAAGACGTTATGGCCCGGCAGGCCAGAGCCGAGCAGCAGCGCAACCAGTTCCAGATCGGAGAGCGCCGCCGGACCGGCTTCGCGCAGCCGCTCGCGCGGCATGGCGCGGCGCCTCGGCTTGGGCCCGTCGTTCCAGAGGGGCGTATCGCAGGCAATTTTCACCAATTGAATCTCCTCGTTGCGGACGTGGATGCCGCTCGCATGTGGCGTCCGTCCAGGAACTATGTGGCTTACAATGGGGCTTTTCCGCTCGCGCTTGCGCGCGACCGACCGGCGCCCGAGGGCGCGACCAGACGAAACGAGTACCGCATGAGCATCATCGATATTTCCGAGGTGAAACCGGGTTCCCACGTCACGCTGAATTACCGGCTTTCCCTCGCCGACGGCACCGAAATCGTCAACACGTTTGCCGACCGGCCCGCCACGCTGCTGCTGGGCGCCGGGCAGCTTGCGCCGCCGCTGGAAAACATTCTGCAAGGTTTGAAGGTCGGTCACCACTCCACCTTTCAGCTAGAACCCGGCATCGCCTTCGGTCAGCGCAACCCCGACTTGATCCAGCGCATCTCGCTCAAGACGCTGCGCGACAACGCCATGATTGGCGAGTCGTTCAATCCGGGCGATCTCATCGAATTCAACGCACCGGACGGCAACCGCTACGCGGGTGTGCTCAAGGAAGTGAACGAGACCTCCGCGCTGTTCGATTTCAACCATCCGCTCGCTGGCCAGGCGGTTGCGTTCGAAGTGCAAATCATCGGAATCCTGTAAAGCCCATGACCTCCACGGACACGTCTACTGTCGTCGACCGCGCTGAAGTCGCCGAAGCCGAAATCCTGCTCGCGCAGCCGCGCGGCTTTTGCGCCGGCGTCGATCGCGCTATCGAGATCGTCGAGCGCGCCATCCAGATCCACGGTGCGCCCATCTATGTGCGCCATGAGATCGTCCACAACGCGTACGTGGTCGAGGACCTGCGCAAGAAAGGCGCGATCTTCATCGAACAGCTCGATGAAGTGCCGTCCGGCAATACCGTCATCTTCAGCGCGCATGGCGTGTCGAAGGCCGTGCGCACCGACGCCGAGGCGCGCGGGCTGCGCGTCTACGACGCCACCTGTCCGCTCGTGACCAAGGTGCACGTCGAAGTCGCGAAGATGCGCGACGAAGGCCTCGACATCGTGATGATCGGCCACAAGGGCCACCCGGAAGTCGAAGGCACCATGGGGCAGGCGCACGAAGGCATGTATCTCGTCGAGGACATCGCCGACGTCGAGGCGCTGTCGCTGCGCGATCCGGCGCGCGTCGCGTTCGTCACGCAGACCACGCTGTCGGTCGACGACGCCGCCGAGATCATCGAGGCGCTCAAGGCGCGCTTCCCGGGCATTCGCGAGCCGAAGAAGCAGGACATCTGCTACGCCACGCAAAACCGTCAGGACGCGGTGAAGTTCATGGCGCCGCAGTGCGACGTCGTGATCGTGGTCGGCAGCCCGAACAGCTCGAATTCGAATCGCCTGCGCGAAGTGGCCGAAAAGCGCGGCATCCCCGCCTATATGGTGGATGCGCCCGACCAGATCGATCCGGCCTGGCTCGAAGGCAAGCGCCGTATCGGCCTGACGGCGGGTGCGTCGGCGCCCGAAGCGCTCGCACAGAAGATCATCCAGCGTCTGAACGAACTGGGCGTGCGCAACGTGCGCGCGCTCGAAGGCATCGAGGAAAACATCGCGTTTCCGCTGCCGCGCGGGCTCGGGCAAGTGGCCTGATCGCCGCGAGCGTCTGACTATTCAGTCAGCCTCTGCATGAAGAAGCGCGCCCTTGGGCGCGCTTTTTTTATGTCCCGCCGCCGCAATCCGCCCCGTAAATAAATGGGGTTCGATAATTAAAAGTGTGCGGTGAACCACGTCGCCACGGCCGGTTGGACTAGGTGTTTTCGCTATGGGGCGGGGTCGTCGCCGGATATCTGACCCCGATAAATCGATGTCTCAATAACGATTTTTCAGCATCCGCACCAAATGCGTGCGCGAACTCAATCGCCATTTAATTGTTCATCGTGGCGCAGCCGATGCCCGCCCGATAAGGCCCCGCGCCTGGCCGTCGCAACACTTGATGTGAGTGTTGCCGATTTTTGGTGCAACTGATGCACGAAAATACGGCGCAACCCATGGTGCAACCGTCTCTGGAGTGTCTTCTCGAAAATGGTTGCAATGCAGGAAAACCCTGCCGATTCAACAATATTGCCGCCTGCATAATTGGAGTTACAATGCGCGCGTTCTGAGGGCCGGACGTCAGCGCGAGGCCCATCAGGCAAGCATTTCGGAAGGCGCAGGAGACCTGTTTAATGCAAATCGAGTTTGCTGTTGCCGCAACTGTCGCGGCTGCGGTTGCGCCGCGCAAGGCGTGGCACATCCGCGGTGCACGACGGGGCAGGGGCGCGACATCGATGACCGTTGCACTCCCGGAGGAAGCTTGTCCGCAGTTGGGACACGACGATCAGAACGGCGCAGCACGCAATGAAGCACGCGTCGCGACGTCGTCAGGGTCGGCAGACGCGCTCGTTGCACTCGCGGCTGGCACACATGTTGCATGTGATAGCCGCGGCGCGAGAGCGGTTTTTGTCGCGGTCCGAAAGGTCCTGGCCGATGCTGCCGTAAACGGTGGCGAGGCAGAGATTCTCGGCCCGATCCAGGGAGTCATGACGTATGACGTTTGCGCAGCCGGCCTCAAGGCGGGCCGCGCACGCGTCGCAGCGAATGTGACAGGTAGTTGAACCCGACGGCACCGAACCATCCGACGGTGCCGTTTTTGCATCCGCTTCCGGCGAGCCTGCCGCTGCAACACAGCGACAACGCGAACCGGGTGCGGCCAACCGTTACCGGTCTTTTACTTCAGTACCCGAAAGTGTCGTTGCGGTTCCGTAAAACATCGCCCACCGGCCGATGACAGCGCGAATCCGGTCGCACGGGCTAAGGAGCATTAAATGGATATTTTCGTCCAGCAGATCCTGAATGGGCTGGTGCTTGGCAGCATCTACGCCATCATTGCACTGGGCTACACGATGGTGTACGGGATTTTGGGCATCATCAATTTCGCGCACGGCGACGTGCTCATGGTCGGCGCGATGGTGGCGCTCTCCGCGATTACGGTGCTGCAGAATCACTTCCCCGGCCTCGGGAACATCCCCACGCTGTGCATCGCGCTCGTGATCGCCGCCGTGGTCTGCGCGTTCGTCGGGTACACCATCGAACGGGTCGCCTACCGGCCGCTGCGCCGCGCGCCGCGTCTCGCGCCGCTGATCACCGCGATCGGCGTCTCGATCCTGCTGCAGACGCTCGCGATGATCATCTGGGGCCGCAATCCGCTGGCCTTCCCGCAGCTCATCTCGACCGATCCGATCAACGTCATCAAGCCGTCCGAGACCGGCGTGGGCGCCGTGATCTCGCCGACCGAAATCGTGATCATCGTGGTCGCGTTCCTCGTGATGGCGGGCCTGCTGATCCTCGTGCACCGGACCAAGCTCGGCCGCGCGATGCGTGCGATCGCCGAAAACCCGGCTAACGCGAGCCTGATGGGCGTGAACCCGAACTTCGTGATTTCGGCGACCTTCATGATCGGCTCGGCGCTCGCGGCGCTGGCGGGCGTGATGATCGCGTCGGAGTACGGCAACGCGCACTTCTACATGGGCTTCATCCCCGGCATGAAGGCCTTCACGGCCGCGGTGCTGGGCGGTATCGGCAATCTCGGCGGCGCGATGGTCGGCGGCGTGGTGCTCGGTCTGATCGAGCAGCTCGGCGCGGGTTACATCGGCAATCTGACCGGCGGGGTGTTCGGCAGTAACTATCAGGACGTGTTCGCATTCGTCGTGCTGATCGTGGTGCTCGTGTTCCGTCCGTCGGGGCTGCTGGGCGAACGTGTCGCGGATCGCGCATAAGAGGGAGTAGATCAACATGACTTCAATTCAACCGATCGAGCCGTCGACGACGCTCATCCCCGAGAAGAACACGACGCGCACGTACGCGATCGGCATCGTGACCGCGATCGTCGTGGCCGCGCTGCCGTTCGTGGTGGGCGCAACGGGCGGCAACTACTGGGTGCGCGTGCTCGACTTCGCGATGCTCTACGTGATGCTTGCGCTGGGCCTGAACGTGGTGGTGGGCTTCGCCGGCCTGCTGGATCTCGGCTATATCGCGTTCTACGCGGTGGGCGCCTACACGGCCGCGCTGCTGACGTCGCCGCACCTGACCTCGCAGTTCGCGTGGATCGCCAGCATGTTCCCGGGCGGCCTGCATACGCCGTACTGGATCGTGATTCCGTGCGCGATGGCGTTCGCAGCGATCGCGGGCATTCTGCTCGGCGCGCCGACGCTGCGTCTGCGCGGCGACTACCTCGCGATCGTGACGCTGGGCTTCGGGGAAATCGTTCGTATCTTCATGAACAACCTCGACCGTCCGGTGAACATCACCAACGGCCCGCAAGGCATTACCGGCGTCGCGCCGCTGCACGTGTTCGGCTTCAATCTCGCGCAGCCGCACGAGTTCCTCGGCTTCACGTTCACGTCGGTCTATATGTATTACTACGCCTTCGTGATCTGCGCGCTGCTCGTGATCTGGGTGTGTACGCGTCTGCAGCACTCGCGTATCGGCCGCGCATGGGCCGCGATCCGCGAAGACGAAATCGCCGCCAAGGCGATGGGCATCAACACGCGTAACGTGAAGCTGCTGGCGTTCGCGATGGGCGCGTCGTTCGGCGGCCTGTCGGGCGCGATGTTCGGTGCGTTCCAGGGCTTCGTGTCGCCGGAATCGTTCACGTTCTGGGAATCGGTCGTGGTGCTCGCCTGCGTGGTGCTCGGCGGCATGGGCCACATCCCCGGCGTGATTCTCGGCGCCGTGCTGCTCGCGATTTTCCCCGAGTTCCTGCGCTCGACGATGGGCCCGCTCCAGCACATGCTGTTCGGCCATGAAATCGTCGATACGGAAGTGATTCGCCAGCTGCTTTACGGTCTCGCCATGGTCGTGATCATGCTGTATCGCTCGGAAGGCCTGTGGCCGTCGCCGAAGCACGAAGACAAGATCGCGAAGATCGCCAAGCGCGGCAGCAAGAAGCCGGTGCGCGCCTGATTGCGAACAGGAGAGGAACAGAACATGAGCAATAAATCCATCCGCCTGTCCGTGAAGGGCGTGAACAAGCGCTTCGGCGGCCTGCAGGCGCTCTCCGACGTGGGCCTGCAGATCGAGGAAGGCACGATCTACGGTCTGATCGGCCCGAACGGCGCCGGCAAGACCACGTTCTTCAACGTGATCACCGGCCTCTACACGCCCGATTCGGGCGAGTTCAAGCTCGACGGCGAAGCCTATACGCCGACCGCCGTCTATCAGGTGGCGAAGGCGGGCATCGCGCGTACCTTCCAGAACATCCGTCTGTTCGGCGGCATGACAGCGCTCGAAAACGTGATGGTCGGCCGTCACGTGCGCACGAAGCACGGCCTGCTGGGCGCGGTGTTCCAGACGCCTTCGGAGCGCAAGGAGGAACGCGAGATCAAGGAACGCGCGCTCGAACTGCTCGAATACGTGGGCATCGCGCAATACGCGGACTACACGTCGCGCAATCTCTCGTACGGCCACCAGCGCCGTCTGGAAATCGCGCGCGCGCTCGCAACCGATCCGAAGCTGCTCGCGCTCGACGAGCCGGCGGCCGGCATGAACGCGACCGAGAAGGTCGAACTCACGCGCCTGCTCGACAAGATCCGCGCCGATGGCAAGACCATCCTGCTGATCGAGCACGACGTGAAACTGGTGATGGGCCTGTGCAACCGGATGACAGTGCTCGACTATGGCAAGGTGATCGCCGAGGGTCTGCCGCAAGACGTGCAGAAGGACCCGAAGGTGATCGAGGCGTATCTGGGTGCGGGGGTTCACTGATGTCTACACCGGTTCTGAAAATCAAGGGCCTGCAGGTCAACTACGGCGGCATTCAGGCGGTCAAGGGCGTGGACATGGAAGTCCGCGCGGGCGAGCTGGTCACGCTGATCGGCGCGAACGGCGCGGGCAAGACCACGACGATGAAGGCCATCACCGGCCTGAAGCCGTACGCGTCGGGCGACATCGAGTACATGGGCCAGTCGATCAAGGGCGTGCCCGCGTATGAACTGCTCAAGCGCGGTCTCGCGATGGTGCCGGAAGGCCGCGGCATCTTCGCGCGCATGTCGATCCTCGAAAACATGCAGATGGGCGCGTACCTGCGCAACGACAAGGACGGCATCCAGAAGGACGTCGAGCGCATGTTCGGCTTCTTCCCGCGCCTGAAGGAACGCGCCACGCAGCTCGCGGGCACGCTCTCGGGCGGCGAGCAGCAGATGCTGGCGATGGCGCGCGCGATCATCAGCCGTCCGAAGCTGCTGTTGCTCGACGAGCCGTCGATGGGTCTCTCGCCGATCATGGTCGAGAAGATCTTCGAAGTGGTGCGCACGATCTCGTCGGAAGGCATCACGGTGCTGCTGGTCGAGCAGAACGCGCGTCTCGCGCTGCAGGCGGCGAATCGCGGCTACGTGATGGACTCCGGTCTCGTGACGATGGAAGGCGAGGCCAAGCAGATGCTCGACGATCCGAAGGTGCGCGCGGCGTATCTCGGCGAGTAAGTGGGCGAGTGAACGAACGCGCTCCGCGCGGGCGCCGATAAGACAAAAGCCGCATGGGTTGCGAAACCCATGCGGCTTTTTCTTTGTGCCGAAGGCAGTCCTGACGGCGAGGCCGGCCGCGCTCAGGCGAGCGCTTCGGACTCCTGCACGGCAAGACGCTTGCCGAGACTGATTACGGCGTCGGCGCGATAGCCGAGGCGGTCGTAGAACGCGAGCACCTCGGGCTTGTCGGTGAGCACCTGAAGGTTGAGCTTCAGGCAGCCCATCGCGGCCAGCGCGCTTTCGGCGTGCCGCACGAGCCGCGTGCCGAGGCCGAGACGACGCGCCTCGGGCGCGACCGCGACCGAATACAGCCAGCCGCGATGTCCGTCGTAACCCGCCATCGCCGAGCCGACGAGCGCGCCGTCTGCCTCGCCGTCGCGCCGGATGGCCACGAAGAACAGCTCCGGCTGCGTGCCGAGCTTGTTCGCGATCGAGCGGCGCGGATCGCGATGCGGACGGCTCGCATCGTTGTACTCGGGAAACGCCTCGCGCCAGAGCGCGAGCACCGCTTCGGTGTCGGCTTCGGCGAAGGCGCGGATCGTGACGGTCATCGCATGGGCTCCGTGCTGGGCTGCGTGTGCTTACAGCGAGTCGAGGATGGTGCGCAGCATCGCCATCATCTGGTCGATTTCCTCGGTCGTCACGTTCAGCGCCGGCATGAAGCGCAGCAGGTTCGGGCGCGCCGCGTTCAGCAGCAGGCCGTCGGGCTGCATGTCGCGCGCCTTGTCGACGATCGCCGGGCCGATGTCCTTGCCGAGCATCAGCGCGCGCAGCAGACCTTCGCCGCGCTCGCCCTCGAAGCCGCGTTCCGCCGACAGTTCGAGCAGCTTTTCGCGCAGATATTCGCCGCGCGCGCGCACGCCTTCGAGGAAGCCCGGCGCGACCAGTTGCGAGATCACCGAGTAGCCGGCGGCCGTCATCACCGGATTGCCGTTGTAGGTGCCGCCCTGATCGCCGGCTTCGAACACGCAGACGTCCTTTTTCGCGAGCAGCGCCGCGAGCGGCACGCCGCCGCCGATGCCCTTGCCGAGCGTCATGATGTCCGGCTCGATGTTCGACAGTTCGTAGGCGAACAGCGTGCCCGCGCGGCCGCAGCCGGTCTGCACTTCATCGACGATCAGCAGGATGCCGTGCTTTTGCGTGAGCGCGCGCAACTGCTGCATGAATTCGCGCGTAGCGGGGATCACGCCGCCTTCGCCCTGGATCGGCTCGAGCATCACGGCGACCGTCTTCGCGTTGATGAGCTTCTCGACCGAAGCGATGTCGTTCAGATCGGCCTTCGGGAAACCCGGCACCTGCGGTGCGTAGATCGTGTCCCAGCCCGGCTTGCCGCTCGCCGACATCGTCGCGATCGTGCGGCCGTGGAAGCTGTGGTCGAACGTGATGATCTCGAACGCGCCGTCGCGATGCTTTTTGCCCCACTTGCGCGCGAGCTTGATCGCGCCTTCGTTGGCTTCGGCGCCGCTGTTGGCGAAGAACACCTTGTCGAAGCAGCTATGCTCGGTGAGCAGGCCCGCGAGACGCGCCATCGGCTCGTTGTAGAAGGCCGGCGACGGATTGATGAGCAGGCGCGCCTGCTTGTCCATCGCTTCGATCATGCCGTCGTTGCAGTGGCCGAGGCTGTTGACCGCCCAGCCCTGAATGAAGTCGAGATAGCGCTTGCCTTCGTTGTCGTAGAGCCACGACCCCTTGCCATGCGTGAAAACGATTTCGGGCCGGTTGGTGATGTACATCAGCGACTCGATCGGGTACTCGGAAAAATTCATGGCAACGGGCTCCGCGCTGGGGCTGCAAAAAGGGTTGAGAACAGGTGAATGGAACGGCAGAAAAACAAAAAGCCACGGACTGGCCGTGGCTTTCGTGATTCGAACTTTCCTGTGCGTTGAACGATGCAACGCGCGTCCGTAACTAAGCCAGGCCCTAAAGGTGGGGCGAGCGGCGACGTCGGAGAGCGGACAGGAGGCGGTTCATGGGCGCAAGAATACGACAAGCCGAACGGCGATGTAAACCATCAATGTGCCGAATCTCGCCGATCGGCCGAAGAATTTTTCGTGACGGCGGCCGCGGCGGCGGGCCGCCGGACCCGCGGGATTGGGCCGGATTGCGCGGAATTGCGCGCGCAACGAGCCGTTACGCGCGCATCGGCAGGCGTTTAGACCGGATTCGCGAGGTCGGCGGCGCTCGTGAACGAGTCCGCGTAGAACTCGTCTTCGGGCAGGCCGTGATGCTGCGTGAAATCGCGCTGCGCCGACTCGACCATCACCGGCGCGCCGCACGCGTAGACCTGATGGCCGGACAGATCGGCCAGATCCTCGATCACGGCGCGGTGCACGAAGCCCGTGCGGCCGGTCCAGGCGTCCTCCGCGGCGGGCTCGGAGAGCACCGGCACGAAGCGGAAGTTCGGGATGTCCTTCGCCCACTGCTCGGCGAGTTCCAGCAGATACAGGTCCTTCTTCTGGCGCGCGCCCCAGTAGAGCGTCATCGGGCGGTTCAGGTTCTTGTGAACCGCGTGCTCGACGATCGCCTTGAGCGGCGCGAAGCCGGTGCCCGACGCGAGCAGCACGATGGGCTTGTCCGAATCCTCGCGCAGGAAGAAGGTGCCGAGCGGCGCTTCGAAGCGCAGGATGTCGCGCTCTTTCATCTGCGTGAAGACGTGGTCGGTGAACTTGCCGCCGGGCATGTGGCGGATGTGCAGTTCGAGCGGACCTTCCTCGTGCGGGGCGCTCGCCATCGAGTAGCAGCGGCGCGTGCCGTCCTTGAGGATGAATTCGAGGTACTGGCCGGCCAGATACTGAAGGCGCTCGTTGGCGGGCAGTTGCAGCTTGAGCACGACGACGTCGTCGGCCTTGCGCTCGATCGCGGCGATGCGGGTGGGCAGCTTGCGCACCTGCATGTCGCCGACGCCCGCCACTTCGCGGATGTCGATTTCGAGGTCGGTCTGCGCCGTCGCGCAGCAGAACAGCGCCATGCCGCGCGTGCGCTCGTCGTTCGACAGTGCCGACGCCGCGTGCGCGCGCTGCTCGACTTCGCCGCTGCAGACCGTGCCCTTGCACGAGCCGCAGGCGCCGTTCTTGCAGCCGTAGGGCAAGCCGACGCCTTGACGCAGCGCCGCGTTGAGGATGGGTTCGTCGGGTTCGACCTGGAAGGTCCGGCCGCTTTGCTTGAGCGTTACGTTGAATGCCATGTTCGAGAAAGCCAGTCTGTGATCGGTAATCCGGAGCGTGGAGTGGGGCGGTGCCCTCGCATCCGTGCCTCGGCGGCTAAAATGGTTCCACCATGATTGCCACACGAAATCTGCGCCGTGCGCGCATTCTCATCGTCGGCAGCGGCGACGTCGGTCTGCGCTGTGTCGACCAGTTGCGTGCGCGGCCCGCACGCCCGCGTGTGTTTGCGCTCGCGCGTCGCGCCGAGCGCGCCGACATCCTGCGTGCCGCGGGTGCCACACCCGTGGCGGGCGACCTGGACGCACGCGCGAGTCTTGCGCGCCTTGCCGGGCTGGCGGACGTCGTGCTGCACCTCGCGCCGCCTCCGAAAGACGGCGATGGCGACCTGCGCACGCGGCGCCTGGTCGCGGCGCTCAAGGCGCGGCGACGTTCCGCGGCGCGGCCCGCAACGGCCGGACAAGCGACCTCCATTGTACCCGAGCGTACCGGGCGAGCCTCTCGCGCGACCCCTGCGCGGCCCCGGCTGGTGTACGCGAGCACGACCGGTGTTTACGGCGATTGCGGCGGCGCGCGCATCGACGAAACCCGCGCTCCGCGGCCCGCGAACGCCCGCGCCAAGCGACGCGTGGCCGCCGAGCGGCTGCTGCGGCGGGCGACGGCGCGCGGCGCGCTGAGCGCCACCATCGCGCGCATTCCGGGCATTTACGCGGCGACGCGCCTGCCGCTCGCCCGGCTGGAGAAACGCACGCCGGCGCTGCTCGACGCCGACGACGTCTACACGAGCCACATCCACGCCGACGATCTGGCGGCCATCATGCTGCGGCTCGCCACGCACGGACGCTCGGCGCGTGTGATCCACGCGTCGGACGATAGCGAAATGAAAATGGGGACGTATTTCGACCGGGTCGCCGATGCGTTCGGTCTCGCGCGAGCGCCGCGCGTCAGCCGCGCGCAGGCGGAGCGCGAGCTCGATCCGGTCCTGCTCTCGTTCATGCGGGAGTCGCGGCGGCTCGACAATGCGCGCCTGAAGCGCGAATTGCGCGTGCGCCTGCGTTACCCCGACGTGGATGCGTTCCTGCGCACGCTACCGCCGCGCCCGTGAGCGGGCGGGCGGCATGGCGCAAGCGTGCCGTTCACGTGATGGCCGGCAGCGCCTCGAGCAGGAGGAAGCAGAACAGGGCGCCGATCAGCGCGCCGATCAGGTTCGGATGATAGCGATGCCGCAAATGCATCCACGCCAGCAGGCCACCGATCAGGATCGCCCCCAGTCCCACGAAAAGCATCAACACGATTGGAATGTCGTATGTGCCGTTGATGATCATGATGCCCCCTCCTTGCAACTTGTAATCGTTGTTTAAACGAGTATAGGGCGCTTTGTCAGCAACAGCATGCTGCGGCGCGGCAAAAAAGGGGCCGTTTCGCGAGCCCATGCGGGGCAACGCTCCGAGCGGCGGGGCGGCGCGGGCGCGCCTGTGGTTTACCCCTTGTTGCGCAGTGCGTCGAGCGCGGCGGCATCGAGCCAGCGCCAGGTGCCCGGCGCCAGATCGTCGGGCAGCGCGTAGCCGCCGATACGCTCGCGATGCAGCGCCTCCACGCGGTTGCCGGCCGCCGCCACCATGCGCTTGACCTGGTGATATTTGCCTTCGAGCACGCTCAGTTCGAGCGTGTGCTCGCCGCGCGCCTGCGCCGAGACCGCCGCGCTGGGCTCGCGCTCGCCGTGCAGCAGCACGCCTTCGCGCAGCGCGTTCAACTGCGTGTCGTCGATCGGGTGCTTCGTGGTCGCGATGTAGAGCTTCGGCACCTTGCGCTTCGGCGACGTGAAGGCGTGCACGAACTGGCCGTCGTCGGAGAGCAGCAGGAGGCCGGTCGTGTCCTGATCGAGCCGGCCCACGCACTGCAGGTTGCGCGCGGCGAATGGCGGCGGCAGCAGGTGAAACACGCTCAGATGATGCTGCGGATCGCGCGAGCATTCGTAGCCCGCGGGCTTGTTCAGCACGACATACGCCTGCGCGTGGAACGGCCATTCGGCGCCGTCGACGCTGAACACGAGCCCTTCGGTGTCGAAGTCGGCGCCCGGGTCGTCGCACGGCGCGCCCGCGACGGCGACGCGTCCTTCCGCGACGAGCGAGCGGCACTGGCGGCGCGAGCCGAAGCCCTGGGTGAAGAGAATGCTTTCGAGATTCATGACGTGACGCTGGCGGCGGAAAACGGCTGAGGGCTGCTGCAAACCGCAGCATTTTAGCGACTGCGCGCCGCTGCGCCGTTTTCTCACGCGGTCCCGAAGATGACGACAGCCTTGCAGCCACTGTCGAATTCGCTTGCGATGCTGTTCGCTTAACGACGTGTTTTGCGCGGATGGCGTAACGTACCGCGATGAACCGGTACGCGCCGCGCCACGCGCGGCGGCCTCCGTGGCCCGTTCACATTCCCCCTTTTCTCGAGCGTAGCGCGCCCGGCACCGCGCGCTGGCCGCTGCGCGCGGCAACCGATACGGAGGACAGTATGGCGAAGACGATCGCGGATCATCTGGCGAAGACACTCGAAGCAGTCGGCGTGGAACGCATCTGGGGCGTCACCGGCGACAGCCTGAACGGGCTGTCGGCGAGCTTGCGCAAACTCGGCACGATCCGCTGGATGCACACGCGTCACGAGGAAGTGGCCGCCTTCGCGGCCGGCGCCGAAGCCGCTGCGACCGGCCGGCTCGCGGTCTGCGCGGGCAGTTGCGGTCCCGGCAACCTGCATCTGATCAACGGACTCTACGACGCGCACCGCAACCGCGCGCCCGTGCTCGCGATCGCCGCGCACATTCCGTCGACGGAAATCGGCCTCGGCTACTTTCAGGAAACGCATCCGACCGAACTGTTCCGCGAATGCGCGCACTACGTCGAACTCGTGACGAACGCCTCGCAGTTTCCCCGCGTGCTCGACACGGCGCTGCGCACGGCGATCGACCAGAAGGGCGTCGCGGTGATCGTGCTGCCGGGCGACGTGGCGCTGCTCGACGCGCCCGAGGAGGATCCGACCTGGGCGCAGACGTCGCGGCCCGCGACGCTGCCCTCGTCGGCGGACATCGACCGGCTCGCCGATCTGCTCAATCGCTCGGACGCCGTCACGCTGCTGTGCGGCAGCGGCTGCAAGGGCGCGCACGACGAAGTGGTGGCGTTCGCCGATGCGCTCGGCGCGCCGACCGTGCATGCGCTGCGCGGCAAGCAATACGTCGAATGGGATAACCCGTTCGACGTGGGCATGACCGGGCTGATCGGCTTCAGCTCGGGCTATCACGCGATGATGTCGTGCGACACGCTGGTGATGCTGGGCACCGACTTCCCGTATCGGAACTTCTATCCCGCCGACGCGAACATCGTGCAGATCGACCGCGACGCCGCGGCGCTCGGCAAGCGTGCGCCGCTCACGCTCGGCCTCGTCGGCGATGTGCGCGAGACCTTGCGGGCGCTCGCGCCGAAGCTCACGCGCAAGACCGATCGCCGCTTTCTCGAGCGTGCGCGTGCGCATTACGCCGACGCGCGCAAGAGTCTCGACGACCTCGCGCGTCCCGCGCCCGCGGGCAAGCCGCTGCATCCGCAATATGTGGCCGCGCGCGTCGATGCGCTCGCCGAGCCCGATGCGATCTTCGCCGTCGACGTCGGCACGCCCACGCTCTGGGCCGCGCGCTATCTGACGATGAACGGACGCCGTCGTCTGCACGGCTCGTTCAATCACGGCTCGATGGCGAACGCGATGCCGCAGGCGCTCGGCGCGCAGGCCGCGCACGCGGGACGCCAGGTGATTTCGCTGTCCGGCGACGGCGGCCTCTCGATGCTGATGGGCGATATTCTTTCCGCACGCCAGCTCGATCTGCCGATCAAGATCGTTGTCCTGAACAACAGCTCGCTCGGTTTCGTGGCGATGGAGATGAAGGCGGGCGGCTATCTGGAAACGGGCACCGATCTCATCGCGACCAATTTCGCCGATATCGCCAGGGGCGCGGGGATTTTCAGCGTGCGCGTGGAAACCTCGGAAGCGCTCGACGACGCGCTGCGCGCGGCGTTCTCGCACGACGGCCCGGCGCTCGTCGACGTGGTGACGACGAAGCACGAGCTCGCGATGCCGCCCAAGCTGCAATGGGCGCAGGCGAAGGGCTTCAGTCTGTACATGTTGCGCGCGGTGCTGAGCGGCCGTGGCGACGAAGTCGTGGAACTGGCGCAGACGAATCTGCGCTGAACGCGTCGCCGCAGAAACGACAAAGCCCCGCGAGAGCGGGGCTTTGTGCGTGGATTCTGGTGCCTCGGGCCGGAATCGAACCGGCACTCCTTTCGGAACCGGATTTTGAGTCCGGCGCGTCTACCAATTTCACCACCGAGGCAGTTTTCGGGGGTCTGCAGGACAGACACGCGAAGTAGCCGTAAATTATGACGCAAATCGGCGCCGCAGGCAACTTGCTGACGTGAGGCGTAGTCAGGCGCGGCAAGATCGCCCTCAAACCGTGCGCGAAAACCGCTCCATCGGCTGCGTGCCCAGATAGTGGTCGAACACCATCGCGATGTTGCGCACGAACATGCGCCCGGCGGGCAGCACGTCGAGCCGGTTCGAGCTGCGCGCCACCAGACCGTCGGCCTCGAAGCCGCGCAGGCGCTCCAGCTCGGGCGCGAAGGCACTCAGGAAGCGCACGCCGTAAGCGGCCTCGAATTCGTCGAAACGCAATTCCAGATTGCACATCAGCTCGGTGATGATGTCGCGGCGCAGGCGGTCGTCGGCGCTGAGGCGGATGCCGCGCGAGATCGCCAGCCGGCCGGCGTCGATGGCCGCGCCGTAAGCCGGCAGCTCTTTGGCGTTCTGCGCGTAGACGTCGCCGACCTTGCCGATCGAGGAAGCGCCGAAACCGATCAGATCGCAGTCCGCACGCGTGCTGTAGCCCTGGAAATTACGATGCAGCGTGCGCGTTGCCTGGGCGCGGGCGAGTTCGTCGGTGGGAAGCGCGAAGTGATCCATGCCGATGTAGACATAGCCCGCGTCGGTGAGCTGCTCGACCACGAGTTGCAGCAGCGCGAGCCGCGTGGCGGGCGTGGGCAGCGCGGCGGCGTCGATCTGCCGCTGCATCTTGAAGAGCTGCGGCATGTGCGCATAACCGAACACCGACAGGCGGTCGGGCGCGAGCATCAGAATGGTGTCGAGCGTGCGCCGGAAGCTTTGCACGGTCTGGTGCGGCAGACCGTAGATCAGGTCGACGCTGATCGACTCGAAGCCGTGCTCGCGTGCGGCGTTCATCACGTTGACGGTCATGTCGAGCGGCTGCACGCGATTGACCGCTTCCTGCACGATCGGATCGAAATCCTGCACGCCGAGGCTCAGGCGATTGAAGCCGAGCTGGCGCAGGTGCGCGACGGTCCGCGCCGAGGCTTCGCGCGGATCGATCTCGATCGAATATTCGCCTTCGCTGTCCGGACGCAGCGCGAAGTGCTCGCGCGTGGCGGCCATCAGCGCGCTCATTTCGTCGAGCGAGAGGAAAGTGGGCGTGCCGCCGCCCCAATGCAACTGCGAGACCGGGCGTTTGGTGTCGAACAGCGCGGCCTGCATTTCGATCTCGCGCACCAGTTGCTTCAGGTACGGTTTCGCGCGGGCGCGGTTTTTCGTCGCAACCTTGTTGCAGCCGCAATAAAAGCAGACGGTGTCGCAGAAGGGGATGTGGAAGTAGAGCGAGAGGTCGGTGTCGGTCGCGCCGGGATCTTCGGCGGCGTGGCGGTAATCGTCGAGATTGAAATCGTCGCGGAACTGAAGTGCGGTCGGATAGGACGTATACCGAGGGCCGTTTGCGCCGTATTTGGCGAGCAGGTCGGGGCGGAAGAGCAGGTCGGCGTCGCTCATGCGAGATTCTCGTGGGTATGACGCGCCGGATGGCGTCCCCGGAGGGGCGTCTTACAGCGCCGGATGAATCCAGTGTAAGAGGGCGCCGTCGCCGACGTTTGTGTAAAAAGGTCGCAGCTTGCGATGGCACAATGCGAACACGATTTTCCGGCCGGTTTTCCTTGCTTTGGCCCCGTACAGTTATGAAATTCAGGAATTCGAGTTGAGCGCAGGTCTTGTCGTCACCCCGTCCGAACATGCGTGCCGCCCCGGTTGTGGCGCATGCTGTATCGCGCCGTCCATTTCGAGCCCGATTCCGGGGATGCCCCAAGGCAAGCCGGCGGGCGTGCCCTGTATCCAGCTCGACGACGATCTGCAGTGCCGGATCTTCGGTTCGCCGCTGCGCCCCGCCTGCTGCTCCGGGCTGCAACCGCAGGCGGACATGTGCGGCGACACGCGCGAACAGGCGCTGGTCTGGATCGCGCAGCTCGAAGCGGCCACGCAGCCCGGCGCGCACTGAATGCCGTCACGACTGCGCGATGTATCAGTCGTAACCCAGCCGTTACCAGTCGTTACCCAGTCGTCTCTCAAGGAGATTTCGCATGATCCGACGCGCGCCGCGCGCCCCGTCCTCCACGCCCGGCGCCGCGCGCGCCACGCGGCGAGCCTTTCTGCTTGCGGCCTGCGCCGCTGCCGGCGCGGCCATGTCGCTCGGCGCTTGCGCGACCGGCACCTTTCCGTTCATCCCCGATCACTACACGTTCTCGCGCGAGCAGGTGCAGGAAGCGGTGCAGCGCAAGTTCCCGTATCACCGTTCGGTGCAGCAGCTTTTCGAGGTTGCGCTGACGAATCCGGTCGTGACCTTGCTGCCGGACCGCAACCGCGTCGCCATTCGTGTCGACGCGCATCTGGCCAGCCCGCTGATGCAGCAGCCGGTCGACGGCGCGTTCACGCTGTCGAGCGAAATGGTCTATGACGCGGCGAGCCGCTCGGTGCTGCTGCGCGCGCCGTCGGTCGACAGCGTCGACATGCAGGGCAACGCCGCCGGCTACGCGCAGCAGGTCAATGCGGTGGCCGCGCTGGCGGCGACGCAGTTGCTGACCAACTATCCGGTCTACACCTTCAAGCCGGATCAACTCCAGTTTGCCGGGGTGAACTACGAACCCGGTACAATCACCATCCTTACAAACGGCATACGCGTGCAGATCGTCGAGAAATAAGCGACGAAACGCCCGCCGCACAGCCGTCGGCGGGCGCGCTTCGACAAGTCGACTGGCGGCCCGTCCGGCGCACTCAATGGCGAGGAGAACGGATGGACTGGCTGATAACCTGCAAGGCCCTGATTCTGGGCATCGTCGAGGGACTCACGGAGTTTCTGCCGGTGTCGAGCACCGGCCACCTGATCGTGGTGGGCAGCGTGCTCGGCTTCGACGGCGAGTTCGAAAAGACCTTCGACGTGGTGATCCAGTTCGGCGCCATCCTCGCCGTGTGCTGGGAATTCCGCCGCAAGATCGGCAGCGTCGTCGTCGGTCTGCCTTCGCGGCCGGACGCGCGCCGCTTCGCGCTCAACGTGATCGTGGCGACCATTCCGGCCGTCGTGCTCGGCCTGATGTTCGAGAAGGCGATCAAGTCGATGCTGTTCTCGCCCGTGCCGGTGGCGTTCGCGCTCGTCGCGGGCGGCGTGATCATTCTGTGGGTGGAAGGGCGGCGGCGCGCGGCGGCGGCTTCGGGTGGGCGCTTGAGCGTCGCCGCAGCGGACGGCGCGAGCGGGGCGACCACGGCAAGCACCGCGACGCCCGCGCGCGTGAACTCCCTCGACGAAATCACCGTGCTCGACGCGTTCAAGGTCGGCTGTGCGCAATGCTTCGCGCTGATTCCCGGCATGTCGCGCTCGGGCTCGACCATCATCGGCGCGATGCTGTTCGGTCTCGAACGGCGCGTCGCCACCGAGTTCTCGTTCTTTCTCGCGATTCCGGTGATTTTCGGCGCGACGCTCTACGAACTGCACAAGACGTGGCAGACCTTGTCGGTCGACTGGCTCGGCCTCTTCGGCGTCGGTTTTCTGGCCGCGTTCGTGAGCGCGTTCGCCTGCGTGCGCTGGCTGCTGCGCTATGTCGCCTCGCACGATTTCACGGCCTTCGCGTGGTATCGCATCGCGTTCGGTCTCGTGATCCTGCTGATCGGCTATGGCGGCGGCCTCGACTGGAATTGAGCGTGGCGTACTCGCCATAAAAAAACGGGCACCGGTGCCCGTTTTTCATTTGCGCGAGAAAAATCGCGCGTGTCCGGCGGATCAGACCGCGCGGCGCTTGAACACCAGATCCCACACGCCGTGGCCGAGACGCAGCCCGCGTCGCTCGAACTTCGTCACCGGACGATAGTCGGGGCGCGGCGCGTAATCGGCGGCCGTGTTTTCGAGTGCGGGCTCGGCGCCGAGCACTTCGAGCATCTGTTCGGCGTAGTTCTGCCAATCGGTCGCGCAATGCAGATACGCGCCGGGCTTCATGCGCGAGATGAGCAACTGCACGAACTTCGGCTGGATCAGGCGGCGCTTGTGATGGCGCGCCTTGTGCCACGGATCGGGGAAGAAGATGTGCACGCCGTCGAGGCTGTCGGGCGCGATCATCTGCTCGAGCACCTCGACGGCGTCGTGCTGGATGATGCGGATGTTCGTCAGTTCCTGCTCGCCGATCAGCTTGAGCAGCGCGCCCACGCCCGGTTCGTGGACTTCGACGCCGAGGAAGTCATCGCCGGAACGCAGCGCGGCAATTTCCGCCGTGCTCGCGCCCATGCCGAAGCCGATTTCCAGCACGCGCGGCGCGTGGCGGCCAAAGGTGGCGTCCCAGTCGGCGGGAGCGGGCGTGTACGGCACGACGTAGCGCGGACCGAGCTCGTCGAGCGCGCGGCGCTGGCCCGTCGAGACGCGGCCGGCGCGCGTGACGAAGCTGCGGATGCGGCGGCGGTGCAGGCCTTCGCCACCTTCTTCGCCGCTTTCTTCGGCACCTTCGTCGCCGTCTTCATCGGCTGCGATGGCGGGCGCGTCGTCATGGGCGCCGTCGGGCGTCGCCGTGTGCTGCGGCAGCTTCGTGGCGGATTCGTCCGCTTCGGCGGGCGGCGTGCAGCCGGGGCGGGCTGCGTCGTTGGATTCGTGGTTCATCTTCGAGGACGGGCAGGTGAGGGCAGCGGGTGTCGCGGCGCTCGATGCCGCGATCGGTCGCCTCGCGCGGCGAATGTCGCGGCGCGCAGGTCGACCGTGGCGGCGGGTAACAGGCGATGTTCGAGCGTCGATGTTCGGGCGGCGCGCTTCGTTCGCGCACGTCGTTCATGCGGTTCGCTCATTCTGCGCCGGACGCGCGGCGCGCGTGCGCTCGCTGGACCGGACGTCGGGCGGCGGGGCGTCTTGCGGCGCCCGGTGCGAAGCCGCCGCGCATTATAGCAGCGCGGCTTCGGCCTTCCGCCGCCCGGAACGGCGGCTGCGCGTGCTCAGTCCGAGGCCACGGTGACGTGCATCGACGACGCCTTGAGTTCGAATTCGCTGACGCGGCCGGCGCGCACGTCGAATAGCAGACGCGTGAGGTCGCCGGCCAGCGCCTGCTGCCGCTCGACTTCGGCCGGCAGGCGGTCTTCGTGGTGAGCCAGCGCGGCGGTGCGCGCCTGGACGATCAGCGCAATGGCGCTGCGGCGGGACATGAAAAATCGTTGCATCGTTGCTGGCCCGCGCGCGTCGCGCAGGGTAAATCGCGGATCCATCGCAGGGTGGACAAGGCGTGATGCTAGCGCATCGCGCGGCGAGGCCGCAGTTAAGTCCGCAAGTCAGGTCTGCGGCTTGATCGGTTCGGAAAGCCCGAAATCGAGGCTGCGCAACCGTTTGCGCGGATAAAAACGAAGCGGAATCCGCATGCGTCGTGCGCGATATGCGCCGCGCATGTTAGCGCCGGGAACGTCTTGGGGGGATGGTCAGGCTGGCCGGGCGGTTTGCCCGTGGACTGTGCGTTGTGCTTTCAGTCGCGCATTCAGTCGAAGCGCGAGAACATGCGAAAACAACAGAAAACTTCGGAAAACGTGGAGCGGGCGATGGAAACAGTACCCAACTCCTAACCCGTTGATTTAAAAACGTTCTATAGCAATGAGTCCACCACGATGGACTACGTGCTGGGCTGAATTATTACACATGTGTGGCCGCAGGGTTGTATGAGTGTCCAAGGACGTCCAGGGACGGCCATCTAAAGCTATGCTGACTCTTGGGTTCGAGGGCAATCAAAAGCGTTGCCGTACACCGGCACAATCGCCACTCATGAGTCGAACGACTGTCCAAAAAATGATGACGAATTTCGGACCGAGAAGTTGCTCCCTATCATTTCACGCAGCCAGGTTGACGGCATCAAAGCGTGCACGATGCCATGTCAGGTATCCCCGGTGGGCATCACTTAGCCAGCGCAAAGTCATGTCCGGAACCAAGCCCAAACAAGCCATATCAGCCGTCCCCAACTGCGGTGACGCGAGTAGATTTCCGCTGTCGTTAAAGCTGATCAGAAACCGGTCAAGCAGCGCGTCTAGGTTGGCCACTAGCAAGAAGCCGTTGAACACGTCCAGCCGCTCGGCATCGCTCGCGCACTCGGCCCATGGCTTGGCATGGCTGGCCCGAAGTACTTCGGGCAGTGCCACCGCTGTCACGGCGCAGGCCCCGCCCCAGTAATCGAGCATGGCCTCCCGGAATTTCTGCTGCCCCACCCGCTGACGGACCAGTCGCTCCACTTCTGTTCCGCCCACGTCCGCAGGCAGTTGGGCCAACTGCCTGGCCACTGTTGCCTCATAATCATTGGCAGCTTGGCTAGGCAGAGCACGCGCCAAGCCAGCGGCGCGGCGCAGCAAGGTTGCTAAGCCCACTACAGTGTCGGCAGCAAAGCCGTCGGCTCGATCCTGCTGAGAAAATGAACGGCGCATCTCAGGTAGCAGGGCAGGCGTTTCTGCGCGTAAGCGCAGCAGGTAACCGCCTGCGGGCTGAGCGACTACCTGCGCACTTGTCGCGTGTCTCGCTGAAGCCAGTACTACCCCATCCGGATTGCTGGCCACCACATGCTCGAAGCCGTGATCGTGGCCCGCTTTTTCAATCAATGCGCGTTGCAGCAGGTTCATCGGTGGACATTGTTGGAGAAATCCCATGCGTCAGACCTCAAGTCAATGGCAGTTGTCCCACGCCTACGCGATGACGAAGAAGAAAGCCGTCGTCACTATCAGCGGAGAGCCTGAGGCGTACGAGCGGACTGAACACTTCGACAGGTTCAGTCGATGTCGTGACGATGTACTGGAATGAATCATTTCCACCCGATGCCACATGGCTCAGCAGCGCCCACAGCATGGACTCACTCATTTCCGCCTCTCGGGGCGAGTCATGCAAAAGGAACCCAGGATGAAAACTTTGCGCGTTGCTGCTGTCGAGGAGGCAGGCGATGTCTCCAGCCAGGATTTCGAGAACCTTGAAGGTTGTCGAGTGCATGGGCCCCATCTGGAACGGGCGATTGCGATTCTTGTCGTCATCACTGAGCACGCCCCAATGAAATGAGGGCAGTGACTTTGCAACGGCCTGCATGGCACTGCTGATGACCTGGTGGCGGCCCTTCAACGCTGCACGTTCTTTATCAAGCTGGATTTGAAGCTGATCATGGCGACGCTGAGTCCGTCGCTCTACAAATATCGCGCCACCCAATAAGCCATCCATTTCGCCATTCTAATTTTTCCAAGCGAGATGCAAGCTCTACGGCCTCCACCCAATACCGAGGGGTAATTGAAAAATTAGAGTCCTTCTTCTCGCTTTCGCTTAGTTCCCGACTGTCACCGTTCGGTGCGTATGTAGCCCATCGATGATCAAACTGATGGATCATTTTGGCCTCATATAGCGGAACAACGTCGGAACCTGCTCGATCACGAAACAGGTGGCTGTCCTCAGCCATATGAAAGAGTCTTGTGTGGAAGGTCAAACGCCAGGGGTTTCCATTCTCTCGGGTTTCGTCAATCAGCACTGGTGCGGCGCGATAGAGTTTCTTAGTGAGCTCGGCATCGCGCGCGCTACGGAACACCGGGCAGGTCAGCGTGTTGGGGTTGATGAGCCGGAACTCTTCAGGGCTGAGGGTGAAGCGGCGCCTGGGGTCGGACAGTTGGTCTACCTGGCTGGCAAAGCAAACAAACTCGGCCTGCTTCGCTGCCCCAAGGGTTAGCAGACAGAACTTGTAGCTTCGGTGTACCGACGGGAAAACAGCGTCGCGATTCTCAATGTCGTATAGACTGACCAAGCGCCCTTGCTGCGTGATGTGCCCGAAGAATGCCTTTGTGCTGTCGTCGGTCGCAATGCCGGTGGGCACGATGAAACCAGCGCGTCCGTCGCGCGCGTGAATATGCAGAATGGTTTCTGCAAACAGCGCGTATGTATTCACATCGCCAACGCCTGTTAGCGGGTAGCGCCCCCCATCTTCGCCTCCCACATGGGCGAAGAGGCTGGCAGCCTCCGCCGTGCGGCGGGCGGCGATGAACTCGGCGTACAAGCGCTTCTCGGCTTCGTCCTCGTGCGTCGCGTGGGCGAGGTCGGGATAGAGGTGGCGCGCCAGCATGCCCTCGCTGAGCCATTGGATGCGCCGTGCGCGTTCTGCTTTGTTGCGTGCCTCGGCTACGTCGCGGTGGCGAGTGGCAAAGAACTCTTCTTCCTGCAACTTGATGCGTTCCCACGGCGGATTGCCCAGCACGCAGTCGAAGCCACCTTGGGCAAACACCTGCGGAAAGGCCAGTGGCCAGTGGAATAGGTTCCCAATGAAATCCTGATCTGCTTGCCTACCCAGTAGTACCGGAAGTGCCAGGCTTTGGAGCCTTTGGCCGACACGAAAAGAGAAAGACCATCGAAGTCGCCAAGGGTGTAGGGCTTGCCCGTTGCTTTCGCGTGCTGAATGCGCAGATTGGAGAGCGCCATGTGTTTTCCAACTCCTAAAATTGAACGAGTTGGAGGCCCACATTTTTGTCGTCTGGCCCTGCCTCGGCCAGCATCAATGCGAAGCGCGAGCCCGCCGTATTGAATGGACTCAAAAATGTACTTATTCGGCGTGGCTTTAGGTGGATTTCTCTGGACGTCAGCGGAAGACTTTGTCCAGGAAAATCCCTGAAATCTCAGGGACTTAGAGGCGTCCATAGACGTCAGTAGACATCTATGGAACTCATTCCTTGGAGCGGGCGATGGGAATCGAACCCACGTCTCCAGCTTGGGAAGCTGGGGTAATAACCATTATACGACACCCGCAGAGCGCGCCATTTTACGCGGAATCCGCCCCGGAGCGCAATTGCACCCCGCTGGCGGATGCCGCGGGAACGGCGTGGATCAAATCCCGAACATCGTGAGCGAGACGGCCGCGCGCGTGACCACCATCAGCAGCACCTGCACGATCACGAACAGCAGGATCGGCGAAAGGTCGAGTCCGCCGAAGTTCGGCAGGATGCGGCGCAGCGGATTCAGGAACGGCGCCGTGACCTGCAGCAGCACCGGCATGGCCGGCGAACGCGGATTGAGCCACGACAGCAGCGCCATCAGAATCGTCACCCAGATCACCAGGTTGAGCGCCCATTTGACGAGCGTGAGCACCGCGACGATCAGCAGCGTGGGCAGTAGGCCGAGCGGATCGATGCCCGCGAGCCAGACCATCAGCAGCACGAAGACGACAGCGGCGATCAGCGCCGCGACAATGCTGGCCCAGTCGATGCCGCGCACCCCCGGAATCACGCGGCGCAGCGGCATGACGAGCCAGTTGGTCGCTTGCTGGATCGCGTGCGTCACCGGGTTGTAGGGCGGCACACGGACAAATTGCAGCCACGCGCGCATCAGCAGCGCGGCGCCGAACAACGTAAAGATCGTATTGAGCAGAAAGCGGGCGATATCGCCGAACATCGGAGGTGTTTCCTTCTTTTGAGGATTAACGAAGGGCGGCGCAAGCGGGTGGTCGCTGAGCGTGTGGCCGCCGCGCGGATCAGACCGAAACCTTGATTTCGCTGATCAGAATCGTGCCATTACCGCCGTCGAAGTAGTTGGGAATATCGTCGACGAGCGTCTTGTTGTGCTGCTTGAACACCTCGTAAAAAGCGTCCAGCGTTTCGAACAGGAAGTGGCCGATCGCGACATACGGCGGCGGCGTGCCCGGCGGCCCCGCGTTGATGCCGATATCGATCGACCAGCCCTTGCACGCGTCCCCGAAGAGGCGTGCCGCGAGCGGCATGTGATGCGTGGCGTAGTACTCGCTGTCGAAGCGCCCGCCCTCGCGGAACGGGTAGAGGATGCTGACTTTGATCATTGTGCGTTCTCGTCGATGAATCCCGAAGCGCGCGCCTGGCGGATGGCACCTGCGCGCCGTTGCCACATTACCACGGCTGACGGTTTGTCAGTATGCGGGCGCGGAGGCCGCGCGCACCGGCTTCCTACGTTCTACGAGCACGATACCGACGACGTTCGGCGTAAACGGCTACAGTGGGCTGACGGTAACGCGCCACGCAATGTTCGCTTTCGTACGAAACAATCCGCCAAGGGCGGTTAAAACTGGCGCATCGACGCAGCCTGATTGGCGTGACAGGCCGCAAAGCGGCAAGGCGCGACGGCACCGTAAGAGAAAGACCCGAATTGGACTCGAACGTGGCACGCAACCTGCTGTCAGGACAGGCGTGCACGGCGCGATGCAGCACGGGGTGAACGCGACGAACAGATCCCCGGCGATATGTGCAACGACTGCGGCTATCTCGCAACACTGCGGTCACGGTTCGCAAACCTGTGCACACTGTCTTCAATGACTCCGGTTTAGCTGTAGCTGTCGCGCAATTTGGCTGTGTTCTGGCAGTTGTCCGATTCGGGAGTTCACAATGAGCATCTTCTCTTACAGAAAGCATCTGCGATTTCTCACGCCTTATCAGCGTCGTCGCTGGTGGGATCAGAAGAAGCGTCTCACGCCACGCGTGCAGATCAGCGGCGCGTACGTTCCGCCGAATGTCTCACGCGAATTCACCTACGTGAAAGTCGGATAGAGCGGCTGCGGCGCCATGCGCCCAGTTGCGTCCTGTTTTCGATGCATGACGATGCCCGGTCTTCGGACCGGGCATCGTCGTTTTGGGCAGTCATCGGCGGTTGGAGAGCCGTTAGCGTCGCCAGCCAATTTGTAATCAAACATTACCGGGGCGCGCAGCGCACGATCGTCGATTCAGGTAAGTCTGACCGGACGACGGCGCCCGAAGGCGTGCAAGCCCCAATGCCGCGCGCCAAGGCGCTTTCTTAGGACGAAATACGCGTTCATACCTTGATCGCGCACCAGGACCTCCTTATCCGCAATTGCAATTTGCAACAAATGGCTACCTTTGACGCAATACGTTTTCGATACAGTTCTTCTGTGGGCAGTGCCCGTCATGTGGAGCGACGCTCTCGTCGCCCGCCAGGAGAAGAGAAGTGAAAAAGACCGTATCGTTTATCGTTGCCGCTGCGCTGGGTGTGGGGTTCGTCAGTGCTGCCCAGGCGCACGTTTCGGTGGGCATCGGGATCGGGATTCCTGTTGCGCCGGCGTATCCGGTGTACGCCGCCCCGGTGTACGCTCCGCCGCCCCCGCCTGTCGTCTACGCACCGCCGCCGGTGGTCTACGCACCGCCGCCCGCCGTGGTGGTCGGCGGCTATCCTGGATATGGCTACTATGGCCGTCCGTACTGGCATCACGGCGGCGGATACTACCGCGGCTATCGTGGCTACCACGGCGGTTGGTATCGACACTAAAATGGCCAACTGAAGCGCCCATCCAGCACGCTTTCAGGTCGTTACTGACCACACAACGGCGCAACGCCGGCTCACGCCGCGTTGCGCCGTTTGCATTGGTGACGCCTGATTGCGTCGGCGCGTAGTTGCTTCTACGACGCGTGCGGCACGATCAGGTCGCGATAGCCGTGCACGATCACGCTGTAGGAGAAGTACGCGAACAGCAGCGCCGACAGTACGTGACACGCGCGCAGCAAGCCCGTGCCGGCGCGCTTGCGCCCGTGGCTCGCGAGGCCGCAGAGAAACAGCGTCCAGCCGAGGCCGCCGAGAAAGAAGCCCGACAGAAACACGGCCGCCGAGGCGCCGCTCGTTGCGCCCGACTTGGCGATCAGCGCGCCGCCCACGGCCGCGAACCACAGAATCGCGCTCGGCGACGACACGGCGAGCAGCACGCCGCGCGCGAAGCTGCGCCACGGATCGGGCCGCGGCGCGGTGCTATCGGCTTCGCCCTCGACGGGCGGCGCGGCAGCCGGGTTGAGCGCCTCGCGCGCCATCTTCCACGTGAGCATCAGCAAGATGGCCGCGCCGCCGATCCAGACGACCCAGCGCACCGATTCGAATTGCAGCAGCGCCGCCATGCCCGCGAGCGCGAGCGCGGCGTAGATCAGATCGCCGAAACACGAGCCGAGCCCGAGCCAGAAGCCCGGCCGGAAGCCGTGCGAAAGCGTAAGCGAGATGATCGCGACGTTGACGAGACCGATGTCGAGACAGAGCGACAGCGAAAGGAAAAAGCCGTCGGAAAGCAGGGAAAAATGAGGCATAAAACCGTTGTTGTTGTCGTTCGACCGCACGTGATGCGCGGTGTACTGCGCGCCCGGCGCATCGTGGACGCCGGGCGGATCGTAGCGAGATTACGTACTCATCCTGTGCTTGAAGCGCGTGCTCAAACGCCCATGCACAGATACTTCAGCTCGACGTATTCGTCGATGCCGTACTTCGAGCCTTCGCGCCCGAGTCCCGATTGCTTCACGCCGCCGAACGGCGCGACTTCGTTCGAGATCAGCCCCGTGTTGATGCCGACCATGCCGTACTCGAGCGCTTCGGCCACGCGCCAGACGCGGCCGAGATCGCGGCTGTAGAAGTACGAGGCGAGGCCGAATTCGGTGTCGTTGGCGAGCGCGATGACCTCGGCTTCCTCGCTGAAGCGGAACACGGCGGCGACCGGGCCGAAGGTTTCCTCGCGCGCGATCAGCATGTCGCGCGTGACGTCGGCGAGCACGGTCGGCTCGACGTAGCGGCCCTCCGTGACCTTGCCGCCGGCGACGAGTTTCGCG
The DNA here is from genome assembly GCF_046535315.1 of Paraburkholderia sp. SIMBA_027. Classification (NCBI taxonomy): domain Bacteria; kingdom Pseudomonadati; phylum Pseudomonadota; class Betaproteobacteria; order Burkholderiales; family Burkholderiaceae; genus Paraburkholderia; species Paraburkholderia sp. SIMBA_027. The sequence continues at coordinate 372,604 of NZ_JAWRWY010000005.1, forward strand.
CCTTTCGAGGTGGCGTCGTCGATATGCTGCGCGACCTTGGCCACGGCGTCGTCGTCGATCAACGGGCCCTGGCTCACGCCCGCCTCGAAACCGTTGCCCACCTTGATCTTGCGCGAAGCGTCCGCGAGCTTGTCGACGAACGCGTCGTAGACCTTGTCGTGCACGTAGAAGCGGTTGGTGCAGACGCAGGTCTGGCCCGCGTTGCGATATTTCGAGATCACGGCGCCCTGAACGGCGGCGTCCAGATCGGCGTCGTCGAACACGATGAAGGGCGCGTGGCCGCCGAGTTCGAGCGCGACTTTCTTCACCGTGGGCGCGCATTGCTGCATGAGAATGCGGCCGACCGGCGTCGATCCCGTGAACGAGAGATGACGCACGATATCGCTTTCGCAGAGCGCCTTGCCGACTTCGATCGAGTTCGCCGAGTCGGCCGTGATCACATTGAAGACGCCCTTCGGCACGCCCGCGCGCTGCGCGAGTTCGGCGAGCGCGAGCGCGCACAGCGGCGTCTGCTCGGCCGGTTTCACGACGATCGTGCAGCCCGCCGCGATCGCGGGCGCGACCTTGCGCGTGATCATCGCGATCGGGAAATTCCAGGGCGTGATCGAGGCGCATACGCCGATCGGCTGCTTGAGCACGACGAGCTTGCGGTCGCTCGCGGGACTCGCGAGCACGTCGCCGTTCACGCGCTTCGCTTCTTCGGCGAACCATTCGAGAAACGAGGCGCCGTACAGTACTTCGCCGCGCGCTTCGGCGAGCGGCTTGCCTTGCTCGGCGGTCATGATGGCGGCGAGGTCGTCGGCGTGTTCGATGACGAGGTCGAACCAGCGGCGCAGCACGGCCGCGCGCTCCTTGCCGGTCTTCGCGCGCCACGCGGGCAGCGCGGCGTTCGCGGCGTTGACCGCGCGGCGCGCTTCGTCGGCGCCGAAGTCGGGCACGCGCGCGATTTCGCCGTTGTCGGCGGGATCGAGCACGGCGAACGTCGCGCCGCCGCCGCTCCATTCGCCGTCGATCCAGGCGCGCGTCTTGAAGAGTGCGGGATCCTTCAGCTGGGTCAGGCGTTCGGATGCGGACTGGCTCATCTTCGTGTCTCCTCGGGTTGAAGTCGCCGCGGCCGGGTGGGGCGGCGGCGCGTCAGGCGCGGCGTCGGTCGGCGTCGCGTTTCAAGGTCGGCGCGCGGGCGCTGCGTTGCGCGCGCACTCTATATATAGATGCATGCCGCGTGCGCGGCATACGTCACGCAAGTCGCGGTGCGGCTCGCGGATGATGCAAGCGCGGCTCGAGCGCGGATCATGCAGCGATTCACACGTTGTCGCGCGTGAATCGCCGGCGGTTTTTCACGCGCCGCCGAGCCCCAGCTCTTCGTAAAGACGATCGACGCGCGTCTTCACGTCCTGCGTCATTTCGATTGCGCGGCCCCACTCGCGGTTCGTTTCGCCGGGCCATTTATTGGTGGCGTCGAGGCCCATTTTCGAGCCGAGCCCCGCGATCGGCGACGCGAAATCGAGATAGTCGATCGGCGTGTTTTCGACAAGCACCGTATCGCGCGCCGGATCGATGCGCGTGGTGATCGCCCAGATCACTTCCTTCCAGTCGCGAATATCCACGTCATCGTCGACGATCACGATGAACTTCGTATACATGAACTGCCGCAGGAAGCTCCACACGCCGAACATCACGCGCTTCGCGTGCCCCGGATAGCTCTTCTTTATCTGCACGATCGCCATGCGATAGCTGCAGCCCTCGGGCGGCAGATAGAAGTCGGTGATCTCGGGAAACTGCTTTTGCAGCAGCGGCACGAACACTTCATTGAGCGCGACGCCGAGCACGGCGGGTTCGTCGGGCGGCTTGCCTGTATACGTAGAGTGATAGATCGCGTCGCGGCGCATGGTGATGCGCTCGACCGTGAAAACGGGAAACCATTCCTGCTCGTTGTAGTAACCCGTGTGATCGCCGTAGGGCCCTTCGAGCGCGTGCTCGTAAGCGGCGCTCGCACTCTTCGAGGGACGCGGCGGCGCGCCTGCGGGCGCGGGCGCCGGAGCGCCATCCTGCGGATAGATGAAACCTTCGAGCACGATTTCCGCGCGCGCGGGCACCTGCAACGACTCGACGCCAGGCGTCAGGCACTTCGCGAGTTCGGTGCGGCCGCCGCGCAGCAGTCCGGCGAACTGGTATTCGGAGAGCGTGTCGGGCACCGGCGTGACCGCGCCGAGGATCGTCGCCGGATCGGCGCCGAGCACGACGGCCACGGGATACGGTTTGCCAGGATTGCGTAACGCGAATTCGCGGAAGTCGAGCGCGCCGCCGCGATGCGCGAGCCAGCGCATGATCAGCTTGTTGCGGCCGATGAGCTGCTGGCGGTAGATGCCCAGGTTCTGGCGCGTCTTGTTCGGGCCGCGCGTGACCGTCAGGCCCCACGTGATGAGCGGACCGGCGTCGCCGGGCCAGCAGGTCTGGATCGGCAGCTTCGCGAGATCGACGTCGTTGCCTTCCCAGACGATTTCCTGGCAGGGCGGCGCGCTCACGGTTTTCGGCGCCATGTCCCAGACGGCCTTGGCGAGCGTGAGCAGTTTGCCCGCGTCTTTCAGTCCGCGCGGCGGCTCGGGTTCCTTGAGCGCGGAGAGCAGGCGGCCCACGTCGCGCAGCGACTCCAGCGCGGCGCCGTCACCGGCGCTCTCGGGCGCGTCGATGCCCATGCCGAGCGCGACGCGGCGCGGCGTGCCGAAAAGATTGCCCAGAACGGGGAACGCATGGGTTGCGCGGCTCTCGAATAACAGGGCGGGGCCGCCGGCGCGCAGTACGCGGTCGCACAGCTCGGTCATTTCCAGTACCGGAGAGACGGCCTGCGGTACGCGGCGCAGTTCGCCGAGCGTCTCCAGGCGACCGACGAAGTCGCGCAAGTCTTTGTATTTCATCAGGATAGGGTCGGAGCCGCAGCGCGCGGCGAGTGCAGGGGCAAAACGATTGTCGATTTTACCTGTGTTAGCTGACGCACGCTGTCAGCCGATCGGCCAACTGGCTGGAGAAGCGCGTGGCGCGCGGTTCTTGACGAATTGAACGGTGTTCATTATTACAATTAGTTATAACTTTGACATTCTATAGTGTTGACGGTCTATAAATCCCTGCTAGAATCCGTCCACACTGGTTGCAGGGCTTGCAATTTTTAACCACCGTCCCGGTCCTTCAGACGCAACGCGTCGCCGTTTAGCCGACTCCCTGCACGGCTTCCCACGGTCTAGATTGGTTGTCCTCGCTGGCGCGCCTTCGCGCCGGCTGTTCGCGTGAGAGCTCCCATGCGCGCCCAAGGCGTGCCCGCTGTACCGGAGGAGCTCCACCAACGGCGTACTTTGTTGCCGTTTTTCCCGACGTCGCTGCCGCACCAGCCAGGGCGCGCGCCGTCTTGATCCTGCGATTGGCCATCGGCCTCGCGCCGACTTCGGTCGCCGGATCATGCAACATGGGGAGATCTGTAGATGAATACCTGGTTATCGTGGTGGCGCGCCGACGAGCGTCTCGCTCTTGGCCTGCGTGCGCTGCTGCGGCGTGGCACGCGTCTTAGCCATCACCTGTTTAGCATTGTGGGCGGTTGCGCCGTCCTGCTCGCGCTCGCCATCTGGCTGCTGCCCACGTGGCGCGGCACGCTGGCCGCGCGCATGATGCCCTTCGTCACCGCTGCCGTGCAGGCCGGTCCCGCACGCCTGCTGCAGGGCAATCCGCTGCCGTCGTTCACGCCTTCCGGCGCTCCCGCCAATGAAGAAGGCGAGTCCGCCGACGGCGCGAACCTGCCGACCGCACTCGTGCCCGATAACGGCGCAAACAGCGCGGCGCTCGCGAGCGTCTCGCCTGCCGGTTCGAACGGCGCGGTCGCGCACGTGACCAATAGCGTCTCGAGCGGCGGCATGGCCACGCTCGACGCGGTCACGCTCAACGGCCTCGATCCGCGTTCGCTGCCGAGCGTGGGCTCGCTGGCGCGCATGATTCCGTCGCAGCGCATCACGCCCGACGCACGCGACGACCGCGTGCTGGTGTCGGCGCGCGAACAGGCGCTCGTCGCGACCTATATCTCGCGCCGCTATCGCGTGGCGCAGGAGCCGGTCGGCGAACTCGTCAAGGCGGCGTTCGACACGGGGCACGAAGTGGGTCTCGATCCGCTGCTGCTGCTCGCGGTCATGGCCATCGAGTCGGGCTTCAATCCTTACGCCGAAAGTGGCGTGGGCGCGCAGGGCCTGATGCAGGTCATGTCGAAAGTGCACTCGGACAAGTTCCAGTACTTCGGCGGCCAGAGCGCGGCGCTCGATCCGCTCGCGAACATCAAGGTCGGCGCGCTGGTGTTGAAGGACTGCATCGCGCGCGGCGGTTCGCTGCCGGGTGGTCTGCGTCTGTACGTCGGTTCGACCTCGCAGGACGACGGCGGCTATGGCGCCAAGGTCATGGCCGAGCGGGTGCGTCTGCGCGACGTGGCCCGTGGCCGCAACGTGCCGATCAACGCGCCGCAGGCGCCCGTCACCACCACGGCCAGCTCGCCTGCGCCGCAAAAGGTGGCGAGCATCAACGGCGACAAGCGTCTGCACGTGACGCTCGACGGCGAGCACGCCATGGTCGAAAAGACCTCGGTGAAGGGCTCGTCCGAACAGGACGACGCCAGCGCCACGGCGGCCCAGAAGCACGCTCAGCCTGAACTCGGCGCTTAGGCCGAGTCTCCGGCGGCTTCACCAAGCTCCAGCCAGCAAGAGAAAGACCGGACAAAACGAAAAAGGCACCCTCGGGTGCCTTTTTCCATTGCTGCTCACATTTTGCTCAGATCTTCTGTCTACGGATTTCGCGGATCAGCGCCCGAAGAACGTGTGCAGGCGCTCGACCGCTTCCTCGAGCCGCTCGTACGCGGTGGCATAAGACAGACGCACATATTGACGCGGTGCGGCCACGCCGAAGTCCATGCCCGGCACCATCACCGTTCCCGCGTCGTGCAGCATCGCGCGCGTGAGCGCGTCGCTGTCGCCGGCGGCCGCATGATTGACGTTCGTGCAGTCGGCATAGACGTAGAATGCGCCGTCCGGCATCACGGGCACCGTGAAGCCGAGCGATTCCAGCGCAGGCGCGATGAAGTCGCGGCGGCGCTTGAACTCCAGCCGGCGCGCTTCGTAGATGGATAGCGTGTCGGGCTCGAAGCAGGCGAGCGCCGCGTGCTGGGCGAGCGTCGAGGCGCAGATGAACAGGTTCTGCGCAAGTTTCTCGAACGCGCCGACCAGCGTGGGCGGCACGACGAGCCAGCCCAGACGCCAGCCGGTCATGTTGAAGTACTTCGAAAAGCTGTTGACCGTGACCACGTCGTCGCCGAAAGAGAGGGCGGAGACGGGCGGCGCGTCATAGCTCAGGCCCTGATAGATCTCGTCGACGATCGTGAAGCCGCCGCGTGCGCGCACCGTTTTCACGATGCGTTCGAGTTCGGCGGGTTCGATCGAGGTGCCGGTGGGATTCGACGGCGAAGCGAGCAGCACGCCGCGCGTGCGCGAGGTCCACAGACGCTCGACGTCGGCGGCCGTCAGCTGGAAGCGCGCGTCGGGGCCGCTCGGCACGAGCACGGGCTTGCCTTCCGCGGCCGCCACGAAATGGCGGTTGCACGGATAGCTCGGGTCGGGCATCAGCACTTCGTCGTCGCGGTCGACGAGCGCCGTGCAGGCGAGCAGCAACGCCGCCGACGCGCCCGCCGTCACGACGATCCGTGCCGGATCGACGCTCAGACCATACGCGTGCTGATAATGCGCGGCGATCGACTCGCGCAGCGCGTGCAGACCGAGCGCGCTGGTGTATTGCGTGACGCCGCGGCGCAGCGCGGCCGCGGCCGCTTCGACGACAGGCTCGGGCGCCGTGAAATCCGGCTCGCCGATACCCATGTGGATGATGTCGCGTCCGGCGCGTTCGAGCTGCGCAGCTTCCTTCGCCAGTTCCATGACGTAGAACGGCTGGATCTCGTCGACGCGCGCGGCAAGCCGCAGCAGCGGTTCGGCAACGGTGTTCATGCGGGTGATTCCAGTACTTGCAGACAGCGCGGCGTGTGGCGGGCGGCGCTGCCGGAAACTCCGGCGGCGCGCGCCACGCCTCGCCGCGAGACGACTTTTACGACTTGCGGGCCGACTGGATTTCGGTGGCGCGCAGTTGCGCCGCCACCTTGTCCAGCACGCCGTTCACGTACTTGTAGCCGTCCGAGCCGCCAAACGTCTTGGTGAGCTCGACCGCTTCGTTGATGACGACGCGATAGGGGATGTCGACGTGATGCTTGAACTCGTAGGTCGCCACGAGCAGCACCGCGCGTTCGACCGGCGAAAGCTGCTCGATCGGACGGTCCAGACACGGCGCGACGAAAGCGGAGAGTTCCTCCGACTCGCGGATCACGCCGTGCAGGATGGCGTCCAGATGTTCGTGGTCGGCCTTGTCGTAGCCTTGCGAACCGCGCAATTGCGCGTCGATCTCGCCGGAGGGCACCCCCGACAGCAGCCACTGATACAACCCCTGCGTGGCCAGTTCGCGGGAGCGGCGGCGCGCGCTCTTCATTGCTGTTCCTCTTCGTCTTCCTCGTCCTCGTCGTCGTCGCCGCCGTCGAGTTGTTCCAGCGCCACCGTCAGGTTCGCCATTTCCACTGCGACGCGCGCGGCGTCACGACCCTTTTCGGTCATGCGCGCGACTGCCTGCTCGTCGTTTTCCGTCGTGAGGACGGCGTTCGCGACCGGCACGCCGAAGTCCAGCGCGATGCGCGAGATGCCCGAGCCGCTTTCGTTCGAAACGAGTTCGAAGTGGTAGGTTTCGCCGCGCACGACCGCGCCGAGCGCGATCAGGGCGTCGAACTGGCCGCTTTCCGCGAGCTTTTGCAGCGCGAGCGGGATTTCCAGCGCGCCCGGCACGGTGACGAGCAGCACGTCTTCGCCCGTGACGCCGAGGCGTTCGAGTTCTTCGATGCAGGCGTCGGCGAGGCCGTTGCAGACGGGTTCATTGAAGCGCGACTGGACGATGCCGATGCGCAGTCCGTCGCCGTCCAGGTTCGGTTGGTATTGTCCGATTTCCATGTGGTATCCGTAGGTTCGATTGAGCGTGGTGACGCGTGAAGGGATGCGAGCCGCGCTTATGGCGCGGCGCGGTCGGCCGTTTCCGGCGGGCAGGGCGCTTCCGTGCTGCTGCCCGGCATGGGCACGAAGCCGGTGACTTCGAGACCGTAGCCCGACATGCTGCCGAGGCGGCGCGGCTTCGAAAGCACCTGCATGCGTCCCACGCCGAGTTCGCGCAGGATCTGCGCGCCGATGCCGTAGGTCTTGAAGTCCACCGGCCGGCGTGCGAGCGCCTCCGCGCGCTCTTTCTGGTCGAACGCCTTGAAGACGTCGACCAGATGTTCCTTGCTCTCGCCGCAGTTGAGCATGACGATCACGCCGAGATCGCGCTCGGCGATCTCGCGCATGGCGGCGTCGAGCGTCCACGAATGCGTGGACGAGCCCGTTTCCAGCAGATCGAGCATCGACAGCGGCTCGTGCACGCGCACCGGCGTGTCAATGTCCGGCTTCGGCGTGCCGCGCACCAGCGCGATGTGCGGCGTGCCCGTGGGCTGGTCGACGTACATGATCGCGCGGAACGCGCCGTGTGCCGTCTGCATGGTGCGCTCGGCCACGCGCTCGACGATCGATTCCGTGCGGCTGCGATAGTGGATCAGGTCGGCGATGGTGCCGATCTTGATGCCGTGCTCCTGCGCGAACTCCATGAGGTCGGGCAGGCGCGCCATCGTGCCGTCGTCGTTGATCACTTCGCAGATGACCGAGGCGGGCGTGAGGCCCGCGAGCGCCGTAAAGTCGCAGCCCGCTTCCGTGTGGCCGGCGCGCACGAGCACGCCGCCCGGCTGGGCCATGATCGGGAACACATGGCCCGGCTGCACGATGTGCTCGGCCTTCGCGTCGTGCGCGACGGCCGCGCGGATCGTGCGCGCGCGGTCGGCCGCCGAAATGCCCGTGGTGACGCCTTCCGCCGCCTCGATGCTCACCGTGAACGCCGTGCCGTATTGCGTGCCGTTGCGTTGGGTCATCAGCGGCAGGTTGAGCAGCTTGCAGCGTTCCTGCGTGAGCGTAAGACAAATCAGCCCACGGCCGTACTTCGCCATGAAGTTGATGGCTTCCGGCGTGACGAATTCCGCTGCGATGACGAGGTCGCCCTCGTTCTCCCGGTCTTCTTCGTCGACGAGGATCACCATCTTGCCGGCTTTGAGCTCGGCAATGATTTCAAGGGTGGAGGAGAGCGTCATGTTGGGAATCTGGCTGGAAAGCGCACATTTTACGCCACGCGGGCGGGCGCGTCGCCCTGAACGGGGACGACGCGACGGGTTTTGGGGCGCCGGGCGGTGCGGGCGGGCCTGCGCTGGCGCTGCCGGCGCCCGGCCCCGTCTGGATCAGGCTCGCGCAGGCATTGGCCGAACGGCTAGCTGGTCGCAGCGTGGCGCCGTCGCGACAATGGTAACGTTTGACGTTATTAACGCGAGGCGTTACTATCATGGCCATTACATCGTTTGCCTGTCGGGACACCGCAGCGCTTTTCGCCGGGCGCCGGATTCCGCGCTTCGCCGCCATCGAAACGGTGGCCGTGCGCAAGCTCCAGCAAGTCCACGCCGCCGCCACGCTGTCGTTTTTGCGCGCATCGCCCGGCCACCGGCTGGAGCCGTTCAACGGCAACCTGGCGGGGTCGTACAGCATTCGCGTCAACGCGCAGTGGCGCATCGGTTTCGATTTCGCGCAGGGCGAAGCGGCGCAGGTCCGCATCGTCGACTATCACTGAGGAACATCAACATGACGCGTGACGTCCCGCTCGCTACGCCTGGCGAAATTCTCAACGAGGACTGGCTCAAGCCGCTCGGCGTGAGCCAGTATGCGCTGGCCAAGGCTATCGGCGTGCCGCCGCGGCGCATCAACGAGATCGTGCTCGGCAAGCGCGCCATCACGGCCGACACGGCCGTGCGGCTCGCGGTCTATTTCGGCACCGACGCGCGCAGCTGGATGGAGCTGCAGGCGCACTACGACACCGAGTGCGCGCGCGAGGCGCTCGCCGACATTCTCGCGAACATCCAGCCGCACGCGCGCGCCGCCGCCGCGCCGTGACTCCGCGACCCCGTGACACACACGGCGCGCTCCGTCGAGCAAACGCTTAACGCAGCAACACGTCGTCGGCGAGACCCTTCGTGAGTTCGAGCGCCTGGCGCTCGAACAGCCGGCGATACAGGCCGTTTTCGCGCCGCACGAGCGCATCGTGCGTGCCTTCCTCCACAATGCGGCCGCGCTCCAGCACCAGCAGCCGGTCGAGCGCACGCACGGTCGAAAGGCGGTGCGCGACCACCACGGTCGTGCGGCCGACCATCAGCCGCTCCATGGCCTGCTGGATCAGCAGCTCGCTTTCGCTGTCGAGGCTCGACGTGGCTTCGTCGAAGATCAGGATCGGCGCATTCGCGAGGAACGCGCGCGCGATCGCCACGCGCTGACGCTCGCCGCCCGACAGCTTCACGCCGCGTTCGCCGACCAGCGTGTCATAGCCGTTCGGCAGCGCCATGATGAAATCGTGCGCGCTCGCCTGCTGCGCGGCGTGGACGATCTCGGCGTGCGTCGCGCCCGGCCGCGCGTAAGCGATGTTCTCCGCGAGCGAGCGGTGGAACAGCACCGGCTCCTGCTGCACGATGGCGATCTGCGAGCGCAGCGAGGCCTGCTGCACGCGCGCGATGTCCTGATCGTCGATCGTGATGCGGCCTTCCGAGACGTCGTAGAGCCGCTGGATCAGCTTGATCAGCGTCGTTTTACCGGAGCCCGAGTGGCCGACGAGGCCCACACGCTCGCCCGGCGCGATGCGCAGCGTCAGGTTCGAATAGAGCGCGGCGTTCTGCGCGCCGTAGCGGAACGTCATGTTCTCGAAGCGGATGTCGCCGCGGTCGATCACGATCGGCGGTGCGCCGGGTGCGTCCTCGATGCCGAGCGGCTCCGTATCGAGCATCACGAGTTCTTCCATGTCGTTGACCGAACGTTGCAGATTGCGTACGTGCATGCCGACGTCGCGCAGATAGCCTTTCAGCAGGAAGAACAGCGTGAGCGCGAACGTGATGTCGCCGACGCTCGCGAGGCCGCGCGCCCACAGCAGCAGCGCCGCGCCGAGAATGGCGGCCTGCATCGCCACCAGCAGCGCGCCCTGCACGCCGCCGTTGAAAGTGCCGCGTCGCCACGTGCGGCGCGTGCGGCTGTCCCACTTGGCGATCACGCGCGCGAGCCGCGACTCTTCGCGCGTCTCCGCACCGAAGGCCTTCACGACGGCGTTGCAGGAGATCGCATCCGCGAGCGCGCCGCCCATCTTCGTGTCCCACTGGTTCGCGAGCCGCGCGGACGGCGCGACGTAGAACAGCGAGAGCGATACGGTGATCGCCAGATAGATCGCCGAGCCGAGGCCGACCACGAGGCCCATCACGTGCCACTGGAGCGCGAGCAGGGCGGTCGAGCCGACCAGCATCACGAGCGACGGAAACAGCGCGACGAGCAGCGTGTCGTTGAGCAGGTCGAGCGCCCACATGCCGCGCGTGATCTTGCGCACGGTCGAGCCCGCGAAGCTGTTCGCGTGCCAGTCGGTCGAGAAGCGCTGCACGCGATGGAAGGCGTGCGTGGCGACGCCGCTCATCATCTTCAGCGTGAGGACGATGATGTTCTGGAACGCGGCCTGGCGCATCAGCGTGCCGCCGAGCCCGAGTGCGGTGAGCGCCCAGAACGCGAAGACGGCCCCGTGCCACGCGGCGGCGTTGCTGCCCGCGGCGTCGTGCGCGAGGGCGTCGACGAGCTGGCCCGCGTAATGCGGCGTGAACACGTCGGCGAGTGCGCCAAGCAGCGCGGTCAGCGCGACGGCGCTCACGCGCAGCGGCTGGAGCATCCAGTGCCGGAACGTGAAGCCGAGCACGTGGCGGAACGTCTGTCCGCCGGTCACTTTTTGATTGTCTTGGTCAGCCATGGGATGGCGCTTCGTGCCGGGTGGCGCGAAGACTTCATCGAGAATGCGAAAAAGGGCGGCGCAAAGCAGCCAGCGCGAAGAGCAGCGGATGACGCGGAGAAAAACGTCTCGCGCGCCGGCTTGAAAGCCGGACGCAAACAGGCTGAATCGCGGAAAAAACGGCGCGGCGGAATCGGGCCGCGCGAATTGCGCCGGACTACGGCAGTGCGGGAAGCAGGAGGGTCGCGCGAGACGACATCACCCGAACTCGCAGCATCACGGCAGTGGACTCAATCGTTGCCATCTTTGCCTCCTTGTTCGAAGTCGGGTGAGAAAACCGCAACGCGCCGGACGGCACGTGCGAGTAAGGTATGAAGTTTATCAGCGCTACTGAATTTCTGCTGGCCCATTTGCGCGGGCGCTTTCGTCGTGGCATTCACGACACATTCGCGCGCCGTCGTGGTGCGCGAATGTGCCGGAAGCGAGCCGATCAACCTCAGGCTGAAGGCTTGGCCGACACGCCCGCCGAGAGCATGCGCTCCACATAGCGCGCGATCAGATCGATCTCCAGATTCACTTTCGTGCCTGCCGCGAGATGCTTGAGCGTGGTGACTTCCACCGTGTGCGGGATCAGGTTGATCGAGAACTCGCAGCCGTCCGCGCGATCGTCGACCGAATTCACGGTCAGGCTCACGCCGTTCACGGTGACCGAGCCCTTGTAGGCGAGGTAGCGGCCGATCTCGACGGGCGCGAGAATGCGCAGCTCGTGCGACTCGCCCACGGGCGCGAAGCGCGTGACCGTGCCGAGGCCATCCACGTGGCCCGAGACGATGTGGCCGCCGAGCCGGTCGTGCGCGCGCAGCGCCTTTTCCAGATTCACTTCGCCCGTGTCGGCGAGACCGACGGTGCGGTTCAGGCTTTCGCGCGACACGTCGACGTCGAACGTGGTCGCCGATTTGTCGATGACGGTCATGCAGGCGCCCTGGATGGCGATGCTGTCGCCGAGCTGCACGTCGTCGAGGCCGAGGCTGCCTGCGTCGACGCGCAGGCGCACGCCCGCGTCGGCTTCGCCGCCGAGCGGCTTGATCGATTCGATACGGCCCACGGCCGCGACGATTCCGGTAAACATCTGGCTGTCCTCTAGCTGTTCGTTCAGGGTGTTCGGGAGAATCATGATGCGTCGCCTTCTTGTGCGTCCTGCGTGTCCAGTTCGCCGTGCTCGTCGTGGGCTTCGGGTTGCACGACGCGCGCGAGCACGCGCAGGTCGTCGCCGACGCGCTCGACGCTATGGAACGCGAGACGCGTGCGCGCATCGAGCGAGGCGGGCGCGGCCAGATCGGCCATGCCGAGCGACTGCGTGCCGAGCAGCGAGGGCGCGAGATAGACGAGCAGTTCGTCGACGCAACCTTCGCGCAGCAGCGATCCGTTGAGCTTGTAGCCCGCTTCCACGTGCAGCTCGTTGACGCCGCGCGCTGCGAGTTCCGTGAGCATCGCGGGCAGATCGACCTTGCCGTGCTCGTTGCCGAGCGCGACGATTTCCGCGCCGCGCGCGCGCAACGCGTCGGCGCGTTCCTCGGTGGCGGCGTCGAGCTTCGAGCAGAACACGAGCGTGGGCGCGCCCACGAAGATCTGCGAGAGCGGCGAGGCGTCGAGGCGGCTGTCGATCAGCACGCGTTTGGGCTGGCGCGGCGTGTCGATCGCGCGCACGGTCATGCGCGGATCGTCTTCCTTCACGGTGCCGATGCCCGTGAGAATGGCCGAGGCGCGCGCGCGCCAGGCGTGACCGTCGGCGCGCGCGGCTTCGCCCGTGATCCACTGGCTTTCGCCCGAGGGCAGACCGGTGCGGCCGTCGAGCGTCGCGGCCACTTTCATGCGCACCCACGGACGCTTGCGCGTCATGCGCGAGACGAAGCCGATGTTCAGCTCGCGCGCTTCCTTCGCGAGCAGGCCGCAGCGCACGTCGATGCCCGCGTCGCGCAGGATCGAGAGGCCGCGCCCGGACACGAGCGGATTCGGATCTTCCATCGCCGCGATCACGCGCGCGACTTTCGCTTCGATCAGCGCATTCGCGCACGGCGGCGTGCGGCCGAAATGACTGCACGGTTCGAGCGTCACATAGGCGGTCGCGCCGCGCAGATCGTGGCCGCGCGTGCGGGCGTCCTTCATCGCCTGGATTTCGGCGTGATCGAAACCGGCGGGCTGCGTGAATCCTTCGCCGATCACCGCGCCGTCCTTGACCAGCACGCAGCCGACGCGCGGGTTCGGATCGGTGGTGTAAAGGCCGCGCGTCGCGAGGGCGAGCGCGCGTTCCATGTGGACGAAATCGGCTTGCGAGAACATCGTCGTGCTTTCTCCGCGGCGGCGGTCGGTTGGACGGGCGGGGCGTGCGCCCCGCCTTCGGCTGGGTGGTCGCTTGTGCGTCGGCTAGTGTGTCGGCCTATGCGTCGGCGCGTGCGCGGCGCTTACTTCGCCGCGGCTTCGGCGGCGAAGGCGCGGCGCGCGGCGGCAATCGTTTCGTCGAGGATCGCGTCGTCGTGCACACTCGACACGAAGCCCGCTTCGTACGCCGACGGCGCGAAGTACACGCCCGCGTCCAGCATCTGATGGAAGAAGCGGTTGAAGCGCGCGACGTCGCTCTTCGTGACTTCGGCGAAGCTGCCGGGCACCTTCTCGGCGAAATAGAGGCCGAACATGGCGCCCACGGAATCGGCGACGAACGGCACGTTCGCTTCGCGCGCGGCCTGCGTGAGACCTTGCGCGAGACGCGCGGTCTTCGCGCTCAGGTCTTCGTAGAAGCCGGGCGCCTGAATCAGTTGCAGCGTCTTCAGGCCCGCCGCGACGGCGATCGGGTTGCCCGAGAGCGTGCCCGCCTGGTAGACGGTGCCGTTGGGCGCGAGGTGATCCATGATTTCGCGACGACCGCCGAACGCCGCCGCCGGCATGCCGCCGCCGATGACCTTGCCCAGACAGACGAGGTCGGCTTCCACGCCGTAGAGCGCCTGCGCGCCGCGCAGACCGACGCGGAAACCGCACATCACTTCGTCGAAAATCAGCACGCTGCCGTGCTTCGCCGTCAGGGCGCGCAGCGTGTGGATGAACTCCGGCGTGGCCTTCACGAGGTTCATGTTGCCCGCGACCGGCTCGATGATCACGGCCGCGATCTCGTCGCCGAACGCCTTGAACGCTTCTTCGAGCGCGGCGACGTTGTTGTATTCGAGTACGGTGGTGTGCTTCGCGGTATCGACCGGCACGCCCGCCGACGTCGGGTTGCCGAACGTCAGCAGGCCCGAGCCGGCTTTCACGAGCAGGCTGTCGGCGTGGCCGTGGTAGCAGCCTTCGAACTTGACGATGCGGTCGCGCTTCGTGAAGCCGCGTGCGAGACGCAGCGCGCTCATGGTCGCTTCCGTGCCGCTCGACACCATGCGCACCTGTTCCATCGACGGCACGATCTTGCAGATTTCCTCGGCGATCTCGATCTCGGCTTCGGTCGGCGCGCCGAACGAGAAGCCGTTGGCGAGCACGCGCTGCACGGCTTCGAGCACTTCCTGATGCACGTGGCCGACGATCATCGGACCCCACGAACCGATGTAGTCGATGTAGCGCTTGCCTTCGGCATCCCAGAAATACGCGCCTTGTGCGCGCTCGACGAAGCGCGGCGTGCCGCCGACCGAGCGGAATGCGCGCACGGGCGAGTTCACGCCGCCCGGAATGGTGCGCTGGGCGCGTTCGAAGAGAGCCTGGTTCGTGGTGTTGGACATGGGTGCTGGACCTGCGAGAGTGGTAGAGCGCGGATCGCGCGGCCGGGTGGTCTCGCGCGTCGTCGACGGACCCCGGCGGCGTCGCGGGCGTGGCATGCGTCACGCGCGGCGCGGGCGAGGGGGCGGTTCTCCCGAAATTGTACCGGAGTCGCGCCGAACGGGCCGGGGGCCAGAACCGGTGCCGGGGTGGCGCGGGCGCGACTGCGCGGGGCTTGGCGGCACTGCGCGGCAGCGCCTGGCGCGCGGCGGAACGCTAGCGCGAAGGCGTGCGGCGCGGCGTGGTGCGGGGCGCGCGGGGCTGGCGTGAGCGGGTGCGTGGCGCGGCGGATTGCGTCAATTCGGCGCGGCGCTCGTTCGCCGCCGTCAGGCGCGCCGGTTTTTGCGTCGCTGATTGCATCGCTGCTTGCGTCGCTGCTTGTGCGGCCTCATACGCGTGCATCGCCGCGATGGCCGCCGGGGGCATCGGCCGTTTGCCGGTCAGCTCGGCCCAGCGCTTTTCGAGCGGTCCCTCGGCGACCGGCTTGATGACCGTGCCCGAACTTTGCGCATCCCACGTCTGCACGGAAAACGGATGCACGCGCAGCGCGTCGCGCCCGATCGCCACCTGCTCTTGGGCATCGACGAGCCAGTCATAGACGAAGTCGATGCACAGCCGGTAACCGCGCTTGTACGCCGGATCGGGCACCTCGTAGGGCGCGCGCGTCACGTAGCCCGAACCGAACAGTCCGCGCGGCTCGCTCGCGACGCGGTGCAGGAACACGCGGTCGCCGGGCCGGATGCCGCGCGCGAAGCCGCAGCCCCAGGTATCGGCGACGGCCTCGCCCGCCTGCACGCGGCTCGCGAAGTCGGGCAGTTCGGGCCAGGGCCACTTTTTGGGGCTCCAGATCAGCAGAAAGGCAGTCATAGACGGCGACGAGAGAAAGACAGCATGCGGACGCGGACGGCGTGGCGAGCGTCGATGTCATGGCAACGACAGGCGCCGCGCCGCCCGCAAAGCGCGCAGCTTAGCGCAAGCTCGCGCGGCGTGGCCGCGATATCGCGCACGGCAATCGGCGGAAAAGCGCGAGCAAGCGGGCGCGAGGCAAGCGAACGAAAGGCGCGCGAAAGTCACGGAAAGGGCCGCGAATGGCGGCTCGGTTACAATGCTTCGGCTCCGTCGCTGTTTGATTCGTCCGTTTTTTACGTCGATTTCGCGTCGTTCAGCGCATGCCCCGTGCGTGCTCCGCCGCGGCGCCGACGTCGGACCTCGCGGCCCATGACACCGAAACCGCGCCCACGCGCGCGGTCCGCTTCAGCCAGATCCCATGTCCCATTCCACGCGAAGCCGGCCCGATGGCCGGTTGATCCTGTTGCTCGGCGCGCTCGCCGCCTGCGGCCCGCTCGCCACCGACATGTACCTGCCGAGCCTGCCCGCCATCGCGCAGTCGTTCGGCGTGACGGCCTCCGCCGCGGCGGCCACGCTCACGAGTTTCATGGCCGGTTTCTCGATCGGCATGCTGCTGTACGGCCCGGTCTCCGACGCCTACGGCCGCCGCCCCGTGCTACTCGGCGGCATCGCGCTCTTCACGCTCGCGAGCGTCGCGTGCTGGCTCTCGTTCTCGATCGGCTCGCTGACCATCGTGCGCTTCCTGCAGGCGCTCGGCGCGGGCGCGGCCTCGGTGCTGGCGCGCGCGATCGCCCGCGACGCCCACGCGCCGTCGGACGCCGCCAAGGTGCTTTCGATGGTCGCCATCGTCACGTCGGTCGGGCCGCTGCTCGCGCCGCTCATCGGCGGACAGTTGCTGCTGATCGGCGGCTGGCGCGTGGTGTTCGTCGCGCTGACGCTGTTCGGCGTGGTCTGCGCGGTGGCCGCGTGGCTGCGCGTGCCCGAAACCTGGCCGCCCGAGAAGCGCGAAAGCGCCGCCGTGCTGCGCTCGTTCGCGGCATACGGACGTCTGCTGCGCGATCCGCTCGTCTGGGGGCACATGCTGTGCGGTGGCATGGCGTTCGCGTCGATGTTCACCTATATCTCGGCGACGCCCTTCGTCTATATCGAGTACTTCCACGTTTCGCCGCAGCACTACGGCCTGTTCTTCGGCGTGAACGTGTTCGGCATCATGCTCGGCAACTTCCTCAACACGCGGTTCATCGGTCGCATGGGCACGCTGCGCATGGTGTCGATCGCGTCGATGGTGAGCGTCGTCGCGTCGTTCTTCGTCACGCTGATGTGCGTGACGGGGTGGGGCGGGCTGTGGTCGATCGTGACCGGCCTGTTCTTCGTGGTCAGCGTGGTGGGTTTGCTCGGCGCGAACTGCGCGACCGATCTGATGTACCGCTATCCGCAGAACGCGGGCGCGGCGGCTGCCGTGTTCGGCGCGGCGCAGCTCGGGCTCGGCGCGCTGGCGAGCGCGGTGGTCGGCTGGTTTCCGGGCGTGTCGCCGTTCGGCATGGGTTGCACGATCGGCGTGTGCGGCGCGCTGACGTGGGTCGGACGCCGCCTCGTCGTGAAGTGGCACGCGCATCCTGCGCCGGGTGTGGCGGCGGAGTGATCGTGTTGCCGATCAGGTTGGACAATCGCAACTAACCGCCCCTGCGTCTGCGGACCGGGCGCGTGTGAGCGTGCCGGAGAGGTGGAAAGCCGGAAAGCTGCGAAAAGCTCGAAAGTAAGACAGCCGCAAAACAAAACGGGACGTCCATGGACGTCCCGTTTTGTTTCGATCGCGCTCGCTACCCGTCACTGTGGCACGTCACTGTTACGCGTCACTGCGCGCGTGCGCGATTCACGCCGGCCGCGCCGATTACTCGCGCGGCGACGACGAGGCCCCGTGACTGAGCCAGTCGAGCACCGCCGACGCATCGTCGTCCGCGTGTTCGCGCGCCTGCGCCACCGTGCTGCTGACTTCGTTATCGGGCGAGGCACGGCGAATCGCCACGCCCACCGCGAGAATGTCGATCATCAGCAGATGCAGGATGCGCGAGATCATCGAAAGCTGCGACTCGCGCATCTCGATGTGATCGGTTTCGAGCGCCACGGTCGCGCGCTTGGCGAGCGGCGTATTGCTCGACGTGATCGCGATCACCTTCGCGCCGGCCTGCATCGCTACGTCGAGCACGCGCAGCAGTTCGGGTGCGCGCCCCGACTTCGACACGGCCACGATCACGTCGCCCTTGCCGAGCAGCGCCGCCGACGCCGCCTGCATGTACAGATCGCCGTACGCAATGGTCGGGATGCCGAAGCGGAAGAACTTGTAGTGCGCGTCCTGCGCGACGATGTGCGAGTTGCCGAGCCCGTAAAACTCGATGCGGCGCGCGCCGTTGAGCAGTGAAATGGCCTGTTCGACGTGCTCGAAATTCAGATGCTCGCGCAGTTGCAGGATCGCCGAGACGGTGTTGTCGAGCACCTTCGCGCCGAAGTCCGTCGCCGTATCGCCCAGATGCACCTGGCTGTGGCTCACCGGAATCGTGCCGGTCAGACCGGTCGCGAGCTTGAGCTTGAAATCGGACAGACCCTGGCAGCCCAGCGAGCGGCAGAAGCGGATCACGGTCGGCTGGCTCACGTCGGCCTTGCGCGCGATATCGACGATCGGATCGTTGATGATCGAGCGCGGATGATTCAGCGCGAGATCGGCCACGCGGCGCTCGGCCGGCGTGAGCGCGTCGCGCATCTGGCGGATGCGCTCGAACACGGCCGACGAGCCGCCGCCCGCGCGATTCGACAACTGCTCGGCGAGAATCGCGGAAACGCCCAGAAACGCCGGGTATTCCGCCGTGATCACATAAGTAGGCACGTTCGCGAGATAGGTGTCGAAACGCCCCTTCGCCTCGAAGCGCTGGCGGAACGACGAGCGCATGAACAGCTCGCCCAGACGCGGCACCACGCCGCCGCCGATATAGATGCCGCCGAGCGAGCCCAGCGTCATCGCGATGTTGCCCGCGAAGCTGCCGAGAATGCCGCAGAAGCACTCGACCGTTTCGAGCGCGAGTTCGTCGCCTTCGAGCGCGCGCGTGACGACGTCCGCCGTGTTGAGTTCGGCGGCGACTTTCTTCTTGTCGCGCGCGGCGAGCGCACGATAGATCAGCTCGATGCCGGGACCCGCGCACACGCGTTCGAACGACACGTGCGGCCACTTCTTGCGCGCGAACTGCAGCACGACATCTTCGCGCTCGTCCTGCGGCGAAAAGCTCGCGTGACCGCCTTCGCTGCCGAGCGCGATCCAGCGGTCGTCGGCGGGAATCAGGCCCGAGACGCCGAGGCCCGTGCCCGGACCGAGCAGGCCAATCACGCTGTTCTGACGACGCTGGCCGCCGCCGACCTGCACGCGCTGCGCGTCGGTCAGACCCGGCAGCGCCATCGCGAGCGCGGTGAAGTCGTTCACGACCAGCAGCGTGTCGAAGCCGAGCGCGCGGCGGGTGGCTTCGATCGAGAAGGTCCAGTCGTGATTGGTCATGCGCACCTGGTCGCCGTCGACCGGATTCGCGATGGCGATGGCCGCATGATTCACGCGGCCGATCTTCGTGTCCTTCAGATATTGCTGGATGACCTCGGCGACGCCCGGATACTGCGCGCACGGATAGACGCGCACCTGGCCGATCTCGCCCGGAGCCGTTTCCAGCGCGAAGCGCGCGTTGGTTCCGCCGATATCGGCGAGCAGCCGCGCTCCGTCGGCGTGCTGGCCCGCGCCAGGGGCGGATTTGTTAGGCGCACCAGTAGACATCGAGTCTCACTCCCTTGTCGTTCGCCAGTTTCGAAATGGCGTTTTTCTGTTCTGTCGCGGCTGCTTGCTGCAGCACGTCGAGTTTGCGCTGTCCCGCGATCAGCAGGAACAGGCGGTCCACCTGGCGCAGCGCCTGCATCGACCACGAGATGCGCGCGTGCGGTGCGGCCTGCGGATGCACCGCCACGAACGGGCGCGCCGTGGTGATGGCTTCGTGCCACTCGGGCGCGTCGGCGAAGATCGAGGCCGTGTGGCCGTCCTCGCCCATGCCGAGCACGGCGACGTTGGGCAGCAGGCGGTGCGGATCGGCGTTGAGCGCGGCCACGTGCGCGTCGAGATCCTGCGACACGTCGACGAGCGGCAGGAAGCGCGCGCTGGCGGCTTCGTTCTTCAGCAGGGTTTCGTGCGCGAGGCGCGCGTTACTGGCCGAATCGGTTTCCGGCACCCAGCGGTCGTCCACGAGCGTGACGTCGATGTGCGACCAGTCGAAGCGATGCGTCGACAGGGTCTCGAGAAACGGACGCGGACTCGTGCCGCCCGAGACAGCGAGCGTCGCCCGGCGCGCACCGGTGCCGGGCGACGCTTGCAGAGCGCTGAGCGACGCATGTAGCGCGTCGCCCACGGCTCGCGCCAGCGCGTCGGATTGGACGCGCGGGTCGTCGAATACGTGAAGCTCGATCACTTCTCCTCCAGGCTGCTTTTTTGTAGGTCTGCGGGGTCATTCATCTGTGCGTTCCTGCCTGCGCGTGGCCCGGCAAGGCCGCGCCGCGCGCGTCGATTCTCTTGCCTCAATTCACTCGCCTCAATTCTCTTCCTCGAGCCAGCAGGTGCCGTGCTGCGCCAGCATCGCGCTCGCGGCCGCCGGTCCCCACGTGCCCGCCGCGTACGGCTTGGGCGCGCGCGTGGACGCGGTCCACTCGTTGAGGATCGGCTCGACCCATTTCCATGCGGCTTCCTGCTCGTCGCGGCGCACGAACAGCGCGAGGCGCCCGTTGATCACGTCGAGCAGCAAACGCTGATACGCCTCCATCTGACCTTCGCGGAAGAACTGGTCGAACGCGAGATCCAGATGCACGCTCGCGAGATTCATGCCTTCGCCGGGCTGCTTGGCGAGGCAGTACAGACGGATCGTTTCGTTCGGCTGCAGGCGGATCACGAGGCGGTTCGAACCGGGGCGCAGCGCCGTGGGACCGAGCGCCGAATGCGGCACGGGGCGGAAGTTCACGACGATCTCCGCGACGCGGTCGGCCAGACGCTTGCCGGTGCGCAGGAAGAAGGGCACGCCCGCCCAGCGCCAGTTTTCGATCTCGACCTTGAGCGCCACGAAGGTTTCCGTGTGGCTGTCGGGCTTCACGCCTTTTTCGGTCGCGTAGGCCGGCACCGGCGTGCCGCGGATGACCCCCGCGTGATATTGGCCGCGCACGGCCATCTTCTGGATCTCGTTCGGATCGATGGGCTTGAGCGCGCGCAACACGCGCAGCTTTTCGTCGCGCACCGAGTCGGAATCCATCGAATGCGGCGGCTCCATCGCAACGATCGAAAGCAGCTGCAACAAGTGGTTCTGCACCATGTCGCGCAGCGCGCCGGTGTTGTCGTAGAAGTCGCCGCGCGCTTCCACGCCCAGTTCCTCGGCGATCGTGATCTGGATGCTCTCGACCCATTCGCGGCGCCACAGCGGTTCGAACAGCGCATTGCCGAAACGCAGCGCGAGCAGGTTCTGCACCGGCTCCTTGCCGAGATAGTGGTCGATGCGATAGATCTGTTCTTCCGCGAAGATTTCGCCGACCGCGTCGTTAATCGCATTCGACGACTTCAGGTCGTAACCGAGCGGCTTTTCCAGCACGATGCGCGCGTTTTCGTTCAGGCCCACGGCGGCGAGCGCGCGGCAGATCGGCACGAACAGCGACGGGCCCGTGGCCAGATAGAACACGCGGATGCCGGGCAGCGCGGCGATGCCGTCGCGCAGATGCGTGAAGTCTTCGGCGCGCGAGAGGTCGAGCTTTACGTAGGCGATGCGTTCGAGAAAGCTCGCCCACGCGGCTTCGTCCAGACCGTTCTTCGAGACGTGCGGCTTGACGTGTTCCTCGACCCACTGAAGGTAGTGGGCGCGGTCGTCCTCATGGCGCGCGACGCCCACGATCTTGCCCGACTCGCCGAGCATGCCCGAGCGGTGCGCCTCGAACAGCGCCGGCAGGATCTTGCGCATCGCCAGGTCGCCGGTGGCGCCGAAGAGCACGAACGTGAAACCCGAATCGGTAGGGAATTGCATAGTCTCCGTCACAGTCCAGAGGGGGCCGCGGAACAAGGGTGAAGCGGGCGCCGGCGGCATGCCGGGCGGGCTCCGTCGAGCGGCCGTAGTCCGATAAAATTTTTTTTGACACTGAATTGTAGTTTAACTACAATCCAAATCAAGAGGTAACGTTCATTCGATGAAAAAAGTGCTGGGAAGCGCGGCGCGATGTGGGTTTGCGGCGCGTTTGCGGTGGTTTTGCACAGCAGTTTTTCGCGGGCGGACGGAACGTCCCTCATGTTAACGGACAATGGATTCGTCCATGTACGAGCCGGGCGCGGCAACAGACGCCTGGCCGTGGGATGTTCGGCCGCGTGACGCGTGCGGCGCCTCGACTGGCCGCGCACGCCAACCCTGCGACGCGGCCGGTGAAAATCAAAAGAGGAGACAGTCTTTGCAATCCGAACCACTCATCTCTTGAGCGTCCAGCGGCCGGACACCGGCCCGCGGCCCGCGCGCATCTAAAGACAATACGCGCGCGCGGTACTCCGGCGCCCGTCCGTCCCGTGTTTTGCCTGTTTTAAGCCTGTTTGAACCACACGCACCCTGGCGACATCAGGGGCCAACCGTTTTTTGTTCAGGTGTCTGGAGGAGATAAGCAATGAAATTCCGAGCGATCATGGGCGCCCTGTGCGCCGCAGGTCTGATGGGCGGCGTGGCTACGGCACAGGCGGCCGAGTCGATCGAAGTGCTGCACTGGTGGACGTCGGGCGGCGAGTCGAAGGCCGTCGGCGTGCTCAAGGACGACATGCAGAAGCAGGGCTACACGTGGAAGGACTTCGCGGTGGCCGGCGGCGCGGGCGCAGCTGCGATGACCGCGCTGAAGACCCAGGTGATTTCGGGTAACGCGCCGAGCGCGGCCCAGATCAAGGGCCCGCTGATCCAGGAATGGGCGGAACAGGGCGTGCTCGCCCCGATCGACTCGGTCGCGGGTGACTGGAAGGCCAACCTGCCGCCGCAGATCGACAAGATCATGCACGCGGACGGCCACTATGTCGCCGCACCGTTCTCGGTGCACCGCGTGAACTGGGTGTGGATCAACAAGGCCGCGCTCGACAAGGTCGGCGCCAAGGCTCCGACGACCTGGCCGGAATTCTTCGCCGTCGCCGACAAGCTGAAGGCAGCGGGCATCCAGCCGGTCGCAGCCGGCGGCCAGCCGTGGCAAGACCTGACGCTGTGGGAAGACGTGGTTCTCTCGCAAGGCGCGGACTTCTACAAGAAGGCCATCGTCGATCTGGACCAGAAGACGCTGACGTCGGCGCAGATGGTCGGCGTGTTCGACACGGTCCGCAAGATCGAGTCGTACATGGATAACGGCCGCACGGGCCGCGACTGGAACCTCGCCACGGCGATGGTCATCAACGGCAAGGCCGGCATGCAGTTCATGGGCGACTGGGCCAAGGGCGAGTTCGCGAACGCGAACAAGAAGCCGGGCGCGGACTACATCTGCGCACCGGTGCCGGGCACCTCGAAGGCCTACACCTTCAACGTCGACTCGTTCGTGTTCTTCCAGCAGAAGGGCCAGAAGGCGGCGACGCCGGGCCAGCTCGCGCTCGCGAAGACCATCATGAGCCCGGCGTTCCAGGAGCAGTTCAGCCTGTACAAGGGTTCGATTCCGGTCCGTCTGGGCGTGGATATGAGCAAGTTCGACGATTGCGGCAAGCAGTCGTACGCGGATGAGCAGACGGCCATCAAGGCCGGCGGCTACGTGCCGTCGCTCGCACACGGCATGGCGCAAGCCGACGCAACGGCCGGCGCGATCACCGACGTCGTCACGAAGTTCATGAACTCGAACCAGGATTCGAAGAGCGCGGTGGAAGCGCTCGCGAAGGCTGCGAAGACGAAGTAAAGGCGCACGACAGCCGCATCTGGCTGTCCTGAAGCAAGCAGGGTGTGCCCGCGTGGCACACCCTGGACATGACGGTTCAGCCCGAACCCCATCATCGTGTGAAAGCCCGCGCGCTTTCGCACCGTAACAGGAGTTGCGCAGTGACTGCTTCTCTTAGCGGCAACGGCAAGGCGGCCACGCCTGCTACCCGCCGCGCGTCGCCGATGGCGGCGCTCGCAGACCGCTGGATCCCGAAGCTGGTGCTTTCGCCCAGCATTCTGATCAGCATCGTTTTCGTCTACGGCTTCATTCTGATCACCGGCTATCTGTCGCTGTCGAATTCGCGACTGATGCCGCGCTACGACTTCGCGGGCCTCGAACGCTACCGCGAACTGTTCGCCAACGACGTCTGGTGGACATCGGCGCAGAACCTCGCGTGGTTCGGCATTCCGTTCATCGCCATCTGCGTCGCACTCGGCCTGTTCCTCGCCATCCTGCTCGATCAGCAGATCCGCCAGGAAGGCGCGCTGCGCGCGGTGTTCCTCTATCCGATGGCGCTCTCGTACATCGTGACGGGCACGGCATGGCAGTGGATCTTCAATCCCGACATGGGTCTGCAGCAGGTGCTGCACCAGTGGGGCTGGACGAGCTTCCAGCTCGACTGGCTCAACGACCCGGACAAGGCCATCTTCTGTATCGTCGTGGCCGCGGTCTGGCAATCGACGGGCTTTTGCATGGCGCTGTTCCTCGCGGGCCTGCGCGGCGTCGACAGCGAAATCTTCAAGGCCGCCCAGGTGGATGGCGCGACGCTGCCCACGATCTATCGCAGGATCGTGATTCCGAGCATGCGTCCGGTGTTCTTCTCGGTGCTGCTGATCCTGTGTCACATCACGATCAAGACGTTCGACCTCGTCGTCGCGCTGACCGCGGGCGGTCCGGGCACGTCGTCGTCGCTGCCGGCCATCTTCATGTACACGTTTTCGTTCAACCGCGGGCAACTCGGCGTAGGCGCAGCCTCGTCGATGATGATGCTCGCCACCGTCGTGGCCGTGCTCGTGCCGCTGATGTATCTGGAATCGAGGAGCACGCGCAATGCAGCCTAAGATGAAGCTGAGCCGCGTGTTCGTGTACGCGGCGCTGATCCTGTTCGCGTTGTACTTCCTGTTCCCGCTGTACGTGATGCTGTCGACGTCGTTCAAGTCGCTCGACCAGATCCACACGGGCAACATGCTGACGCTGCCGACCAGCCCGACCTTCGCGCCGTGGGTCAAGGCGTGGAGCGAGGCCTGCACGGGCGTGCGTTGCGACGGCATGCAGCCGTTCTTCATGAACTCCGTGAAGATGGTGATTCCGGCCGTGCTGATCTCGTCGATCATCGGGGCGTTCAACGGCTACGTGCTCACGCACTGGCGCTTTCGCGGCGCCGACGCGCTGTTCACCATGCTGCTGGTCGGCTGCTTCATTCCGTTCCAGGCGATCCTGCTGCCGATGGCGCGTCTCGAAGGCTTCTTCGGCCTGTCGAACACGATCGGCGGGCTGGTGCTGGTGCACGTCGTGTACGGCATCGCGTTCACCACGATGTTCTTCCGCAACTTCTACGTGAGCGTGCCGGCCGAACTCGTGAAGGCCGCGCGCATCGACGGCGCCGGTTTCTTCATGATTTTCACGCGCATCATGATGCCGCTGTCGCTGCCGATCTTCATGGTGTGCCTGATCTGGCAATTCACGCAGATCTGGAACGACTTCCTGTTCGGTATCGTGTTCTCGGGCGTCGATTCGATGCCGATCACGGTGGCGCTGAACAATCTCGTGAACACCTCCACGGGCGTGAAGGAATACAACGTCGACATGGCCGGTGCGATCATCGCCGCGCTGCCCACGCTGCTCGTCTACGTGATCGCCGGCCGCTACTTCGTGCGCGGTCTCACGGCGGGCGCGGTGAAGGGTTAAACCTGTCGGTCAGGGCGGGCGCGATGGCGCCGGCCCTGGTCTCATGCGCGATAGCGCGCAGTGATCAAAAGGATTCATAGCATGGCAAGCCTTTCCATTCGCGACGTCTACAAGACCTACCCGAACGGGGTGCCCGTCCTCAAGGGCGTGAATATCGATATCGAAGACGGCCAGTTCCTGATTCTGGTCGGCGGCTCGGGCTGCGGGAAATCGACGCTGCTCAACATGATCGCGGGTCTCGAAACCGTGACCAAGGGCGAGATCTGCATGGACGGCAAGGTGGTGAACAACCTCTCGCCGAAGGATCGCGACATTGCGATGGTGTTCCAGTCGTACGCGCTCTATCCGTCGATGACGGTGCGCGAGAACATCTCGTTCGGCCTGAACATCCGCAAGGTGCCGAAGGCCGAGCAGACACAGATCGTCGACCGCGTGTCGAACATGCTGCAGATCCAGCATCTGCTCGACCGCAAGCCGGGCCAGCTCTCGGGCGGCCAGCGTCAGCGCGTGGCGATGGGCCGTGCACTGGCGCGCGACCCGATCATGTTCCTGTTCGACGAGCCGCTGTCGAACCTCGACGCCAAGCTGCGTATCGAGATGCGTTCGGAAATCAAGCTGCTGCACCAGCGCGTGGGCAAGACGATCGTCTACGTGACGCACGATCAGATCGAAGCCATGACGCTCGGCGACCGCATTGCGGTGATGAAGGACGGCATCGTTCAGCAGTTCGGCGCGCCGCAGGACATCTACGATTCGCCTTCGAACCTGTTCGTGGCCGGCTTCATCGGCGCGCCGCCGATGAACTTCATCAACGGCAAGCTGGTGGAGCAGGGCTCGGGCGTGGGCCTCGAACTCGATACGGGCGTGGCGCGCAACGTGCTGAACCTGCCGTTCGAAGCGAACAAGCTGCGTAGCTACATTGGCCAGGAAGTGGTGCTGGGCCTGCGCCCGGAGCGTATTACCGACGCGCGCAGCTCGCACGACGGTCACGGTCACGAACTGCAACGCCACACCGTGAAGGTGGACGTGATCGAGCCGACCGGCCCGGACACGCTGGTGTTCGCGCAGGTGAACGGCAAGCGCGTGGTGAGCCGCGTGCACCCGGGTGCGAATCCGCAGCCGCTCAATAACATGGACCTGCTGTTCGACGTTTCGAAGGCGGTGCTGTTCGACCCGAAGACGGAAGAGCGTATCGCTTAAGCGATACGGCTGGCCGGGGGCGCTGCGATTACAGCATTACCGCAGCGCCGATACAAAGCCTCACGCGTGGCATGCGCGTGAGGCTTTTTTCTTTGGATGGCTAGCTGGTCACGATAAACGGCCGTTCGACGATTTCATGAAACGTGCTGGGCAGTGCTTCGCTGAGTCGCGCGGTGTAAGCGCGATGGCTTTGCGCGATTTGCCGAAGCTTGCGGCCGGTGGCCTTGGAAAGCGTGTAGGCGCCTTCGAGTTCGGCGAGTTGCGCGAGCAGCGTGACGAGTTCGGCGTTCGCGGGCGAGTCGGCGCTCGCGAGCGTGCGCTGCAGCCGCGTGCGCAGCCGGATGGCCTTGTCGAAGTCGGCGATGCGCCCCATGACGCGCGCGAAGACCCAGATGGCAGCCATCAACGTGTCGAAGGCGCCAAACTCTCTCAGGTATCCCAGGAAAATATCGGTCATGTGGCTCTCGCTTTCCATTCGTTCAGCACTACGCCTGCGCCATAGTAGGCGATCGCCCACCAGAATGG
Organism: Paraburkholderia sp. SIMBA_027; assembly: GCF_046535315.1. NCBI lineage: Bacteria > Pseudomonadati > Pseudomonadota > Betaproteobacteria > Burkholderiales > Burkholderiaceae > Paraburkholderia > Paraburkholderia sp. SIMBA_027. The sequence continues at coordinate 399,829 of NZ_JAWRWY010000005.1, forward strand.
ATGATAGGGAATGACGGCTTTTACCGATTCGCTCAACGAAGCTAAAACAAGATAAAGCCACCCGGCCGTGCCGATGACAGCGGCCCAGACGCCCGCCTGAGCCAGCCGTTGATCGAGCCAGCCGCGGCGGCCGGACACCGCGCCGGTTTCGGATGCCGATAGCGACGTCAGATCCGTCAACGCGATGAACAAGGCGATGCCGCCCGCCGCGAGCGAGCTGGGAAAGAAGGCGTCGCTGTCGCTCTGGCCGAGCGCGACGCGCAACAGGTATTCCACGCCGCCCATCAGAATGGGCAGCGCGTAGACGAGTTGACGTGAGGTGGCGTGAAGGCCGTTGGCGGTCATTGCAGCGTGGCGTGGTGTTACGTTGCGGATCGGTCGGACACACCGAAGACCATAACGAAACGCGCTCGCGCGCAACAGCTAGCCGGATGGCGTAGGGCGCGGCATCGCCGCCATGCGCCTATCGATCGGGCTACCCGGCGTGCGGATGATGATGCGCGTGCCCGGCGCCATGCGGCTGCAAAAGCACGAGCACCGCGCCCGCGCCGCCGTCGTGCGGCCGTGCCTGACAGAACGCAATCACTTCTTCCTTCTGTACCAGCCACGCGCGCACCTTGCCCTTGAGCACCGGCTCCTTGCCGGCCGAGCCCAGCCCCTTGCCATGAATCACGCGCACGCAGCGCAGCCCGCGCTTGCCGGCTTCGCGGATGAACGCCTGCAGCGCCTCGCGCGCTTCCTCGCGGCGCATGCCGTGCAGGTCGAGCTGCGCCTGGACGATCCACGTGCCGCGGCGCAGCTTCTTCACCACTTCCTCGCTGATGCCGGGGCGGTGGTAGTAGAGCGTGTCGTCGGTGTCGAGAAAGGCTTCGGGGTCGAACTCGTCGGAGATGGCTTCGTGCAGCACGGCCTGTTCGTCGCGCTGGGTTTGCAGCGGCAGCGGCACGGGCGAGCTGCGGCGCGGCTGCGCGCGCGGCGGCTGCTTGAGCGGCGCGATCTGGCCGATCTCGCGGCGGAAGAGATCGCTGTCCGCGGCGGCTTCTACACGCGCGGCCTGAACGGCGACGCGTTGCTGCTCGCGCTGGCGCGTCTGCACCTTGAGCGCATCGCGCAGGCTGCCGAGGCCGGCGAAGCCGGTCTGCGCCTTGGAGACGTCGGGTGAGGCATCGCTCGCCACCGGCGCGGGCGCGGGCGCGGCGGCGGGACGGGGCGTGGCGGGGCGCTTGGGCTCGCCCGGATGGGGCACGTTCTTGGGCATGGCGAAAGGCGCTCGATGGCAACGATAAAGCGACGGACGCACGGCCGAAGCGGCGCACGCCGGGGCGCTCACGCGGAGCGCCAGAAAAACGGGACAAAAAACAAGGGCCGCCGGCTGACTGGCCGCGGCCCTCGTTGGGTGCGCCGTCGGGCTGACGGGCACTATTTTAGCGACATGACGCCGCTGGACAACCTTGGTGACAACTTAGCGGTCGGCTTCGGCGCTCATCACGTGCGGCTGGGCGATCTCGTTGATGGTCTCGAGATAGCGCTGCGCGTCGAGCGCGGCCATGCAGCCCGTGCCCGCGCTGGTGATGGCCTGGCGGTAGACGTGATCCTGCACGTCGCCGGCCGCGAACACGCCGGCCACGCTCGTGCCGGTGGCGTTGCCGTTCAGGCCGCCGTTCGTGATGATGTAGCCGTTCTTCATCTCGACCTGACCTTCGAAGATGTCGGTGTTCGGCTTGTGGCCGATCGCCACGAACACGCCTTGCAGGTCGAGGTCGGTGGTTTCGCCGGTCTTCACGTTCTTGATGCGCAGACCGTTCACGCCGCCTTCGTTGCCCTTCACTTCGTCGAGCACGGTGTCCCACTTGATGTCGACGACGCCTTCCTTTTCCTTTTCCAGCAGGCGGTCGATCAGGATCGGCTCGGCGCGGAACTTGTCGCGGCGGTGGATCACGGTGACCTTCTTCGCGATGCCCGAGAGGTACAGCGCTTCTTCGACGGCCGTGTTGCCGCCGCCGATCACGGCGACGTGCTGGTTACGGTAGAAGAAGCCGTCGCAGGTTGCGCAGGCGGAGACGCCGCGGCCCATGAACAGTTCTTCGCTCGGCAGGCCGAGGTATTGCGCCGACGCGCCGGTCGCGATGATCAGCGAGTCGCAGGTGTACTCGCCCGAGTCGCCGATCAGACGGATGGGCTTTTCGTCGAGCTTGGCCGTGTGGATGTGATCGAACACGATTTCCGTGTTGAAGCGCTCCGCGTGCTCCAGGAAGCGCTGCATCAGCTCGGGGCCTTGCACGCCGTTCGGGTCCGCGGGCCAGTTTTCCACATCGGTCGTGGTCATGAGCTGGCCGCCCTGGGCGAGGCCGGTGACGAGCAGCGGCGAGAGGTTCGCGCGCGCGGCGTAGACGGCTGCCGTGTAGCCGGCGGGGCCGGAACCGAGAATCAGGACTTTGGCGTGTTTGGTTGCGGACATGATCGAATTCCGTTGAGGGCGCTGCGTGGCGCGTGTTGCGGGGCGCCGCGCTGCTGCCGGATTTGCGGTCGGCCGCCGGTGTTGCGGCGGGGCTTACGCAGGTAAGTTGGGCATCAGCCCGCAATTATAAAGGTCGGGGCGGTTCGCCGCTTCATGAAGCTTTCTGATCGGCGCGATAGCCTTGGGGCCAGGCGAGGCGGCCGGCCGTCGGGTCGGCGTTGTCAGTTACCCTCATTTACAGCGTCGCGCCGCCGGGGCTCAAACATCGCGTTTACAATAGGCCGGATCGGACGACGGCGTCCGCGCCGCCGCCCCTGTCGGCGCGCCCGGTACGCCAAAGCATCGAGAATCACCAGGATTCAATGGCCAAAGCACCTTTTACCGCGCAGGCGCAGGCATTGCCGCATCGCATGTCGCGCCTTTTCACCGAAATCCGCTGGATCCTGCAGGTCGCGCTCGGCGTGTTCCTGCTGATGGCGCTCATCAGCTACAGCCGCCACGATCCGAGCTGGACCCACGCCGCCCAGGTCGACCACATCTCGAACTGGGCGGGGCGCGTCGGCGCGCGCACCTCGGACATCCTGCTGCTGCTGTTCGGCCTGTCCGCCTACTGGTGGCTGGTGCTGCTCGGGCGGCTGATTTCGGCGAACTACCGCCGCATCACGCGCCACGAAACCCTGCGCGACGATGACGACGAGAAACCGCGCGACATCAGCTGGGTCGCCGAAGGCTTCGCGTTCGTGCTCGTCATGCTGTCGAGCTGCGGCATCGAGGCGCTGCGCATGTGGTCGCTCAAGGTCCAATTGCCGCAGACGCCCGGCGGCGTCGTGGGCGGCGCGGTCGCCCGCGCGGTCTCGAACGCGCTCGGCTTCACCGGCGGCACGCTCGCGATGCTGATCGCGCTGGCCATCGGTCTGTCACTGTATTTCCGTTTCTCGTGGCTCTCGGTGGCCGAGAAAGTCGGCGAGGCGCTGATCAATGCCGTCACGCTCGCCAAGCTGCGCCGCGAGGAACGCAGCGACCGCAAGCTCGGCGAGGCTGCCGCCGTCAAGCGCGAAGGCAAGGTCGAGCGCGGCCGCGTCAAGATCGAGGAGCACGAGCCGGTCACGATCGTGCCGCCCGTGGTCACGCCGCAGCGCTCGGAGCGCGTGGAGAAGGAGCGCCAGGTGCCGCTCTTCACCGATCTGCCGGGCGACTCCACGCTGCCGCCGATCTCGCTGCTCGACGCCGCGCCCGCCACCCAGGAAACCATCTCCGACGACACGCTCGAATTCACCTCGCGCCTGATCGAGAAGAAGCTCAAGGACTTCGGCGTGGACGTGGCCGTGGTGGCCGCCTATCCGGGCCCCGTCGTCACGCGTTACGAGATCGAGCCCGCCACGGGCGTGAAGGGCAGCCAGATCGTCAATCTGGCCAAGGATCTCGCGCGTTCGCTCTCGCTCGTGTCGATCCGCGTGGTCGAAACGATTCCGGGCAAGAACTGCATGGCGCTCGAACTGCCGAACTCGCGCCGCCAGACCGTGCGCCTGTCGGAAATTCTCGGCTCGGCAGTCTATGCGGACGCGCCTTCTGCGCTCACCATGGGCCTCGGCAAGGACATCGGCGGCAAGCCGGTGTGCGCCGATCTCGGCAAGATGCCGCACTTGCTGGTGGCCGGCACGACCGGCTCGGGCAAGTCGGTCGGCATCAACGCGATGATCCTCTCGCTGCTCTACAAGGCGAGCGCGGAACAGGTGCGCATGATCCTGATCGATCCGAAGATGCTCGAAATGAGCGTCTACGAAGGCATTCCGCATCTGCTCTGTCCGGTCGTGACCGACATGCGCCAGGCCGGCAATGCGCTGAACTGGACCGTCGCCGAGATGGAGCGCCGCTACAAGCTCATGAGCAAGCTGGGCGTGCGCAATCTCGCGGGCTACAACAACAAGATCGAAGAGGCGAACAAGCGCGAGGAAAAGATTCCGAACCCGTTCAGCCTCACGCCGGACGACCCGGAACCGTGCCAGAAGCTGCCGCACATCGTCGTGGTGATCGACGAACTCGCGGACCTGATGATGGTGGTCGGCAAGAAGGTCGAGGAACTGATCGCGCGGATCGCGCAGAAGGCGCGCGCGGCCGGCATCCACCTGATTCTCGCCACGCAGCGTCCTTCGGTGGACGTCATCACCGGGCTGATCAAGGCGAACGTGCCCACGCGGATGGCCTTCCAGGTGTCGTCGAAGATCGACTCGCGCACGATTCTCGACCAGATGGGCGCGGAGTCGCTGCTCGGCATGGGCGATATGCTCTATCTGCCGCCGGGCTCGGGCCTGCCGGTGCGCGTGCACGGCGCATTCGTCGCCGACGACGAGGTGCATCGCGTCGTCGACAAGCTCAAGGAGCAGGGCGAGCCGAACTATATCGAGGGCATTCTCGAAGGCGGCGTGGCGGGCGAGGGCGACGAAGGTTCGGCGTCCGCCTCGGGCACCGGCGACGAGTCCGATCCGCTCTACGATCAGGCCGTCGAGGTGGTCATCAAGAACAAGCGTGCGTCGATCTCGCTCGTGCAGCGTCATCTGCGCATCGGCTATAACCGGGCAGCGCGGCTGCTCGAACAGATGGAGCAGTCGGGACTCGTTTCGTCGATGTCGTCGAGCGGCAATCGCGAGATTCTCGCGCCCACGCGCGACGCCGACTAAAGGCCGACCGGCCCTTCACGCTATCCATTTCGCTACTGGAGAACGATAGATGCAGTTTTTCGCAGGACAACCGACTCGTTTGACATTCGCGCGCGCCGGTCGCGCGCTCGCCGTCGCGCTGGGCGCATCGCTCGCGATGGCCTCGCACGCCTACGCGGGCGGCACCGACCAGCTCAAGCAATTCGTTTCGCAGGTTCACGCCGCGCGCGGCAGCTTCGTGCAGCGCGAACTCAAGGCGCCGTCGAACGCGAAGAGCACGAGCGACGCCGTCGCCACGGCCACGCTCAACGCCAAGACGTCGAGCGGCACGTTCGTGTTCTCGCGTCCCGGCAAGTTCATCTGGAATTACGAAAAGCCGTATCAGCAGCAACTCCAATCGGACGGCGACAACCTCTACGTCTACGACAAGGACTTGAACCAGGTCACCGAGCGCAAGCTCGGCGGCGCGCTCGGCGCGAGCCCGGCGGCCATCCTGTTCGGCAGCAACGATCTCGACAAGAACTTCACGCTTTCCGACGCGGGCGTGAAGAACGGCATCGACTGGCTGGAGCTGATTCCGAAGTCGAAGGACACGCAGTTCAAGAGCGTGGGCATTGGCTTTCGCGACGGCAATCTCGAAGCGATGGAACTGCACGACGTGTTCGGCAACGTGACGCTGCTCACGTTCTCCAACATCGAGAAGAACCCGTCGCTGCCGGCGTCGACGTTCAAGTTCGTGCGTCCGAAGGGCGCCGACCTGATCACGGGCGGCGGCAACTGAGTTTTGCCGCGCCACCAGGCGCATGGCAACGAAAAAGGGCGGCTCGCATGAGCCGCCCTTTTTTATTCGCGTTCGCAGAGGATCACATCGCGATCAAGCCGAAAAGCGGATCACGCCGTCCTCGCCCGTCCTGCGCGTGAGCTTGCCCGCGAGCCACAGCAGATGCAGATGCGCGAGCGCCTCGCCCATCGCGAACGTCATCTGGTGGATGTCGAGTGCGCGCTTGAACATCAGCGGGACGATGTCGGCCGCGCTTTGCGGCGCGCTCGCGCAGGCTTCCATCACTTCGGCCAGACGCGCGTCGTGATGCTCGCGCAGTTGCCCGATGCGCGTGCGCACGCCGCGAAACGGCTTGCCGTGCGAGGGCAGCACGAGCGTGTCTTCGGCCATCGTCTCGTAACGGCCCAGCGATTCGAGGTAGAGACCGAGCGGATTGCCTTCCGGCTCCATATCGAACACGGACACATTCGTGGAAATGCGCGGCAGCACCATGTCGCCGGAAATCAGCACGCCGATCTCTTCGCACAGCAGCGCGCAATGCTCGGGCGAATGGCCAAAGCCCGTCACGACGCGCCAGTCGCGCCCGCCGATCGACACGGTGTCGGCTTCGCGCAGACGGCGGTATTGCGCCGGCAGCGCCGGCACGAGGTTCGCGTAATAGCTGCGGCGGTTGCGCAACTGGTCGAGCGCCGCTTCGTCCTTCACGCCGTGACGCGCGAAATGGCGCGCCGCGCCTTCGCCGCCCGCGTTCGAGCCGTTGCCCGAGGCCAGCACGCACGCGCTCATGTATTCGCCGAGCGTGGTCCACAGGCGCACGTCCCAGCGCGCCTTGTCGCCGCCCGCGCAGATCCAGTGCGCGAGGCCGATATGGTCCGGATGGCAGTGCGTGACGATCACGCGCAGCACCGGCAGGCCGTCGAGCTGACTTTCGAACACCTGCTCCCAGTGCGCCTTGATGGTGTCGTTGGTGATGCCGCAATCGACCACGGTCCAGCCTTGCTGGCCGTCGATCTCGTCGCGCAGCAGCCAGAGATTGATGTGATCGAGCGCGAACGGCAGCGGCATGCGCAGCCACTTCACGCCGGGCGCGACCTCGAAGGCGTGGCCCGGTTCGGGCAGCGTGTCCTTGAAGGGGTAATCGAGCTGGTGTTCGAGCGCATTCATGGGGGTCTCAACTCCTGTCTTTTATGTGTGCGAGTCGGCGCGGTGCGGCGTCGGGCGAGCGCCGTCCGTTCCACATTGTCGCCGCATTGCGGTATTTGTGCAGAGAATCCGGGAGAGTGTTCCGGTACGCGGAACAATGTCGACGCTCCGACCCGGCGCGAGTCTGTCACGGGCAGCTCGCGAGCGGTTCTCGCCGTCGCGGCAAGGTTGCGAAACCTGAAGGTTGACGATAACGTAAACGTCGATTCTAACGACGAACACGCCGCCTTGCCGACGCACCCGGCCGGCGGCCAGAGGCGCCCACCAGTCATGACCCATTACACGATTACCGAACTCGCCCGCGAATTCGACGTGACGCCGCGCGCGATCCGTTTCTACGAGGACCAGGGCCTGCTGGCGCCCAGCCGCGAAGGCGCGAGCGGGCTCAAGCGTGTGTTTTCCGGACGCGACCGCACGCGCCTGAAGCTGACCTTGCGCGGCAAGCGCCTCGGCTTCACGCTCAACGAAATCCGCGCGCTGCTCGATCTCTACGAGTCGCCGACCGACACGCTCCCGCAGCTTCAGGCTTTTCTCGACACGGTGGTGCGCCATCGCGAGATCCTCGAACGCCAGCGCGCCGACCTCGACGCCACGCTCGAAGATCTCGCCCAGTACGAGGCGCAGGCGCGCGTGCTGCTCGAAAAGAACGCCGCGGCGGCGAACCGGTAAGCCGCGCCGGCCCGAGCGTCGACCGCATCGTCCGCCCCGAACCGAGCGCGCCATGAGACATTTTCCCAAGCTGCTCTCGTCGCAGATCGGTTACGACGTCGCGCAGACCCTGCTCGACGGTTTCGATCGGCACTACCGCAGCTTCTGTGCGGCGGCGGCGCGGGCGCGCGCGTGTTTCGAGGCGCGCGACTGGCAGGGTTTGCAGCAGCTCGCACGCGAACGCATCGCGTCCTACGACGAGCGCGTGCGCGAATGCGTGGTGACGATCGAAGACGAATACGACGCCGAACATATCGACGACGATGTCTGGGAGCAGATCAAGCTGCACTACATCGGCCTGCTCACGGCGCACCGGCAACCCGAATGCGCCGAGACGTTCTTCAACTCGGTGTGCTGCAAGATCCTGCATCGTTCGTACTTCAACAACGCGTTCATCTTCGTGCGCCCCGCGATCTCGACCGAGTACATCGAGAACGACGAACCCGCCGCCAAGCCCACGTATCGCGCGTACTACCCGCTGAAAGACGGCCTCGCCGGCACGCTCGAACGCATCGTCACGAATTTTCAGCTCGACACGCCGTTCGAGGATCTGCGCCGCGACGTCGAATGCACGATGCGCGCGATGCGCGAAACCTTCGGCGACGTCGAGCCGAAAGCGAACTTCCAGATTCACGTGCTGGCCTCGCTGTTTTTCCGCAATCAGGCCGCGTATATCGTCGGGCGCATCATCAACGGCGACGCGCTCGTGCCGTTCGTCGTGCCGATCCGTCATGTCGACGACGGTCGGCTCGCGCTCGACACCGCGCTCCTGCGTACCGACGACGTGCTCATCATGATGAGCTTCGCGCACTCGTATTTTCTCGTCGACATGGAAGTGCCGTCGGCCTATGTGGAGTTTCTGCGCAGCATCATGCCGCGCAAGGCCAAGGGCGAGATCTACACGTCGCTGGGCCTGCAAAAGCAGGGCAAAAACCTGTTCTATCGCGATCTGCTGCAACACCTGCGGCATTCGAGCGACCGTTTCATCGTCGCGCCCGGCATCCGCGGCATGGTGATGATCGTGTTCACGCTGCCTTCGTATCCGTATGTGTTCAAGGTCATCAAGGACAGCTTTCCCGCGCCGAAGGAAACCACGCGCGAGCAGGTCGAGGCGAAGTACCAGCTCGTGAAGCGTCACGACCGGCTCGGGCGGCTCGCCGATACGCTCGAATATTCGAGCGTCGCGCTGCCGCTCGCGCGGCTGGACGACGCGCTGCTGCGCGAACTCGAAACGCTCGCGCCGTCGATGATCGAGTACGAGGGCGACCAGCTCGTCATTCGCCATCTGTATATCGAGCGGCGCATGGTGCCGCTGAATCTCTGGCTGCAGAACGGCAGCGACGCGGACGTGGAGCACGGCATCCGCGAATACGGCAACGCGGTGAAGGATCTGATCCGCGCGAATATCTTTCCGGGCGACATGCTCTACAAGAATTTCGGCGTGACGCGTCACGGCCGCGTGGTGTTCTACGACTACGACGAGATTGAGTATCTGACCGACTGCAACGTGCGCGCAGTACCGCCGCCGCGTCATGAGGAAGACGAACTATCGGACGAGCCGTGGTATCCGGTCGGTCCGCGCGATATTTTTCCGGAGACGTATCGCACGTTCCTGCTCGGCGACCCGCGCGTGCGGCGCTATTTCCTCGAGCATCACGCCGATTTTTTCGAGCCGGCGCTGTGGCAGGACAGCAAGTCGCGCCTGCTCGCGGGCGAGGTGCCCGATTGCCTGCCGTACGAAGCGAGCGCTCGGTTTCGCGCGCGCTATCCGCAACTGTTCGAATGCGCATCCGGCAGCGGCGGCGCCGCCGCGTGCGCGGCCTGATCGCGCTTGATCAGCGTATCGAGACATTCAACCCAGGAGACAGACATGAGTGAGACGCAACAGGACCCCGTCGTGATCGTGGCGGCCGCGCGCACGCCGATGGCCGGATTTCAGGGCGATTTCGCCTCGCTCACGGCGCCGCAACTGGGCGCGGCGGCGATTGCGGGCGCGCTCGAACGCGCGGGCCTCAAGCCCGAGCAGATCGACGAAGTGGTGATGGGCTGCGTGCTGCCCGCGGGGCAGGGCCAGGCGCCGGCGCGCCAGGCGTCGCTCGGTGCCGGGTTGCCACTCGCGGCGGGCGCGACCACCGTCAACAAGATGTGCGGCTCGGGCATGCGCGCGGCGATGTTCGCCCACGACATGCTGCTGGCGGGTTCCGCCGACGTGATCGTCGCGGGCGGCATGGAGAGCATGAGCAACGCGCCGTATCTGCTGCCGAAGGCGCGCGCGGGCATGCGCATGGGCCACGGTCAGGTGCTCGATCATATGTTCCTCGACGGTCTCGAAGACGCCTACGACAAAGGCCGCCTGATGGGCACCTTCGCCGAGGAATGCGCGGGCGAGCACGGCTTTTCGCGCGAGAGCCAGGACGCGTTCGCGATCGAGTCGCTCAGGCGCGCGAAACGCGCCAACGAGGACGGCGCGTTCGCGTGGGAAATCGCGCCGGTGAAGGTGGCCACGCGCGCGGGCGAGACGCTCGTCGAGCGCGACGAGCAGCCGTTCAAGGCCAATCCCGACAAGATCCCCACGCTCAAGCCCGCGTTCAGCAAGACCGGTACCGTGACGGCGGCGAATTCGTCGTCGATTTCGGATGGCGCGGCCGCGCTCGTGATGATGCGCGCGTCGACGGCGAAGCGCCTCGGCGTCACGCCGCTCGCGCGCGTCACCGGCCATACGACCTTCGCGCAGGAACCGTCGAAGTTCACCACGGCGCCCGTCGGCGCAATCGCGAAGCTCTTCGAAAAGACCGGCTGGAAGGCCGCCGACGTCGATCTTTACGAGATCAACGAAGCCTTCGCCGTGGTCACGATGGCCGCGATGAAGGCGCACGATCTGCCGCACGAGAAGGTCAACGTGAACGGCGGCGCGTGCGCGCTGGGCCACCCGATCGGCGCGTCGGGCGCGCGCATTCTCGTGACGCTGATCGGTGCGTTGCGCGCGCGCGGCAAGACGCGCGGTGTCGCGAGCCTGTGCATCGGCGGGGGCGAAGCCACGGCAATGGGCGTCGAACTCCTGTAGGCTGACGCCAGAACGCGCGCCGCAGGGAGGCGGCGCGCGGCATCACCCGCACGCGGCGCTTCAGCAAAGGCCGCGGCACACGAGAGAAGGTGACGAGATGAAAACAGCGTTGATCGTGGGTGCGTCGCGAGGTCTGGGTCTCGAATTCGCGCGTCAATATGCCAGGGCCGGCTGGCGCGTGCTGGCCACGGCGCGTTCCGAAACCGCGCTCGCGGACCTGCGTGCGCTCGGTGCGCAGACTTATCCGGTCGATATCGCGAAGCCCGAGGACATCGCCGCGCTCGGCTGGAAGCTCGATGGCGAACGGATCGATGTGGCGCTGATCGTCTCGGGCGTCTACGGTCCGCGCACCGAAGGCGTGGAAGCGATCACCGCCGAAGATTTCGAATACGTGATGAACACCAACGTGCGCGGGCCGATGCAACTGATCCCGATCCTGCTGCCGCTCGTCGATGCGGCGCATGGCGTGCTCGGCGTGCTGTCGAGCCGCATGGGCAGCATCGCGCAGACGACCGGCACGACCGGCTGGCTCTATCGCGCGAGCAAAGCGGCGCTCAACGACGTCCTGAAGATCACCTCGCTGCAGACGCGCCGCGCCACCTGCGTCGCACTGCATCCGGGCTGGGTGCGCACGGACATGGGCGGCGCGCAGGCAGCCATCGACGCCGCCGCGAGCGTGGCCGGCATGCGCGAAGTGGTGGCCGAAGCGGCCGCCGCGCGCGATGTCTTCAACGGACGCTTCTTCCAGTACGACGGCACCGAGCTCGACTGGTAAGTGCGGGCGAGTGCCGGTGCGTGCCAGCGAATGCTGGTGAGCGGCGCGCCGTTCAGGTAAAAATGCGAAAGGCCGCTTTGCCCGCGCGAAGCGGCCTTTTGCTTTGGTGCGTTTTTGTTTTCGTTTTCGTCCACGGATGTTTCCCGATGACCGCTGATTCCCCGCGCGCCGCGCGCCCGCTCGACTGTCCTTGCGGCGGTGCCGCGCCGAACCTCAAGGCAGGCGCGAAGCCGCCGCGCTACGCGGCCTGCTGCGGCCGCTTCATCGACGGCGGCGAGTTGCCCGCCACGGCGCTCGAACTGATGCGCTCGCGCTACACGGCCTACGTGCTCGGCGATACCGCGTGGCTGCGCGCGAGCTGGGACCCGGCGACCTGTCCCGCCGATCTCGACGCCAACGCCGATGCGCCCGAGGCGCCCGACGCGCCGCGCTGGCTTGGCCTGGCGATCAAACGTCACGAGACCGTCGACGAGACGCACGCGCGCGTCGAATTCGTCGCGCGCTACAAGAGCGGCGGACGCGGCCATCGTCTGCATGAACTGAGCCGTTTCACGCGCGGCGAGGACGGCCGTTGGCGCTACGTCGACGGCGACGTCTCCGAGGCATGAATTCCGCTGACCGGCGCTGACAGCCCGCGCATCCGCCGACAAGCAAGGACGGCGCCATAGCGCCTGAAATATCGCGTTTGCAAACAGGCACTTACGTAAAAACGACGCGATTGTTGGCGCCGCGCGACGCGAAATTTCCCGAAATTTTTTTATTCCATCGCGCCGCAAACCGGCCGAAATTCCCGCAGCCGCCGCGCAGCAAGGCTTGCGCGCCGCTGGCATGCCTTATGCCGGGTTACTACTGAATTGCACAACAATTATTTGTCGTGCGAGGATGCAATCACGGTGTTCGTCCGCCACGTAAGCGAATGTTGAAAAAGCACTTTTTCGACGCTTCGCCGTGGCATCCCGGGCGAACGCTGGCGGCGGGTCTGGTCGACAACAGAACGGTGCCGCACAGGTTTTCCGATCGGTTTTCTTCCCCGCGACGGGTCACGAACGCGCTTAAGGCTCCGGCCACGCGCAGCGGTGTCCTGTTGTGTCTCGCGCAAGCGGGCAGGTCGCGGGTGAGTCGCTCGGGTAGTCAGATTGACGGCGGGAATTTTCGCGGGCAGGTGCAGCAGATGGCGTTCAGGAAGCTTCTTACCGGATGGGCAGTGACCGGCACGGCGTGCGTGCTGTCGGTCGCGCTGTCGAACGCTCACGCCGCCTCGCTGGCCGATGCGACATCGGCGCTCTCTGCCACGCCCTCATCCTCGTCCACGACCGCTCAGCACGCCAATGCGGGCGGCCCGCTCGGCAACGCCAAAGTGGCGCGCCTCGCGCTCGACGACGCGTATCTCCCCGTCGTCCACGCCGACATGAACGCGCAGATCATCCAGATCCCCGTCGTCGACGAGCCCGGCGTGACGCTCGAAACCACCGTGTATCGCCCGGAAGGTCCCGGCCCGTTCCCGATGGTGGTGTTCAATCACGGCAAGATTCAAGGCGATCCGCGTCTGCAGGCGCGCAGCGATCCGATGTCGTTCGCGCGCGAATTCGTGCGTCGCGGCTACGTGGTCGTCGCGCCGAACCGCCGCGGCTTCGCCGGTTCGGGCGGCACCTACGAACAGGACGGCTGCGACGTCGCGAGCAACGGCATGGGCCAGGCGTCGGACGTCGCCACGGCGGTCGATTACATGTCGAAGCAGCCTTTCGTCGACGCGAACCATATCGTGGTCGCGGGCACCTCGCACGGCGGCCTCGCCACCATGGCTTACGGCACCGAAGCCGCGAAAGGCGTGCGCGCGCTCATCAACTTCTCGGGCGGTCTGCGCCAGGACGCGTGCACCGGCTGGCAGGGCAACCTGACCCAGGCGTTCGGCGACTACGGCGGCAAGGCCCGCGTGGCCTCGCTCTGGCTCTACGGCGACAACGACTCCGTGTGGTCGCCCGACCTCGTCACGAAGATGTTCGCGGCCTTCCGCACGGCGCAGGCGAGCGAGAACGGCAGCGTGGCGAGCGCGAAGCTGATCGATTTCGGCGCGTACAAGAACGACGCGCACCGCCTCGTGGGCGACCGCGACGGCGTGCAGGTCTGGTGGCCGAAGGTCGAATCCTTCCTCGCCGAGCAGGGCATGCCCACGTCCGTGCAGTATCGCGTGGCGACGGCCGCCGCGCCGCAGGCGAGCGGCTATGCGTCGATCGACGCGGTGGGCGCGGTGCCGTTCCTCGATCAGGCCGGCCGCGACGGCTATCGCAACTTCCTCAAGCAGTATCCGAGCCGCGCGTTCGCGGTGTCCGACTCGGGCGCGTGGTCGTGGGCCGAAGGCGGCGACAATCCGATGGCCGTCGCCGTCGCGAACTGCCAGCAGCACAGCAGCGATCCGTGCCGCCTCTACGCGGTCAACGGCAACGTGGTGTGGGCGAACGACACCGCCGCCACGGCGCAAAACGACAGCGGCGACGCGCATGCCGTCGCCGCCAACGCCACGGACAACGCCGCCGAGTCGTCGCACTCGCTCGCGAGCCGCTGAGCTGCACGTCGCGCTCAATTAGCCCGCGCGGGCAATTCCCCAGTTTGCAGTGTGTTCCGGATCGGGCGGCCCGCGAGGCCGCCCGTTTTTTTCTGGCGCTGGCGGACCTCAATGCCGCCTCTTTCGATGCCGCCCTAAAAAATTCCGCTTTCGCCTGGTTGGAGCGCGCGACTGCGCTCGCGCGCGCCCGGATTTTTTTGCATAAGCGCGCATGACTTTGCCGTCGTCATCTACGGTCATTTACGGGCTTTTAGAACGATCCCGCCGCAGATGTCGCGAACCGCGTCGAACCCCGCTAGAAGCCTTGCCTGGCGGGGTTTTGAGGGGTAGTGCATTGCGCGGGCGAACGCGCTAATCTCGGTCCCGCTGTCGTACCCTGGAGCCGTACTTGAATTCCGCAACCCCATTCCATCAAGGCACTGCCAACGATGCGTGGATCGCGCGCAGTCTGCGCGCCGTCTGGCATCCGTGCACCCAGATGAAGCACCACGAGCGCCTGCCGCTCGTCGCCGTCTCGCGTGGCGAAGGCCCGTGGCTCTACGACCACGAAGGCCGCCGCTACCTCGACGCCATCAGTTCGTGGTGGGTCAACCTGTTCGGCCACGCCAATCCGGACATCAACGCCGCGCTCAAAGCGCAGCTGGATACGCTTGAGCACGTGATGCTCGCGGGCTGCACGCACGAACCGGCGGTCGAACTCGCCGAGCGCCTGAGCGCGCTCACGGGCGGCGCGCTCGGCCATGCGTTCTTCGCCTCGGATGGCGCGTCGGCGGTCGAGATCGCGCTGAAAATGAGCTTCCACGCGTGGCGCAATCGGGGCTCGATCGACAAGCGCGAATTCGTCTGCCTCGCCAACAGCTATCACGGCGAGACGATCGGCGCGCTCGGCGTGACCGATGTGAAACTCTTCAGGGATGCTTACGATCCGCTGCTGACACACGCGCACGTGGTGGCGTCGCCGGACGCGCGCACGGCCCGCGAAGGCGAGAGCGCTGCCGATATCGCGCGCCGCGCGCTCGCCGACGTCGAGCGCCTGTTCGCCGAGCGCGAAGGCCGCATCGCCGCGCTGATCGTCGAGCCGCTCGTGCAGTGCGCGGCCGGCATGGCGATGCACGATCCGCTCTATCTGCAAGGCCTGCGCGCGCTCTGCGACCGCTTCGACGTGCATCTGATCGCCGATGAAATCGCCGTCGGGTGCGGGCGCACCGGCACGTTCTTCGCATGCGAACAGGCGGGCATCTGGCCCGATCTGCTGACGCTCTCGAAGGGCATCAGCGGCGGTTATCTGCCGCTTTCGATCGTGCTGTCGCGCGACGAGATCTACGGCGCTTTCTACGACGACGACACCACGCGCGGCTTCCTGCATTCGCATTCGTACACGGGCAATCCGCTCGCGTGCCGCGCCGCGCTCGCGACGCTCGATCTGTTCGAGCGCGACAACGTGCTCGCCACGAACGCGCAGAAATCGCAGCAACTGCGCGACGCGTTCGCGCCGCTCGAAGCGCATCCGCTCGTGCGCGATATGCGTCAGTGCGGCACGATTCTCGCGTTCGACGTGAAGCTCGACGATCCCGCGCGCGCGCGCACCTTCTCGCGCCGCTTCTTCGAGCACGCGTTGCAGCGCGAACTGCTGCTGCGCCCGATCGGCACCACGGTCTACGTGATGCCGCCGTATATTCTCGACGCGCAGACGCAGGCGCATCTCGCCGAACGCACGCGCGAAACGTTCGACGCGACCGTCGCGGAGGATCTGTAATGCCGCTTCTCGACACGCTCGAACAGGGCCTGCGCGAACTCGACGCGCGCGGCCTGCGCCGCCGCCGCCGCACCATCGACACGCCGTGCGACGCGCACATGACGGTCGACGGCCGCGAGACCATCGGCTTCGCGAGCAACGACTATCTGGGCCTCGCCGCGCATCCGCAACTCGTCGCCGCGCTGGCCGAAGGCGCGCAGCGCTACGGCGCGGGCAGCGGCGGCTCGCATCTGCTCGGCGGCCACTCGCGCGCGCACGCGCAGCTCGAAGACGATCTCGCCGCGTTCGTGGGCGGTTTCGTCGACGCGCCGCGCGCGCTGTACTTCAGCACCGGCTATATGGCGAATCTCGGCGTGCTGACCGCGCTCGCGGGCCGCGGCACGACGATCTTTTCCGACGCGCTCAACCACGCCTCGCTGATCGACGGCGCACGCCTGTCGCGCGCCGAGATCCAGATCTATCCGCACAACGACACCGACGCGCTGGGCGCGATGCTCGACGCCTCCGACGCGAACGTGAAGCTGATCGTGAGCGACACCGTGTTCAGCATGGACGGCGACGTCGCGCCGCTCGCGCGTCTGGTCGAACTCGCGGAACGGCACGACGCCTGGCTCGTGGTCGACGACGCGCATGGTTTCGGCGTGCTCGGTCCGCAAGGCCGCGGCGCGATCGCCGAAGCCGCGCTGCGCTCGCCGCAACTCGTGATGGTCGGCACGCTCGGCAAGGCCGCGGGCGTGTCGGGCGCGTTCGTCTGCGCGCACGCCACCGTGATCGAATGGCTCGTGCAGCGCGCGCGTCCGTATATCTTCACGACGGCGTCGTCGCCGTCGGTGGCGCATGCGGTGTCCGCGAGCCTGCGCATCATCGGCGGGGAAGAGGGCGATGCGCGCCGCGCGCACCTGAATCATCTGATCGGGCGCACGCGCGCGATGCTCAAGCAGACCTGCTGGCTGCCCGTCGATTCGATGACGGCCGTGCAGCCGCTCGTGATCGGCGCGAACGACGCCACGCTCGCGCTGCAGGCGGAACTCGAACGCGACGGCCTCTGGGTGCCCGCGATCCGTCCGCCGACCGTGCCCGAGGGCACGTCGCGTCTGCGTATTTCGTTGTCGGCCGCGCATTCGGACGCCGACCTCGATCGTTTGAACACCGCGCTGGAGCAAGCGAGCCGCGCGGCCCTGGAGCACCACGCATGAACGCCGCGACCGTTTCGCTTTTCGTCACCGGCACCGACACCGAAATCGGCAAGACCTTCGTGAGCGCCGCGATCCTGCGCGGTCTCACGCACGCGGGCCTGCGCGCCACGGCGCTCAAGCCGATCGCCGCGGGCGCGTATGAGCGCGACGGCGTCTGGCACAACGAAGACGCCGATCAGCTCGACGCCGCCGCGAGCGTGCTGCTGCCGCCGGAGATCCGCACGCCGTTCCTGCTCAAGGAACCGGCCGCGCCGCACATCGCCGCCGCGCTCGAAGGCGTGACGCTCGACATGGCGCGCATCGTCGACAGCCATCGCGAGGCTTGCACGCGCGCCGACGCCGTCGTGGTCGAAGGCGTGGGCGGCTTTCGCGTGCCGCTCACCGACGAGCAGGACACCGCCGATCTCGCGGTCGCGCTGGATCTGCCGGTCGTGCTCGTGGTCGGCATGCGGCTCGGCTGCATCAGCCACGCGCTGCTGACTGCCGAAGCCGTGGCCGCGCGCGGGCTCAAGCTCGCGGGCTGGGTCGCCAACCGCATCGACCCGAACATGACGTTCCCCGAAGAAAACATCGACGCATTGCGCACGCGACTCGCCGCCCAGTTCGGCGCGCCGCTGCTGGGCGTCGTGCCGCACATGCGCGGCGCGAGCGCCGACGATGCCGCCGAACACCTGAACATCGACACGCTGCTCGCACAGCTCGCCGCGCTGGCGCCGCAACCTGCGGCAATGAGCGCGCAATAAGCGCGTGTCCCGCTACAACAGTCAAAACGTCACCAAGGACGCCGACATCATGACGCAAACCCACATCGACATCACTTCGCTCAAGGCCACCGCGCCGAGGGCCCACGCCGCCGCCGAAGCCGCCGCGCGCTGGAAGGTCGCCGACGTCGCGGCGCTCTACGAGCTGCCCTTCAACGACCTGATGTTCCGCGCGCAGCAAGTGCACCGCGAGCATTTCGACGCGAACGCCGTGCAGCTTTCCACGCTGCTGTCGATCAAGACCGGCGGCTGCGAGGAAGATTGCGCGTACTGCCCGCAGTCGTCGCATTACGAAACCGAACTCGAAGCCGGCAAGCTGATGGCCGTCGACGCCGTGCTCGACGCCGCACGCGTGGCCAAGTCGAACGGCGCGACGCGCTTCTGCATGGGCGCGGCGTGGCGCAATCCGAAGGACCGCCATCTCGAGCCGATCAAGGACATGATTCGCGGCGTGAAGGCGATGGGCCTCGAAACCTGCGTGACGCTCGGCATGCTCGAAGATCACCAGGCGAAGGCGCTCGCCGACGCGGGCCTCGACTACTACAACCACAACCTCGACACCTCGCCGGAGTACTACGGCAAGATCATCTCGACGCGCACCTACGAGGACCGTCTGGAGACGCTCGAACGCGTGCGCGACGCGGGTATCAACGTGTGTTGCGGCGGCATCGTCGGCATGGGCGAATCGCGCCGCGAACGCGCGGGTCTGATCGCGCAGCTCGCGAACATGGAGCCGTATCCGGAGTCGGTGCCCATCAACAATCTGGTGCAGGTGACGGGCACGCCGCTCGAAGGCACCGAGCCGATCGATCCGTTCGAATTCGTGCGCACGATCGCAATCGCGCGCATCACCATGCCGACGGCGATGGTGCGTCTCTCGGCGGGCCGCGAGCAGATGGACGACGCGCTTCAGGCGCTGTGCTTCATGGCGGGCGCGAACTCGATTTTCTACGGCGATCAACTGCTGACGACGAGCAACCCGCAGGCGGAAGCCGACCGCAAGCTGCTGTCGCGCCTGGGCATCACGGCGCAGGCCGCGCAACATCTGCCGACCGACGATCATGGTCACGCGCATGGTCATGATCACTCGCACGGCGGCTGCGGCCACTGCGAATAAGCCGCTTTTCAAGGGCTGAAGACAAAAACGCCACGCTGCGAAGCGTGGCGTTTTTTTATGGCGCGGGCGTTGGGCCGGGCGTTATGCGTAAGCCGCGCGTCGGCGTCCCGCGAGCACGAGATAGCACAGCGCGCCCACGACGAGCGCGGGCAGCGTCGCGCCCAGGTTTGGCAGCCATTGATTGAGCGCGTGATACGCGCCGATGCCGAGCGCCCACGCAATGAACGCGCTCACGTGCCAGCCGCCCGAATAGCCATACGTGCCGTTCAGATCGGCGAGCGCGTTGGCGTCGATGCGGCGGCGGCGCACGATGAAGTGATCGGCGAGCACCACGCCGAACAGCGGCGCGAACACCGAGCCGATGAACAGCAGGAAGTTCTCGTACTTCGCCATCGGCACCACGAGGCCGATCAGCGTGCAGATCGCGCCGAACGCCGCCGACAGCCAGGGCACGCTGCCGCGCGTCCAGAACGTGCCGGTCGAGACGGCCGCCGAGTGGATGTCGGCGAAGGCGTTGTCGATTTCGTCGATCAGCACCAGCAGCAGCGCGAGACCGCCGCCCGCCTGCGCGAGCGCCGTGGTCAGCAGCGCGTCGCCGCCGCCCGCCGCGAGGCCATAGATCGCGCCGAGCGCGTAGAACCACAGGTTCGCGATGCCATAGCCGAACAGCGTGCCACGGAAGGTTTCACCCGCCTTGCGGCCGAAACGCGTGTAGTCGGCGATCAGCGGCAGCCACGAAAGCGGCATCGCCACCACGAGGTCGATCGCGCTGCCGAACGGCATCTCGCCCGTGCCGGGACGCTGCATCAGCGCGTGGATGTCGTGCTGGGCGAGCAGGCTCCACGTGAGCCACGCCGCGCCCGCGAGCAGCAGCCAGATGCCCCACGTGCGCAGGAAGCGGCGCACGAACGAGAGCGGACCGCTGATTGCGAGCAGCGTCGCCAGCAGACCGAAGATCACGGTCCAGACGAGCGGCATCGAGAGGCCGAAGGCCTGTTTGGCGAGCGCGTCGGCGGAATCGCGCATCACGATGATCTCGAACGAGCCCCAGCCCACGAGCTGCACCATGTTGATGACGGCCGGAATCGACGCGCCGCGAATGCCGAGCGTCGGGCGCAGCGAGGACATGGCCGCGAGGCCGGTGTCGGTGCCGATCACGCCCGCGAGCGCGAGCAGCACCACGCCGATCACGCTGCCGATGCCGATGGCGAGCAGCGCGTGCGGCAGCGAGAGGCCGGGCACGAGCAGGGCGCCCGCCTGCGCGACCAGCAGGCCGATGCCGAGCGAGAACCACAGCGCGAAGGCGTCGCCGGTGCGGAACTGGCGGCGCGCGTCGGGCACGGGCACGTTGGGCGCGTAGGTCGAGCCGGCGTCGGCGCCGGCTTGCGGGTCTTGAGTCATGGGAAAGCGTGTCCTCTGTGTCGTATGTCTGGTGTCGTGCTGGCCGGCAGGCGGCGCGCGCTGGCTTTTCAACGCGCGGCGCGGCTGTCTGGCTGACGCGTCGTGCGCGTGGTGTGTCTCGCCTGTGTCTCGCGTGTGTCTCTTCTGGCGCTTTGTCCGGCCCGGTTTCACGGCGACCTTTGCCGCGCGCCACTGGCCCGGCCGTGCCTCGCGCGGCGGCGCCGGCTGTCATAATGCAGGGCTGGCGCGGCGGCGCGGTTTGAGGGCGCGAACAGCGCGCAGGCCGTGCAGCACGCATTGCACGCTCAATTGCAACCTCGCCGCGGCGTCACTTAGCCGACATTATCGCGAAAACGTCATGTTTGAAGAAACCCGTGCCAACGTCCCCCTCGCCGAACGACTGCGTCCGCGCACCATCGACGAGGTCATCGGCCAGAAGCATCTGCTCGGACCGAACAAGCCGCTGCGCGTGGCGTTCGAGTCGGGCGAAGCGCACTCGATGATCCTCTGGGGGCCGCCGGGCGTCGGCAAGACCACGCTCGCGCGCCTCATGGCCGACGCGTTCCACGCCGAATTCATCGCGCTCTCGGCCGTGCTCTCGGGCGTGAAGGACATCCGCGAGGCCGTCGAGCAGGCGCAACTGCATCGCGCGCACGGCCATCAGACGCTGGTGTTCGTCGACGAGGTCCATCGCTTCAACAAGAGCCAGCAGGACGCTTTCCTGCCGCATGTGGAGTCGGGCCTGTTCGTGTTCGTGGGCGCGACCACGGAGAATCCGTCGTTCGAGGTGAACAGCGCATTGCTCTCGCGCGCGGCCGTCTACGTGCTCAAGAGCCTCGACGAGGAGGAGCAGGGCGAATTGCTCGCGCGCGCCGCCACCGAGCTGGGCGGGCTTACGTTCACGGACGAAGCGAAGGCCGCGCTGATCGGTTCCGCCGACGGCGACGGCCGCAAGCTGCTCAATAATCTGGAAATCGTCGCGCGCGCGGCGGCCCAGCAGAAGAAGGGCGAAATCGACGGCGAACTGCTCGGCAGCGCGCTCGCCGAGAATCTGCGCCGTTTCGACAAGGGCGGCGACGCGTTCTACGACCAGATCAGCGCGCTGCACAAGTCGGTGCGCGGCAGCAATCCGGACGGCGCGCTCTACTGGTTCTGCCGCATGCTCGACGGCGGCGCCGATCCGCGTTATCTGGCGCGCCGCATCGTGCGCATGGCGTGGGAGGACATCGGTCTCGCCGATCCGCGCGCGGCGCGCATGACGCTCGACGCCGCCGAAACCTACGAGCGCCTCGGCTCGCCCGAGGGCGAACTCGCGCTCGCGCAGGCCGTCATCTATCTGGCGGTCGCGCCCAAGTCGAATGCGGGCTACAACGCCTACAACGAGGCGCGGCGCTTCGTCGGCAAGGATCAGTCGCGCGCGGTGCCCGTGCATCTGCGCAACGCGCCGACCAAGCTGATGAAGGAACTCGGCTACGGCCACGAATACCGTTACGCGCACGACGAGCCCGACGCCTACGCGGCCGGCGAGACCTATCTGCCCGACGGCATGCGCGAACCGCGCTGGTATCAGCCGACGCCGCGCGGGCTCGAAGGCAAGATCGGCGAAAAGCTCGCGCGCCTCGCCGACCTCGACGCGCAATGGCGCGAGGCGCATCGCGACGAAATCCGCGAGCGCAAACGCAAGGGCTGAGGCCCGGGCCGACAGACCGGCGCAAGCCTCGCGCACCGCGCCGCGCGGATTGCCGCCGCCGGTGCGCTAAAATCGACACTTCACACAACGAAACTGCGTCTCACAATCCCATGCTCGACATCCAGCTGCTGCGCAAAGACCTCGACGGCGTCGCGAAGCGCCTCGCCGACCGCGGCTACACCCTCGACGTCGCGGCCTTTTCCGCGCTCGAAGCGGAACGCCGTGCCATTCAGACCCGCACCGAAGAAATGCAGGCGCGCCGCAACAGCCTGTCGAAGCAGATCGGCGCGATGAAGGGCCGCGGCGAGGACACCTCGGCCGTGATGGCCGAAGTGGGCGGCATCGGCGACGAGATGAAGGCGTCGCAGGTCAAGCTCGACGAGATCCAGTCGAAGCTCTCGGATCTGCTGCTCGGCGTGCCGAACCTGCCGCACGAGAGCGTGCCCGTGGGCCGCGACGAAAGCGGCAACGTGGAAGTGCGCCGCTGGGGCGCGCCGCGCGCGTTCGACTTCGAGGTGAAGGATCACGTCGACGTCGGCACGCCGCTCGGTCTCGACTTCGAAACGGGCGCGAAGCTCTCGGGCGCGCGCTTCACGATGCTGCGCGGCCAGATCGCGCGTCTGCACCGCGCGCTTGCGCAGTTCATGATCGACACGCACACGACGCAGCACGGCTACACGGAAACCTACACGCCCTACATTGTCAATCCGGAAATCCTGTACGGCACGGGTCAGCTTCCGAAGTTCGCGGACGACATGTTCCGCGTGGAAAAGGGCGGCGCGGAAAACACCGTCACGCAGTATCTGATCTCCACGTCGGAGATTTCGCTCACGAATACGGTGCGCGAGAGCATCGTCGAAGGCAGCGCGCTGCCGATCAAGCTGACCGCGCATTCGCCGTGCTTCCGCTCGGAAGCCGGCTCGTATGGCCGCGACACGCGCGGCATGATCCGTCAGCATCAGTTCGACAAGGTCGAAATGGTCCAGATCGTCGCGCCGGAAACGTCGTATGACGCGCTGGAGCAGATGGTCGTGCACGCGGAAACCATCCTGCAGAAGCTTGGCCTGCCGTATCGCGTGATCACGCTGTGCACGGGCGACATGGGTTTCTCGGCGACCAAGACGTACGACCTCGAAGTCTGGCTGCCGGCGCAGAACACGTATCGCGAAATTTCGAGCTGCTCGAACACGGAAGCGTTCCAGGCGCGCCGCATGCAGGCGCGCTATCGCAACGCGCAGGGCAAGCCGGAACTCGTGCACACGCTCAATGGTTCGGGCCTCGCGGTGGGCCGCACGCTGGTCGCGGTGCTGGAGAACTATCAGGAAGCCGATGGCTCGGTCACCGTGCCGGAAGCGCTGCGTCCGTACATGGGCGGTGTCTCGCGTCTGTCGCTGGACGTCTGATCGGCACATGAATCCTGCATCGCCCCGAAATTTTTTTCGTAAAAGGGCTTGCAGGATTCAAATTATGTTCTATAATCTTCGCTTCTCTGGTCGCCGACCAAGACCTGAGAAGCAGTAAAAAACGCAGTAAAAAAGCAGTACCCCGGAGAGGTGGCAGAGTGGTCGAATGTACCTGACTCGAAATCAGGCGTACGGTTTCCCCGTACCGTGGGTTCGAATCCCACCCTCTCCGCCAAATTCTGAAAACCCCTGCATGCTTAACCGCTGCGGGGGTTTTTGCTTTGTAGCGCCGCTTTCGGCGCTAACAGGTTCAATCAATCACGCCCACGCCGCTCCAGCGCGCGCAGATACGTGCCCGAGATGGCCGACGTGCCGTGATGCACGATCTTTTCATCGACGAGCGCCCACACCGAAAGTCCCACCTGCCGCACGCGCCGACAGAACGACAGATCCTCCGACAGATACACGCCTTGCTCGCCGACCGTATCGAAGAAGGCGTGAAAGCGGCCGTCGGGCAGATAGGGCGCGTATTGCGCGGGCGGCCGATAAAGCTGCGTGACCGGCGCGACGGCTTCGATCGCGTCGCGGCGCACGAGGAAAATACCCGTGCCGATGTGGTTCACCTCGGTCCAGCCATTGTCGACCGAGACGTTACCGTGCGCATCGGCGAGCATCGCGGTGTTGTAGTCCACGGTCTTTTCCTGCCACTCGGCCAGCGTCAGGCCCACGTCCGCCGCCGTGATGGTCGTGTTGCGCTCGAAATGGCGATACGGGCAGGCGATCCCGGCGACCGGTTTGTCGCCGGCCAGCAGGCGCGGAATGGCTTCGGGCGAGAAGGCCATGTCGGTGTCGAGAAACAGGATGTGCGTGAACTCCGGGTGGCTCAGGAAATAGCTGGCGAAGAAGTTGCGCGCCCGAATGATGTGCGACGAGGCCGTGTGGATGTACTGGAAGTTCACGCCGGTGGCCTTGAACGTCTCCATCAGGCGCGCGAGCGCCATCGCGAAGTCGAAGTGCACCGAGTTGTCGTAGGTGGGCAGGGCGATCAGCACGTTCAGGGGCGTGGCCGGTGCCGCCGTGCGGGAAGTGGTGGATGAATCCATGACCTGGCGTTCCGCTCGTGTCGTTGTAAGATAATTCCCATTCTTGATGGCGGCTTGCGCGCGGACAATCGGACAGTTCCGAATGTCGGCCGGCCGGAGCGCGGCAACGCCCCGGTACAATGCACGTTTGCTCCTTTGTATGCGTGGCGGATCGCTCAGGCGGCGCCGCGCTCACCTGAGTCTCAGATGGCTATCACCTACAAATCCGCGGACGACATCGCGCGTCTGCGCATCTCGGGCCGCCTCGCCGCCGACGTGCTCGCCATGATCGGCGAACACGTCAAGCCCGGCGTCTCCACCGACGACCTCGACGCGATCTGCAACGATTTCATCGTCAACACGCTCAAGGCCGTGCCGGCCAACGTCGGCTACCTCGGCTTTCCGAAGACGATCTGCGCGTCGGTCAACTCGGTCGTCTGCCACGGCATTCCGAGCCGCGGCGAAGTCCTCAAGGACGGCGACATCATCAACATCGACGTGGCCGTGATCAAGGACGGCTATTTCGGGGACACGAGCCGCATGTACACGGTCGGCACCCCGAGCCCGGTCGGTCGCCAGCTGATCGACACCACCTACGAGGCGATGCTCGCGGGCATTCGCCAGGTGAAGCCGGGCGCGACGCTCGGCGACGTCGGCCACGCGATCCAGAAGCGCGCGCAGGCCGACGGCTTCTCGATCGTGCGCGAGTATTGCGGCCACGGCATCGGCAAGGTCTATCACGAGGAGCCGCAGGTGCTGCACTACGGCCAGCCGGGGCAGGGCCTGCGCCTGAAGCCGGGCATGGTCTTCACGATCGAGCCGATGGTGAACGCGGGCCGCGCCGGCACGACGGTGCAGCGCGACGGCTGGACCGTGGTCACCAAGGACCGCTCGCTCTCCGCCCAGTGGGAACACATGGTCGCCGTCACCGACGACGGCTACGAGCTGCTGACGCCCTGGCCGGACGGCACGGGCAGCTACGAAGCGCCGTGATGGCGGGTGTGCGGCCGCTCGGCCGCTCTGTCAAGTGCGCGCTGAAGTTCCGCGCGGATGGCGCTCGGGGAACGTTTTCGTCAAATAAGGATTTGACTCTCTGGCCAGTTCGGTTAAAGCTACGCGTTAGTGCTTTATTGGGGTTTACGACTGCATGAGTCCGTCACTGACCGTTCGCCGTATCGTTGCCGATCAGGGTGCCGTGCTCCGCGAGCTTCGTACCGCTTCGCTGCGCGACGCACCTTATGCGTTCGGCGACTCGCTCGAAGATGCGCTGTCCGCCGACGCAGCCGTCTACGACGCGGCGGCCGCGCGCCATGCCGACTCGCATGCGGCCACCTCGTTCATCCTTTATACCGAGGGGCATCCGGCGGGGCTGATCGGCGCGAATTTCGAGAGTGCTCCCGCGCGGCGCGCGTTCGTGTTCGCGCTCTGGGTGGCGCCTGCCGTGCGTCATCTGCGTGGCGGGGAGTTGCTGTTGAACGCGGCGCTCGAATGGCTCGTGAGCGAAGGCGCGACGCAGGTCTACGCCTGGGTCACCGATTCGAACACCACCGCCATGCGCTTCTACGAGCGTCTCGGCTTCGGCCCCACGGGCGATCACGCGCGCAGCCAGCACTCGCCGGAGCAATGGGAAACGCTGCTCGTGCGCGACGTGTCCGACCTCGCCCAGCCAGCCCCCGCGCAATGAGGCCGCGCGCCGGCTGCGATTTTTTTGCCGGTTTTTTGCGGTTTTTTTAGCCGTGTCCCTGCTGTCTTTTCGTTTCCTGATTCTGTCGTCGATGCAGTCGTGACGCGCCGGATGCCACTGCGCCTGCGCGTCGTGGCGTCGGCACGGCGTCCGTCATGACGTCGTTCGCGGCGTCGTTCTCGCCTCGACCCCTTGCCGCAGCATGCCAGGCCATTAAAAATGATGGCCGTGTGCGTCGACGCCTGTAAAATACGCAAAATTTTTCGCCGATCGCCATGTCGCCCAGGAAATCGCCATATTTTGAACTGAAGAGCGGTTCAGTCGATACGCTTCTGTTCGTGGTCAAAACGACTGAACTCGATGCGATGCGCGCCGAACTCACGCGGCGCTTCGAGGCGACCCCGGAATTCTTCGCCAACGATACCGTGGCCATCGACATCCGGCGTCTCGCCGATGGCGAGCAGGTCGCGCTCGGCGACATCGCGCGCCTGCTCGAAAGCGTGCGCATGCGCCCCGTCGGCGTGGTCGCGCAGGCTGCCCAGCACGGTTGGGCCGCCGAAGCCGGACTGCCGTTCCTCGAAGCGCGCGACAAGCGCGGCGCCCACGCGAAGGGCGGCGCCGACGCCGACACCGGCGTGGAACACAGCGCCGCGCCGCAGGCCGAAGCCGCCAATGCGCCGGCTTCAGCCGACAAAGGCGCCGCGCAGCCGGAACTCTTTCCCGCCACGACGGCCGCAGAAGAGCCGGTCACGGAAACGCTGGCGGAAACCCCGTCGCGCAACGCGCCCAAGGAACCCACGCTGGTGGTCGACCGTCCGCTGCGTTCGGGCCAGCGCGTCTACGCGAAGGGCGACCTCGTGGTGCTCGGCATGGTGTCGAACGGCGCCGAGGTGATCGCCGAGGGCAACATCCATATTTACGCGCCGTTGCGCGGCCGCGCACTCGCGGGCGTGCATGGCAATCACGACGCGCGCATTTTTTGCACGAGCCTCGAGGCGGAACTCATTTCGATCGCGGGCATCTACCGTACCACTGAAGTTCCACTCGCCGACGACGTGCGGGGCAAGCCGGCGCAAATCCGGCTCGACGAAGAAAAGCTGTTGATCGAACCGTTGAGGCTCACCTGAGTCGCCGCTCGTGCGCCCGCGCGTGATGTGCGGGGCGCTCGCATGCGGCACGCGATGAGACCAAACTGAGAAACTGACGAACGCAAGGTAAGGGAATGGCAAAAATCATTGTGGTGACTTCGGGCAAAGGTGGCGTCGGCAAAACGACCACGAGCGCGAGTTTCGCATCGGGCCTCGCGTTGCGCGGCCACAAGACCGCGGTCATCGACTTCGACGTGGGTCTGCGCAATCTCGACCTCATCATGGGTTGCGAGCGCCGCGTCGTGTACGACCTGATCAACGTGATCCAGGGTGAAGCGAACCTCAATCAGGCGCTCATCAAGGACAAGAAGTGCGAAAACCTCTTCATCCTGCCCGCCTCGCAGACGCGCGATAAAGACGCGCTCACGAAGGAAGGCGTGGAAAAGGTGATCGAGGATCTGCGCAAGATGGACTTCGAATACATCGTGTGCGATTCGCCCGCGGGTATCGAGTCGGGCGCGATGCTGGCGATGCATTTCGCCGACGAAGCGCTCATCGTGACGAATCCGGAAGTGTCGTCGGTGCGCGACTCGGACCGCATTCTCGGCATGCTCTCGTCGAAGACGAAGCGCGCGATCGAAGGCAAGGATCCGATCAAGGAACATCTGCTGATCACGCGTTACAGCCCGAAGCGCGTCAACGAAGGCGAGATGCTGTCGCTGTCGGACATTTCGGAAATCCTGCGTATCGATCTGATCGGTGTGATTCCGGAATCGGAAGCCGTGCTGCACGCGTCGAACCAGGGCTTGCCGGCCGTCCATCTCGACGGCACCGACGTCGCGGAAGCGTACAAGGATGTCGTGTCGCGTTTTCTCGGCGAGGAGAAGTCGCTTCGTTTCACCGATTACCAGAAGCCGGGGCTCCTGCAGCGCCTGTTCGGTAGCAAGTAAGGGAGGCGCACGCCATGTCGTTTCTTTCGTTTTTTCTCGGCGAGAAGAAGAAGTCCGCCTCGGTAGCGAAGGAACGCCTGCAGCTGATCATCGCTCACGAGCGCGCAGGCGGCCATCCGCCCGCCGATTATCTGCCGGCCCTCCAACGTGAACTGGTCGCGGTGATCTCGAAGTACGTGAAGATCTCCGACGACGATATCCGCGTGAGCCTCGAACGCCAGGACGACCTCGAAGTGCTCGAGGTCAAGATCGAGATTCCGCAGGCCTGATGAAGGCATTGCGCGCGGCCGGTTTGCGCCGCGCGCATCTCAATTTGGCGGACGGCGGCCGCGTCCATGACGTCTCGCGCCGCTGTCTGCATCATCTGTTTGCCGCGCCGTTTTCAACGGCTTCGCGCATTCCTTACCTTACCGAAATATTCGGTTTCACTTCACCCTGCGCGGTTACACGGCCGCTGTCAGCGCGGCGTCGTGCTCGCGCATTGATCCGGTAACGCCACTCATGGCGTCTTACTCAAGGGTGATCAACATGAACAATTCCATCCGCCTGCTCGTTGCCAAAACCGCGATCGTCGTCGCCGGTGCGTGCGCCGTCGCTGCGCCTGCGTTCGCCGAAGTCATCGTCGTTGCGCCGAGCGCGCCGCCCGTCGAGCGCGTCGAAGTCGTGCCTGCGCCGCGCGCCGGCTACGTGTGGGACAAAGGCCACTGGCGCTGGGATCACGGCCGCTACGTCTGGATCGGCGGCCACTGGCAAGCCGAACGCGTGGGCTATCACTGGGTGCCGGGCCACTGGATCGCGCATGGTCCGAACTGGCACTGGGTGGAAGGTCACTGGGCCGCTTGAGGCTCGCGCGCTTCGTGTGAGCTCGCGCGTCGACCATTCGTCCGCTTGAGCGCAACGCTGCAGGGAGGCCCGCGCTCGTCGTGATCGACTGACGTTCGGGCGCGGTCCGCGGCGCAAGCAGCCCGGCGGGAGCCCGGCGCGCGGCAACAGTGCGAATTTTTCGCCCGTTGCCGCGCGCCGGGCTCCTTCTTTTGCGCGGACAAAAAAGAGGGCGCATAGCGGCCGCGCGCGTCCCGGCGAGACTGCCATCCGCCCGAATCGGCCAAGCCGGCAATCAGGGCAGGGAAAACCTGCGTATTCCCACGCGGATTCCGTCACTCGCGCCTGGCTTCGTCCGTTAAAATCACGGAAAAATGCAGGCAAATCACTGAATTGGGCCTTCGCCGGTCCGCAGCACAATGAAACGAGTCTTGATTGTCAAGGTGACTTCGCTCGGCGACGTCGTCGAAGCCCTTCCCGTGGTGGCCGATGTCCAGCGCGCGTACCCTGGCGTGATCGTCGACTGGGCCGTCGACGACGCCTTCGCGGAAATCGTGGCATGGAACGCGGGCGTCGATCGCGTGCTGTGCGCGCCGCTGCGCCGCTTCAAGAAGGCGCGCCGCTGGAGCGATTTCAAATCGATCTGGCAGTCGATCTCCGAGCTGCGCGCGCATCGCTACGACGCGGTCATCGATATTCACGGCGTCTACAAAAGCGCGATCATCGCGTTTCTCGCGCGTGGCCGCCGCCGTTTCGGTTATCTCGCCCAGGATCTCGGCGAGCGCGGCGCGGCGTTCGCATACAACGGCCGTTTCGGTCCGCGTCCGAAGTGCGATGCGTGGCTCGGCATGCGCATCAGCACGGGCGAAGCGCTCGGCTACACGATCGACACGCCGCCCGATTTCCAGATGCGCATTCCGCGCGACGGCAACGCGCTGCCCGCGCCCGACGCGCCCACCGCGCTGATCTTCCACGCGACCTCGAAGGAAGAGAAGAAGTGGCCCGTCGAGCATTGGGGCGAGCTGTGCCGCGCATTGATCGCGCGCGGTCTGCGCATCGAGCTGCCCTGGGGCTCCGACGCCGAGCACGCCACCGCGCGCGAGATCGCGGCGCTCGTGCCTGGCGCGACGATCCTGCCGCGCCTCACGGTCACGCAGGTCGCGCAGCGTATCGAGGATTCGGCGCTCGTCGTCGGCACCGATACGGGCTTCGTGCACCTCGCGCACGCGCTGCTCAAGCCGACCATCATGGTCTTCGTGGCGACCAATGCCGAGCACCTCGGCGTGCGTGCGCCCAATCGTTCGATTTCGATCGGCGACGGTCATCACGTGCCGCCGGTTTCGGTGGCAATCGATGCCGTCGATCGCGTGTATCCCGCGCGCGATGCGGACGGCACGCCGAAAGCGCCGCTCGTGTCGAGCGTGTGATTTTCAGCGGCTGAATTCAACGGTTCGATGAGGTATTTCGCGGCGCGCGTTCATCGCGCGCCCGTTGCTTTTGTGCGTGCGAACAGTTCGTTCCCGGCGCGTTTGCGGCGCATTCATCCGCACATTTCCCCGCACATCGCTTATTACGAGGTTGTTAAAAGTGTCGTGCCTGTGTTGCATGCAGCGCGGCGTGCGCGCCTGTCGGCGTAAGAACGCATGCGGGCTGTAACACGGGCCACACCGCTGCTTACAAATTGCAACGCCTGCGATGCGCGCCGTCGTGTTCAATGCAAACCGTCCACTGCACGCGATTCCCCTGCGGAACGCGCCGGACGCAAGACATTGACTCGAAGGGAGAACGAAGTGAAACGATTGACGCTTACCCTGATCGCAGGTGCGCTTTTCGCGGCGTCGCTGAGCGGATGCATCGTGGTGCCGCCGGGCGGCGGATACTACGGCGGCGGCTACCATCACGGCTACTACGATCGTTGAGCATGATGCCGACGCGAGCGGCCCGCTCAGGCCAGCAGCATCTCGACGGCGATGACCGCCGCGATGGCCGCGACGTTGGCGACGATGGCTTCGAGAACCACCGCGCGCCACGTTCGCGTACTCAAACGAAAGGCCAGAACGAGTGAGATGCCCAGTGCGAGCGCGATCATCAGGACGAGATCGGCATTGCTCAGATGCAGGTTCATCGTTGGCCTCCCTGGCGCGAATGCGCGGACCGTGTTGATGCCTCGTTATCGAGTATAGGCACGCGCCGCGCGCGCACAAGTGGACAAAAAACGGACGAAAAAAAAGCGGAATCCGATGACCCGGATTCCGCTTTTTTCGTTTCGGTCTGCTCGAAGCAGTGCATCAGCGCACTGCTTCGGTGTCGTGCATCACGTCAGCGACGTATGACGCGTTTCGCGCATGCACAGCACGCCGAAGAGGCTCACGCAGGCCGCGATCGACACGTAGGCGCCGACCCACGACAGACCGCCGCGCGCGGCCAGCACCTGCGCGATATACGGCGCGACCGACGCGCCCAGAATGCCGCCGAGGTTGTAGGCCACGCCCGCGCCGGTGTAGCGCACGCTGGTCGGGAACAGCTCGGGCAGCAGGGCGCCCATCGGCGCGAAGGTGGCGCCCATCAGGAACAGCTCGATCACGAGGAACAGCAGCACCAGCGGCAGCGAGCCGCTGCCGAGCAGCGGCTGCATCGTGAAGCCCGAGAGGATCGCCAGAATGCAGCCGACGATCAGCACCGGCTTGCGGCCGAAGCGGTCGGAGAGCGCCGCCGAAATCGGGGTGGCGATGCCCATGAACACGACCGCGATACACAGCATGCCGAGGAAGGTCGGACGCGGAATATGCAGCGCCGTCACGCCGTGCGAGAGCGAGAACACCGTCGCGTTGTAGAACAGCGTGTAGCAGACCACCATTGCCAGCGCGCCGAGCAGCGTCGGCCACCAGTAGTTCGAGAGCAGCGTCGCGACCGGCACCTTGACGCGTTCGTCGCGCTCGACGGCGGCCTTGAACGCGGGCGTTTCGGCGATCTTCAGGCGTACATAGAGGCCGAGCGCGACGAGCACCGCCGAGACGATGAACGGCACGCGCCAGCCCCAGTCGCGGAACTGCTGGTCGGTCAGCGTGGAGGCGAGGCCGAAGAACAGGCCGTTCGACGCGAGAAAGCCGACCGACGGTCCGAGCTGCGGGAACATGCCGAACCAGCCGCGCTTGCCTTGCGGCGCGTATTCGGTCGCGAGCAGCGCCGCGCCGCCCCATTCGCCGCCGAGGCCGATGCCCTGGCCGAAGCGCAGCACGCACAGCAGAATCGGCGCGAGGCTGCCGATCGAGTCGTAGCCGGGCACGAAGCCGATCAGCGTGGTCGAGACACCCATGACGAGCAGCGACGCCACCAGCGTCGATTTACGGCCGATGCGGTCGCCGAAATGGCCGAACAGGAACGAGCCGATCGGGCGCGCGACGAACGCAATGCCGAAGGTCACGAACGCCGACAGCGCCTGAGCCGTGGCCGAGCCGTGCGGGAAGAACACCGGGCCGATCACGAGCGCGGCGGCCGTTGCGTACACATAGAAGTCGTAGAACTCGATCGCGGTGCCGATGAAGCTCGCGAAGATCACGCGCGCCGTGCTTTGCTGGCGCGCGGCATCGGGTTGGTCGGCGCTCGCCGACGAAAGCGGGGAGGTGGACATCGGGGTCTCCAGTCATTGTGATGCGCGCTGACGCGCTTTGCCCGCCGGGCCGAGGGCGGCTGGGGCGCAAGGCGCGGCGCGTGCGTCTTTGTGCAGGTTTCGAAGTCCGGCGCGCGGGCGCGGATGCCGCCATGGCATCCCGCTGCAACATCCATGAGCCGGCAACGAGTCGTCAGTATGCATCGCGCAGCGTGGGCTGTGCGCGCGAAGGCGTGGACCGTCCGGCGCGCGCGGATAGGCGCGGGCACGATGCAGATACGGTCGAAGCGCGCATCGGCGCGGCGCGGGTGGCGACGGTCGACGGCGTGGCCGGGCGGATGCCGGCTAGGGATAGCGAAAAATTATAACGAGCGGGCGCGCCGCGCAGCAAGGCGTAAGCAAGCCTCGCGCGGGCGCATCGAAAGGCGCGTGGCGGATCAGTTGTAGTTCTGCGCTTGCGGCGACGCGAGCGTGCGCAACTGGAACTTGCCGTCGTCGTTGAAGAGCCAGTCCTCGAACAGCTCGATCTGTCCGACCGAGTTGAGCAGACGCGCGGGCGGCGGCGGCAACGGCGCGGCGTGACGCAGCGTGGCGAGCGCGGTCGATTCGGCGTCGTCGTCGCCATTGGTGCGATACACCGACGACTTGACCACCTGGCCTTCGCGGTTGATCGTGAACGAAACGACCACGAGCGAGCGCAGCATCGCCTGGGGCGAACCGTGCAGCACCGAGGTCGGATTACGCTCGATGATGCGTTTCGCCACGGCGGCGCGATATTGATCGAGCGTCGTGCTGTTGATGGCTTCGGGCGGAATCACGAGCAGCGGACGCGGCGGCGGCGTGATCGTGCAGGCGCTTGTAAGGGCGAGCAGCAGGATCGCACCGAGACGCCGCAGCGGCGCTGCATGCGCGGTGTGAGCGATGTTCGGGCGGAGAGCGCTCGCGGTGTCGTGACCGCTGCGCGTACGGACGCGGATGAGCATGTTGTCCAGGCTCGAGTGCGAAACCAGATTCGAGCTTAGTCGAAACGGTGCGGGATGCAATCCGAACTCTCCCGCGCGAGCGCGCGGTACTGGCGAGTTGTGTGCGCCTGGGCGCTTATCCGTTCGTTGATGCGCCGAGGCGCCGATGCGTTTATTCGACGGGGAATTGCGCGCAGGGATCCGCGGTCACGGTCGCGCAGGCGTACGAGTATTCGCCGCTCTTGAGGAACAACTCCTTGCCGACTTGCACGTTCGCGCGCAGATCGGGCGAGCTTTCCCAGGCGATGTAGCCCGAGCACATCACGGCAGACAGAACGACGAGTGAAAAGGCCAGCTTTTCGAAGACCTGGTAACGATGCGGCATGGTGAGTAATCCCCTGAACAGGCGATAGTTTACCGCAATACTAGGGTTTTCACCTAGGGTTGTGCCCGGGTTCTGGCATGGTGTATGAAAAGGGCGAATTAAACACGCGACCCTAAAATTGGAAAGACGAACACGGGCCTTCGCCGAGCGTCGCTCCATCGGGGATTCAGGCGTTGGTGTGTGGGGAAAGATTCAGCCGCAGGACGCGGATCTGAAGGCGAAGCTCGGCGATTCGACCCGTTGCGGCCGTGGAGGCTGGCAGGAGGTCGAAGGCCGCTTCGGGCGGCTGGAAGGATGCGCGGACGCATCCTTCCAGCCGCCTCCTTGTCGCCCGTCAGGACGCTTGCGTCGATGCCAGATCGAGCGCCACTGCCTGTGCGACTTCGATGCCGTCGATGGCCGCCGAATAGATGCCGCCCGCGTAACCGGCGCCTTCGCCTGCCGGATACAAACCTTCGACGTTCATGCTCTGAAAATCGTCTTTGCGGCGAATCCGGATCGGCGACGACGTGCGTGTCTCGACGCCGGTCAGCACGGCGTCGTGCATCGCGAAACCGGCGATCTTCCTGTCGATCTGGGGGAGGGCTTCACGGATTGCTTCGATCACGTAGTCGGGCAGCGCCGTGCTGAGATCGGTCGGATGCACGCCCGGCTTGTACGACGGAACGACCGAGCCAAGCGACGTGGACGGCCGGCCCGCGATAAAGTCGCCGACCAGTTGCCCGGGCGCCTGGTAGTTGCCGCCGCCGAGCTCGAACGCCCGCTCTTCCCATTTGCGCTGGAACGCGATGCCCGCCAGCGGGCCGCCCGGGTAGTCCTCTGGCGTGATGCCGACGACGATGCCCGCATTCGCGTTGCGCTCGGCCCGGGAATACTGGCTCATGCCGTTGGTGACGACGCGGCCCGGTTCGGAAGTCGCCGCGACCACCGTGCCGCCCGGGCACATGCAAAAGCTGTACACCGCGCGCCCGTTGTTGGCGTGATGGACCACCTTGTAGTCGGCGGCGCCAAGTTGCTTGTGGCCCGCGAATTTGCCGAAGCGGCTGCGATCGATGAGCCCCTGCGGATGTTCGATGCGAAAGCCCAGTGAAAATGGCTTGGCTTCGATATACACACCGCGATCGTGCAGCATCTGGAACGTGTCGCGGGCGCTGTGTCCCACGGCCAGCACGACGTGGTCGCAGCGCAGCGTTTCACCGTTCGAGAGCTTGAGCGAGCGCACCTTGCCCTGATCGATTTCGATGTCGTCGACGCGGGTTTCGAAACGCACTTCACCACCCAGTTCGTGGATGGTCGCGCGCATCTTTTCCACCATGCTGACGAGACGGAACGTGCCGATGTGCGGACGGCTCAAATACAGGATATCTTCCGGCGCGCCTGCCTTGACGAACTCCTCGAGCACCTTGCGGCCATAGTGGTTCGGGTCCTTGATCTGGCTGTACAGCTTGCCGTCGGAAAACGTCCCGGCCCCGCCTTCGCCGAACTGCACGTTGGATTCCGGATTGAGCACCGACTTGCGCCACAGACCGAAGGTGTCCTTGGTGCGTTCGCGCACGGCCTTGCCGCGTTCGAGAATAATGGGGCGGAAACCCATCTGCGCGAGGATGAGTCCGGCGAACAAACCGCACGGCCCCATGCCGATCACCACCGGACGCGGACGCGTCGAGTGCTCGGGCGCCTTCGCGACGAACCGGTACGTCATGTCGGGCGTCACCCCGCAATGCGGCTGCCCGACGATCTGCTTGCGCACCGCCGCTTCGTCCTTGACTTCGATGTCGACGATATAGGTCAGCTTGATATCCGAGCGCTTGCGTGCGTCATGCGCGCGGCGGAATACGGTGAAGCGGACAAGCTCGTCTGCCGCTACGCCGAGATCGGCGAGGCGCGCGCGAACGGCGGCGTCAAGCTCGCGTTCGGCATGATCGAGGGGGAGTTTTATTTCGGATAAACGTAACATGGGGTGCCAGGGTGCAGTTGCCACTGGAATCGTGGCCAACCCGTATTTTATAGGTTTGGCGGATTCCCAAATGAAAAGCTACCGCGCGACGAAACGTCAGCGCTTGGGTGACAGGCGGATTGTGACGGGGTGAGGGCGGGCGGCGTTCGCCATGTGGACGGCCGGCAGCGGACTGTTTGTCGAACTGAAGCGTGGCTCGCCGGGGATCTTTTGTCCGATTTCGGATGCTCGCGTGCGCGTGCACGTCAGCGACCGTTTATGGCCGGGAGCACCGGGAGTCATCAGGACGAATCAGACCCAATCAGGAAATCCCGCCAATTGCACGGCGGGCAACGACACACCGTGAAATGCGAGTGAAATCAGGGGAGTTTTTGACGGCTGCCCGCGAACCCTCGCGGGTGGCGAGTATTGGCGGAGGCGGTGAGATTCGAACTCACGGAAGGGTTACCCCTTCGCCGGTTTTCAAGACCGGTGCATTCAACCACTCTGCCACACCTCCGGAGGCGCGCATTGTAACCTGGAATGCGCGCGCGCCGGCAGCCTCGCCGGCGGCGCGCATCGAAATGCGCCTCGAAACGTCAGGACGGGTCCTTGAGAAACAGCTCCTGCAGATCGTTGAGAAAGCGCTGACCCAGCTCGGTCGGCACGATCTTCTCGTAATCGCGCGTGATCAGGCCGCGTTTTTCCGCTTCCTGCAATTGCGGCTCGATCGTCGTGATCGGCAAACCCGTGCGTTCGATGAAGCGATGCACCGGAAAGCCTTCCACGAGCCGCAGCGCGTTGAGCATGAACTCGAACGGCAGATCGCGCGCGCTCACCTCATGCTCTTCCTGCACCGGCGAGCCCGCGCGCGCCTGCTCGATGAAGGTCGACGGATGCTTGTAACGCACCTGCCGCACGATGCGGTTCGGAAACGACAGCTTCGTATGCGCGCCCGCGCCGATGCCGAGGTAATCGCCGAAACGCCAGTAGTTCAGGTTGTGGCGGCTCTGATGTCCGGGCTGTGCGTACGCCGACACTTCATAGCGCCCAAAACCCGCCTCGGCCGTGCGCGCGTGAATCCATTCCTGCATGTCCGCCGACTGGTCGTCGTCGGGCAGGGTGGGCGGAAACTTCGCGAACAGCGTGTTCGGTTCGAGCGTGAGGTGATAGAGCGACAGATGCGGCGGCTTGAACGCGAGCGCCGTTTCGATATCGGTCTGACATTCGGCGAGCGTCTGCTGCGGCAGCGCGAACATCAGGTCGAGATTGAAGTTGTCGAAGGTCTTCGCCGCGACTTCCACCGCGTGACGCGCCTGCGCCGCGTCGTGAATGCGCCCGAGCGCCTTCAGATGCGCTTCGTTGAAGCTCTGGATGCCGACCGACAGCCGGTTCACGCCGCTCGCGCGGAACTGCGCGAACTTGTCGGCCTCGAACGTGCCCGGATTCGCTTCGAGCGTGATTTCGGCGTCGGCGTCGAGCGGCAGCAGCGCGCGCACGTCGGAGAGCAGGCGGTCGAGCCCTTTCGCCGAGAGCAGGCTCGGCGTGCCGCCGCCGATGAAGATCGTGTGCACCTGGCGGCCCCAGACGAGCGGCAGCGCCTGTTCGAGATCGGTGCGCAGCGCGTCGAGGTAATCGTCCTCGGGAAAGCGATCGCCTTTCCATTCGTGCGAGTTGAAATCGCAGTACGGACACTTGCGCACGCACCACGGGAAATGCACGTAAAGCGAAAGCGGCGGCAGCGACGTGAGGCGGATGCTGCCCGGCATCGTGAACGACTTCACGACTTCGATGCCGATGCGGTGCTGCTGGCTCACGCTAGCTCCTCGAGGCGCGCGAGCAGGGCGCGCAAGGCGATCGCGCGATGGCTCGACGCGTTCTTGAGCGCAGGATCGAGTTCGGCGGCGGTGGCTTCGAGGCCCGCGATGTAGAAGTGCGGGTCGTAGCCGAAGCCGTTGTCGCCGCGCGGCGTGTCGATGACTTCGCCGTGCCAGCGGCCTTCGGCGATCAGCGGTTCGGGGTCGTCGGCGTGGCGCACGAGGGCGAGCACGCAGTAGTAATACGCGCGGCGGTCGGCGTGTTGCTGCAGATTCGCGACGAGCAGGGCGTTGTTCGCGGTGTCGCTTTTCTCGCCGCCCGCGCGCTGTGCGTAGCGCGCCGAATACACGCCCGGCGCGCCGCCGAGGGCGCGCACGCAGAGGCCGGAATCGTCGGCGATCGCGGGCAGGCCGGTGAGTTTCGCGGCGTGACGCGCCTTGGCGAGCGCGTTTTCGACGAAGGTGACGTGCGGCTCTTCGGCCTCGGGCACGCCGAGCTCGCCTTGCGTCACGAGTTCGATGCCCGCCGCGCCGAGCAGCGCCGCGAATTCGCGCAGCTTGCCGGCGTTGTTCGAGGCCAGCACGACGCGGCCCGACAAGGCGCTCTGGGCGGCGTTGGGCGCTGCATTAGCCGTGTCAGCCGTATCAGCCATGCGCGATCTCCAGCGCGGCCTTTTGCTTCTCGATCAGCGTGCGGATGCCGCCTTGCGCGAGGTCGAGCAGCGCGTTGAGTTCGTCGCGCGAGAACGGCGCGCCTTCGGCCGTGCCCTGCACTTCGACCATGCCGCCCGAGCCCGTCATGACGACGTTCATGTCGGTGTCGCATTGCGAGTCTTCGGCGTAGTCGAGGTCGAGCACGGGCACGCCTTCGTAGACGCCCACCGAGATCGCCGCCACGTAGTCGGTGATCGGCGAGCGCTCGATGCGGCCGGTCGCGAGCAGTTTCGAGACGGCGTCGTGCGCCGCGACGAACGCGCCCGTGATGGCGGCCGTGCGGGTGCCGCCGTCGGCTTGCAGCACGTCGCAATCGAGGTTGATGGTGCGTGCGCCGAGCGCTTCGAGATCGAACACCGCGCGCATCGCGCGGCCGATCAGGCGCTGGATTTCCTGGGTGCGGCCCGTCTGCTTGCCGCGCGCGGCTTCGCGGTCGCTGCGCGTGTGCGTGGCGCGCGGCAGCATGCCGTATTCGGCGGTGAGCCAGCCCTGGCCCTTGTCGCGCAGGAACGGCGGCACGCTCTCCGAGACGCTCGCGGTGCACAGCACCTTGGTGTCGCCGAATTCAACGAGCACCGACCCTTCGGCGTACTTCGTGAAATGGCGGGTGATGCGGACGTCGCGAAGCTGGTCGGCGGCGCGGCCGGAGGGGCGCTGGATGGATTGGGTCATCGTCGGGCGTGCGGGGGCACGGCAAAGGAGGGGGAAACCGCAATTTTAGCGCCTTCGCACGGTGGGCGCGGCGCGTGGGTTGCGGCCCGGCGCGGGGGCTTGCGCGCCGCGCGCCGCCGGGGCCGGCCGGCGCGCCGCCCGGCGGGGCTTGCCGAACGGGCGGGCGAGCCGCCAAAAATGGGATAATGGCGAATCCCCGCCCCGCGTCATCGATTGCACGAGTCCACGCCGGGCGCCTCGATTTTTCCTCGCCGTGAGCCGCGCCCGCAACCGGCGCGCCGCATGGCTTTTACGCGAGACGAACCATGATCTACAGCATGACCGGCTATGCCAGCGCCACGCGCGAACTGGTGGCGGCATCGGGCACTGGCGGCGCCAGCGTGTCCGTCGAACTGCGCACTGTGAATTCGCGCTTCCTCGACCTGAATTTCCGCATGCCGGAAGACGTGCGCGTCGTCGAGCCGACGCTGCGCGAAATGCTGATGCAGAAGCTCTCGCGCGGCAAGGTCGATATCCGCATCAACATCCAGCGCAGCGAGCAGGGCGCCAACGCCGGCGCGCTCAACCGCGACGCGCTCGAACAGCTCGCCTCGCTCGAACGCGCGGTGCTCGACGCGTTTCCCGACTCGGGCCGTCTGCGTACCGGCGAGATTCTGCGCTGGCCCGGCGTGCTCGCGGAAAGCGGCGTTGCGCCCGAAGTGCTGCGCGACGCGGTGCTCGGTTGCGGCAAGCAGGCCATCGCCGACCTGATCGACGTGCGCGGCCGCGAAGGCGCGCAACTCGCGAACATGCTGCTTGCCAACGTCGCCGAGATGGAAACGATCGTCGCGAAGATCACGCCGCTCGTGCCGGAACTGATCGTCAAGCATCAGCAGAAGATCGTCGAACGTCTGCAGGAAGCGCTCGGCATCGCCGCGCCGGACACGAACGGCAACGGCAATATCGGCAGCGTGTCGCGCGAGGAAGTCGCCGAACGCATCCGTCAGGAAGTGACGATGTACGGCATCCGCATCGACATCACCGAAGAACTCTCGCGCCTGTCCGCGCATCTCTCCGAAACGCGTCACGTGATCGA
Organism: Paraburkholderia sp. SIMBA_027; assembly: GCF_046535315.1. Classification (NCBI taxonomy): domain Bacteria; kingdom Pseudomonadati; phylum Pseudomonadota; class Betaproteobacteria; order Burkholderiales; family Burkholderiaceae; genus Paraburkholderia; species Paraburkholderia sp. SIMBA_027. The sequence goes on from NZ_JAWRWY010000005.1 coordinate 440,159, forward strand.
GAAGGGCGGCCGTGTCGGCAAGCGTCTCGACTTCATGATGCAGGAGCTGAACCGCGAAGCGAACACGCTCGGTTCGAAGGCCGCGGCCAAGGAACTCGCCGACGCCTCGATGACGCTCAAGCTGCTCATCGAGCAGATGCGCGAGCAGGTGCAGAACCTCGAATAAGCGCGCGCGGCAACGCGCGCAAGCACACGTAGCAACACGCGGAAATACGCAGAAACACAGCGGTAAAACAGGAAGCAACGAACATGACCGACCAGACCAGCGGCGCCGGTGCGCACAAGTCCGAAACGAAGCCGCGCAATCCGTACGCGGGCGTTTATCCGGGCAATCTCTTCATGGTGGTCGCGCCGTCGGGCGCGGGCAAATCCACGCTCGTGAACGCGCTGCTCGCCGAAGACAGCGCGATCTGTCTGTCGATTTCGTACACGACGCGCGCGCCGCGTTCGAAGGAGCGCGACGGCGAGCACTATCACTTCACGACCGTCGACGATTTTCTGTCGCGTCACGCGCAAGGCGAGTTTCTCGAGAGCGCGGAAGTGCATGGCAACTACTACGCGACGTCGCGCGTGTGGATCGAAGACCAGATGAAGATCGGCCATGACGTGCTGCTCGAAATCGACTGGCAAGGCGCGCAGCAGGTGAAGAAGCAATTCCGCAACGCCGTGGAAATCTTCATCCTGCCGCCGTCGCTCGATGCGCTCGCGGACCGTCTGCGCAAGCGCGGCGAGGACGAGCCCAACGTCATCACGCGACGCCTGCTGGCGGCCGGCAGCGAGATGGCGCACGCGAGCGAAGCGGAGTATGTCGTCATCAACGAAAACTTCGATCGCGCGCTGCAGGAGCTGCGTAACATCGTGAGCGCGACGCGTCTGCGCTTCACGTCGCAATACGCGCGGCACACCGAGCTCTTCGTCGAGCTCGGTATCCATCAGCCGCAGCCCGGCGCATCGGGCACATAAGGTAGAATAAGAACCTGTGAGAATGAGAAGGAACCCGACATGGCCCGCATCACCGTCGAAGATTGTCTGAAACAGATTCCGAACCGTTTCGAACTGGCGCTTGCCGCAACGTATCGCGCACGTCAGCTCGCCCAAGGCCACACGCCGAAGATCGAAAGCCGCGACAAGCCGACCGTCGTCGCGCTGCGCGAGATCGCGGCAGGCCAGGTGGGTCTGGAAATGCTGAAAAAGGTGCCCGTTTAACGGCGCCTTGCTGTATCCGTTGTGCCTGCCGTATTTGTCGTATCTGCCGTACCCATAGTCGTGTAATTCGTGCCGGGCGGCGTTTGCCGGGCATTGCATCTCGCGCAACCGCTAACGCCTGACCTGAAACGGAGGGGAACATGAGCACTACGCCCTCGCCGGCCACCGACGTGGACCAGGAAGCGGAAACCGCGAACCCCGCGCGCAATTACATCGACGCGGTTCTCGAACAGTCGTTTCGTCATCTGTTCGGACCGACCGCTACACCGGAACAACCCCGCAAACACGGGGTCGTCTCCATCGCCAATCTGACCGCGGCGCTTTCCGGTTACCTCACCCCTGAGGAAATCAAGGAAGTCAAAGCGGCGTTTCACTTCAGCGACGAAGCCCACCTCGGGCAATATCGTCAGAGTGGCGAACCCTACATCACGCATCCCGTCGCCGTCGCGGAAATCTGCGCCGGCTGGAAGCTCGACGCCCAGGCTATTCAGGCGGCGCTGCTTCACGACGTGATCGAAGACCAGGGCGTGACCAAGGCGGAGATCGCCGAGCGCTTCGGCGCCAAGGTCGCGGAACTGGTCGACGGCCTCTCGAAACTCGACAAGATGGAGTTTCGTAATCGCGAGGAAGCGCAGGCGGAAAACTTCCGCAAGATGCTGCTCGCGATGGCGCGCGACGTGCGCGTGATTCTCGTGAAGCTCGCCGACCGGCTGCACAACATGCGCACGCTGGGCGCGGTGCCGCCCGAAAAGCGCCGCCGCGTGGCGCGCGAGACCATCGACATCTACGCGCCCATCGCGCACCGGCTCGGCCTGAACAACACGTATCGCGAGTTGCAGGATCTGAGCTTCCAGAACTTCAACCCGAATCGCTACGCCACGCTCGAGAAAGCCGTCAAGGCCGCGCGCGGCAACCGGCGCGAAGTGGTGAGCAAGATTCTGGAGGCGGTGCAGCGCGCGCTCGGCGACGCGAAGCTCGACGCCGAAGTCACCGGCCGCGAGAAGACCATCTTCAGCATCTACAAGAAGATGCGCGACAAGCAGTTGTCGTTCTCGCAGGTGCTCGACGTGTACGGCTTCCGCGTGGTCGTGGAGTCGGCGCTCGAATGCTATACCTGCATCGGCGCGCTGCATGCGCTCTACAAGCCGGTGCCTGGCAAGTTCAAGGACTACATCGCCATTCCGAAGGTGAATGGCTATCAGTCCCTGCACACGACGCTCGTGGGCCCGTTCGGCGCGCCCATCGAGTTCCAGGTGCGCACGCGCAAGATGCACGAGATCGCCGAAGCAGGCGTGGCCGCGCACTGGCTCTACAAGAACGGCGGCGCCGACTTGAACGACGTGCAAAAGCGCGCGCATCAGTGGCTCAAGTCGCTGCTCGACATCCAGAGCGAGGCGGGCGATTCGAGCGAGTTCCTCGAGCACGTCAAGATCGACCTGTTCCCGGACGCCGTCTACGTCTTCACGCCGAAGTCGAAGATCATGGCGCTGCCGCGCGGCGCCACGGCGCTCGACTTCGCGTATTCGATCCACAGCGACCTGGGCAACCAGTGCGTCGCCGTGAAGATCAACAACGAGCTGCTGCCGCTGCGCACCGAGCTCAAGAGCGGCGACATCGTCGAAGTGATCACCGCGCCGTATTCGAAGCCGAATCCCGCGTGGCTCGGTTTCGTGCGCACCGGCAAGGCGCGCTCGGCGATCCGTCACTATCTGAAGACGATGCGGCTCACGGAGTCCGTGCAGCTCGGCGAGCGTCTCGTCGACCAGGCGCTCAAGGGCTACGGCTACCAGCTTTCGGAAATCACGCCGGAAGTGTGGGAAAAGCTCGTGCAGTGGACCGGCAACAAGAATCGCCAGGAAATTTTCGCGGATATCGGTCTCGGCCGGCGCGTCGCCGCGGTCATGGCCAAGCGCATCGAAGTGCTGGTAACAGGCCTCGACGCCGACGACGACGACCATCACCATGCGCCGCGCGATCCGAACGCGCCGCATGCGCCGCCCGTGGTCATCACCGGCACCGAAGGCATGTCCGTGCAGCTCTCGGCCTGCTGCCGTCCGATTCCGGGCGACGACATCATGGGCTACATCGGCATCGGGCTCGGCATGGCGATCCATACGACCGACTGCCGTGTGGCGCAGCGCATTCATCGACGCGATCCGGGCCGCTGGATCGACGTCGCGTGGGCGCCGCAGCCTGGCCGTCTGTTCGACGTCGCCGTGAAGGTGCTCGTGAAGAACACCAAGGGCGTGTTCGCGCGCGTGGCCGCCGACATCACGTCCGCCGACGCCAACATCGTGCATATCGCCATGGACGACGATCTCGCGCAGGAGTCGAACATGCTGCGCTTCGTGATCCAGGTGAGCGACCGCGTGCATCTCGCGAACGTCATGCGCCGCGTGCGGACGAATCCCGACGTGATGCGCATCACGCGCGAGCGGCCGAGCGACGAAGGGCATCATCGCCACGACGGCGGCATGCGCATCGACCGCGAACGCGCCGATTACTGACGTCGACGCTCGATAGTCGATAGTGGCTTCAGGCGCGCCGTTGACCCGGCGCGTCGCCGGCAGGCACCGGTCGCTGCATGGGCCGCCATCTTCGTGACGCCCGAGCGGCTCCGCCTCACAGCAGTTTCTCTTCGGCCCGGCTTTCTGCGGCCCGCCGGCGCGGCTCAGTCGCGCCGCCTCGAACCTCTTCAACCGGAAGCGAGGACACGCCATGAACGTAGCTGATCTCACCGGCCTCGCGCTCGACTACTGGGTGGCGCGCAGCCTGCCCGACTTCGTGCGCGAGATTTATTTCACCGACAGCGGCGAGACCGTCGCGGTGCGCGGAAACGACCGTGGCCGCGCCTGGGACGGGCGCTTCGAGCCGTCGACATCCTGGGAAGCCGCGGGCGTCGTGCTGGACCGCGCGCAGCGTCTGGAAGTGCGCGAACACCGGGACGGCGAGGCGGTGATCTGCGTGGCGGAGTTCGTCGGCAGCCATCGCACCGCCGAAGCGCAAGGCGCTACGATGCGCGAGGCGCTGCTGCGGGCGTTCGTGACCAGCCGTTTCGGCGACGAGGTGGAAGCGATGCTGCGCCAGCCGCAGTCGCTCTCCGGCATGCAGATGGAGCTGACGTCCGAGCCGGCCAATGTGGGCGACACAGAGGATTTGCCGAGCCCGGACGGACAGATCGGCGATATCGGCGCGCAGCCGCGTTAGCGATTCGCGGTGAGAGAGCAGGGAAGGCGCCGCATGAAAACGGCGCTACAAAGACAAAGGGCCTTCCCGGTAAGGAAGGCCCTTCGAAAGGTGGTGCGGCTGGCAGGATTCGAACCCACGACCCCTTGGTTCGTAGCCAAGTACTCTATCCAACTGAGCTACAGCCGCACGCTAAAACGATACTATTTACTGCAGTGTTACTGGAGATTTGCAAGTTACATCTGATGCAAAACCCTGAAAAGGTGGCGCGGCTGGCAGGATTCGAACCCACGACCCCTTGGTTCGTAGCCAAGTACTCTATCCAACTGAGCTACAGCCGCACACAGAAACGAGATTATAGCAACGATTTCGAAAAAAGGAAGCCCCCTATCGCAATTTGTTTGAAGATCCGCGTCGGGTACCGCATCGTGTACCCTGAGGGCGGGGCCGCAGCGTCATGCGCGCGGCGTTCCGTGACCTTCGCGGCAGTGAGCAGACGTGTCAGTGCAGCAGCGTATCGAACGTATCGAACCATCATGAACAAGGCCTTTGTCAAAGAATCGACCGACGACGACGACGATCTCGAAGCCGGTCATCCCGAGATCCCCGCCGGGACCAAGAACTACATGACGCCCGCGGGCTATCAGCGCATGCGCAGCGAACTGCTGCACCTGCTCGATGAGGCGCGGCCGGAAGTCGTCAAGCTGGTCTCGTGGGCGGCGTCGAACGGCGACCGCTCGGAAAATGGCGACTACATCTACGGCAAGCGCAGGCTGCGCGAGATCGACCGGCGTATCCGCTTCCTGACCAAGCGGCTCGATCTGGCCGAGGTGGTCGACAGCAGCCGTCAGGAGAGCGTCGATCAGGTGTTCTTCGGCGCGACGGTCGAGTACGGCACCGAGGACGGCGAGGCGCATACGATCACGATCGTCGGGGTCGACGAGATCGATCTGGATCGCGGCCACGTGAGCTGGATTTCGCCGATCGCGCGCGCCTTGCTGAAGGCGAAGATCGGCGATCAGGTGACCTTGCATACGCCCACGGGCCCCGAGTCCATCGACGTGCTGGACGTGCGCTATCCCGCGCCCGGCGCCTGAGCGCAGCATCGCCGCGCACGCGGCGCGGTAAACGAAAAAAAGGCGCCCGAGGGCGCCTTTTTCAGCTGCACAGCTGGCCGGAAGGGCCAGCGGCGTGAAGCTTAGAAGCGGTGACGCATACCAACCGTCACAGCGATCTGGTCTTGACGGGTCGAAGCCGAACCCAGACCGTTCAGGTAAGCGCCGACGCCGGTCGACGTGTCCGACACGTGTTGCCAGTCGCCTTGCAGGTAGACGTCCGTACGCTTCGACAGTGCGTAGTCCGACTGCAGAGCAACCGTGTTGTAGTTCGGGTTGACGCCGCCGCCGAAGCTTGCGCGGGTGTACGTGTACGCGCCAGCCAGGCTCAGGGCCGGGGTCAGAGCGTAACGGACGTTGCCTTCAAAGTTCTGGAAGCGTGCGCTGTCAGCACCGAAGCCGATGCCGCCGTTGTGACCCGATTGCGTAGCCGAGATGCCAACTGCGTTGCCCAGTTGCGTCTGCGTGTACACGAAGCCAGCCGTTGCCGGACCGAACGTGTAGTTCACGCCGCCGCCGAACGTACGCTGACGGCCGGCTGCGAACGTGTATTCACCCGTTTGCGCGCCCGAGTTCGTTGCAGCCTGTTGCAGGTTGTTGACGTCGTTGTTCAGCTGCAGGTAGCCAGCTGCGACGTTCAGGCCGCCCCAGTTGTACGATGCGCCGAAGCTGTACGCACGGTTGTTCGCGAATTCGGTGCTGTTCGAGAACGAGTACGTGCCGCCGAACTTGAAGCCAGCGTAGTTCACGCTGCTGTACTTGATCGTGTTGTTGAAACGGATCGAGTTGTTCAGGTTGTCGTTGTCATACGGGTGAGCAGCGATCGTGCCGCCGTATTGCGTACCCGTGTTCGACAGCGGTGCCAGGTAGTCGACGACGGAGTCGTACTGGCGACCGAGGGTGACAGCACCGAACTGGTTGCTTGCCAGACCGACGAATGCTTGACGGCCGAACATGCGGCTCGACTGACCAGCCGCGCCGTTCATGATGTTGAAGCCGCTTTCCAACGTGAAGATTGCCTTCAGACCGCCACCGAGGTCTTCCGAACCACGCAGGCCCCAACGGCTACCGTTGACGGTGCCGCTCGAAGCCTTCCACAGGCTGTGACCGCCCGAGTTGTTCGCGTAGGTGACGCCGGCGTCGATCAGGCCGTACAGCGTGACGCTGCTTTGAGCGTGCGCTGCCGTTGCAAAAACGCCCGTGAGGGCCGCGACCATGAGAGTCTTTTTCATCTTTGTAAACTCCGAGAACAGAGGTGGGTTTCGTCGAACCCTGTTTGGGAAACCGTCCACGCGAATGGCAGCGAGAGGCGAACTCGCGTGGCGCGTTAATCCGTCGAAGTCGGTTTCCGGACAGGCAGAGTGTAGAGACGGTGCTCGGAAATCAGGCATTCCGATTTACGCAATAAAGTATTGCGCGATTGGAAATGGTTACCAGATCTTCGTTTGTGCCTTACTGGCTGGGGCTTTCAGAGGGATTGCAATGCGCGGGGTGAGAGTGTCAACCGAATGGCGTTGTGCGATCGCTACAACAATTGATTGCGAAAAACAACGTAAATCTCTGTCAACCGCGATTATTGCGCCCGACGTAACAGATGATTGTGTCGTGTACGGTTAATGCGTGGCCAACGCTGAGGCTATACTGAACTCGCTGCTTTCCGAAGCAGACTTTTTCGTTGACGAAAAAGATCTCCAAACCTTTGTCGGCGCGGCCATTGGCTGCGCTTTTTTTTTGCCCGCGAATAAGCAGCGGGACATTGCGCCCCGCCTGCAATCGCTTCGCGAACGTCCAACTGCCTTATTGCCGCTTTCCTTCAGGCGGCTCGGGCTGCAGACTCCAGTCTTCCATTACATAGTGCCGGGCGTCCATCGGGGAACACAGCAGGTTCTGCCAGTGATCGCCGTGCCAGGAACCATACGTCTCGAACTCGCCGGCGGTGGCCTGATCGGGACCGTCGATTTCCACGAGCCAATGAATCCAACGTCGCAATGCCGTCAGCATGATGACCTCCCTTTGCACGCTAACGGTATTCATCATGAATTCAACGTATTACCCCAACAACCGGTAAAAACACTTACGTTTGACACTAATTGTTACACTTCGGGAAATTTTCCCTGGAATTGACCGGGGCGCGATTTAGGCGGGTAAAAATGCCGCGTATCCGATAATCATTCCGCGTGCATATAATTTTTGTGCACTTTTTGATGCATGCGGGTTTATCGCGAAAACGGGAATGCTGTTATAAAAAATTCGCTTGACTGGCGATTGTCGTTCCCCGTATAACGGCACTTCTGAATTACTTCTTTAGCGCTAATTGCATTGTTGCAGGAAAAAGAAGCGATTCAGCAGGCATTCGGCGTGAGGATATAGCCCGCGTCATTAAATTTTGAGGGAAACGGAAACATGGAAACCGGTATTGTCAAATGGTTCAATGATGCAAAGGGCTTTGGCTTCATCACGTCCGACGCCGGCGGCGACGACCTGTTCGCACACTTCTCGGAAATCCGCGCAGACGGCTTCAAGTCGCTGAAGGAAAACCAGCGTGTGTCGTTCGACGTCAAGGTTGGCCCGAAGGGCAAGCAGGCTGCGAACATCCAGCCGATCTAAGCCGAGCGCGCCGCGCAAGCGGGCGTGAACCGCTTGCCGCACGAACAGGCCCTGGAGAATCCAGGGCTTTTTTGTTTTTGGCGTCACGCGCAGTCGTGAAAGTCGTAAAAGCGGCGTAATAATCTTCGGAGACCCTGCGCTTATTAATGTTGTGCGCGGGAAAACCCTGATTCAAAAAAACCGTCAATCGAAATTAAAAGAATACGGGTTCCGAAGTCCGAAGCCTGAGCCGTCCATCGGGAAGTTCAGCGCGCTTCGCCCAAACGGTGCATACTTGGGCGGATTTCTTTTTCACGTCTTACCGTTTCACCATGTCCGACACCCCTCTGAGCGCCGAACTCCCGTCCGGCGACGCCCCGCTTGTCTTCGTGGATCTCGAAACGACAGGTGGTTCCGTAGGCGAGCACCGCATCACGGAAGTCGGCGTCGTCGAGGTCAAGGATGGCGAGGCGACGCGCTGGAGTTCGCTCGTCGACCCGCAGCAGTCGATCCCGCCCTTCATCCAGCAGCTCACCGGCATCACGAATAGTATGGTGCGCGGCGCGCCGACGTTCGCCGAGATCGCGCCTGCATTGTTCGAACGGCTCGCCGGCAAGTTGTTCGTCGCGCACAACGCGAGTTTCGACCGCGGGTTTCTGCGCGCCGAATTCGAGCGCGCCGGTTTCTCGTTCAATCCCGACGTGCTGTGCACCGTGCGGCTGTCGCGCGCGCTGTTTCCGTCCGAAAAGCGCCACGGACTCGATGCGCTGGTCGAGCGTCACGCGCTCGTGCCCGCCGATCGCCACCGTGCGCTCGCCGACGCCGATCTGCTGTGGCAATTCTGGCAGCGCCTGCCGGGTCTCGTGCCCGCGCAGATGCTCGCCTCGCAGATCGACCGGCTCACGCGTCGCCACCGTCTGGCGGGCGACATCACCGACGAGTTGATCGAGACCGCGCCCGCGGGTCACGGCGTCTACGCGTTTTTCGGCGAGAACGATGCGCCGCTCTATGTGGGCCGCAGCGTGCGCGTGCGTCAGCGCGTGCGCTCGCATCTGTCGGGCGAACGCCGCTCGGCGCGCGAGCAGCGCATGGCGCAGCAGGTGCGCCGCGTCGAGTGGCAGGCGACCGGCGGCGAGATTGGCGCGTTGCTCGTGGAGGCGCGCTGGATCGCGCAGTGGCGGCCGTCGTTCAACCGCGTGCCGCGCGTGTCGAAGCAGGATCCGCTGTCCGCGCCCTGGCCGTTCGACGGCGCCGTGCTGATTGAAGAGGGCGACGTCGCGAGCGGCGCGCCGCTGTTCCATCTGATCGACCGCTGGTGCTATCTGGGCGCCGTCGCGAACGAGGGCGAAGCGGCCATGCTGTGCGCCGCGACGCGCGAGCCCGCATTCGAGCTCACGACCTGGCGCATTCTCCAGACGCGTTTCGAGCGCGGCCTGAGCGTGCTGCCGCTGCCCGTGACCTTGTCCGCACCCATCGACGACGGGCTGACGACACCCGTCTGACGTTACGCCGTGCCGCCCACGCCGCCCGTCTCGCAGACGTGGCCGAGCGCGTGCGTCATGGCGTCGGCGCGCGTGGAGTCATAGCGCGTCAATTCCTTCCAGTTCGCCACCGCGCGCGCGACGCGCGCGGGACAGTCGTCCGCCATGCGCGTCGACTGTGCACGGGCGAGCGCGCCGATCAATTGTCCCGTCAGCCGATCGAGTTGCGGGCGCGTGACCGTCGCGAGATCGGGCGCCGGATCGGCGGGTGGCTGCGACGAACGCCACGTCGCGAAGAGTGCGTTCTGCACTTCGGTGCTCGCGTCGATCTGATCGCGGAAGAAATCGCGCGCGAATGCCGGATCGACGCCGGCCGCTGCGGCGCGTTTCTGGACGTCGGCGAGCAGGGCGTTTTCGCGCGGCGTATCGGTGATCGCCTTGTGATTGATCCACTTCCAGTGCGCGACCGGTTCGGCGAGCGCGAGACGCTGCGAAACCAGCGCGACGAGATTCGTGAGCGGGGTGTCGTCGCCATCGGCATGCGCCGAGACGGCGGGGAAGGCGAAGAGGAGTGCGGCGGCGCAGGACGCGAGTGCGCGAAGGCGGAGAGTCATTGCACGAAGCGGCCGGCTGGCCGAAGAGGAAAAGTAAAGGCGAAGGATAGCCGGTTGTGGGCGCCGTGCCCGTAATGGCGATGAGGAAATGGCTCGACGCAGGCGCGTTGCCCGCGATGGATTCGGCACTCAGGCGCCAATCCGATGTGCAATCAGAGCGATGCAGAGCGGTACAGAGTGGTACAAGCAGAGCGCAAACACCCCCGCCGCGCGGGCATATCACGCGCGTGCAGCTTGTTTGGTCAGCGAGCGCCCAGCGCGATGCGCGCGCTGCGATTGCTCGCGGCGCTGCACTGAGTCTGCGATTCGCACGCGCGAGCGTCAAACGGGCCGGTCCATCTATCCGTTTGCGTCGCGCGACTGCGCGTCCCCGTCACTTCTGTTCGTGTGCCTTACGCTGCTCGTCGAGAAATGCGCGCACGTGGGCGGGCAATTCATCGCCGAGAAACTCGACAGCCACCGGTTCCGGATCCGGGCTGAAAACTTGGTCCGGGGTCGGAAGCTTTGGCGGTTTGGCGTCCATGATCTTTCTCCTATGTAAGCCGATTATCCGACTCGGCCCTTCAGTCACGCTAGTGCTCCCCAGCGCAAAGGTCCTTTTACGATCTGTCTGTTGCTTTCTTCGCACAGCGATCGATTTTATTGAGCGCGCAGGAATATAATTCTTCGGATTCCTCGTCTATTTTCCTGCGTCGCCCGCATTCGGCCTCGCATTCTGCTTTTTAGCCGACGAATACCCGTGTCCGAATGCAAGAGGGGCGCCCTCAGCCTCGCCAATCCCGCGCCAGGCGGGCGTTCTGGCTGACACGGTGCGGTGCTCGCCGGGTCATGCTCTCGCGGTAAACCCCCATCTCTCTACAACGGTCGATTATGTACGTCCGTTGACGCGAAATCTTTAAATACATTTAAAACTCTGTAAGCGATCGTTTCTATCCAGTCTGTCGATTAATGACTCGCTGGAAGCGCTTTCCGGACGCATTTATTGAGCAAACGCGCATGAATAAACGTCGCGGGGGGATCGCAGCGGCCTGGTATCCGGGCGCGCACCTGGAGCGGCGCTGACGTCGCACCGTTAATTCAGAACCGTCCGATTCGATCCGACGGGGCGTTCGGCTATCTTCAAATGTGCGGCAGAGCCCGCCGGCAGACCCGGCCGATGCGCGAATCCGCAGCGTCGCCACGCTGTCGCACACGCCACCCGAACGCCTCATGAACGACCCCGAAATTCAATCCCCGGCACCGTCTGCGGACGAGTGGCATCGCCGCTCGCTCGCCGCTTTTCGCGCGGGCGAGACCGCGCAGGCGCGCGATTGCCTGGAGCGGGCGCTTCACATCGCGCCAGGCGACGCCACACTCTGGGAGCATCGCGGGCTGATTGCGGCGCTCGCGGCCGAGCATCTCGCCGCCGAAGCGTTTTACCACCGCGCGCTGGCTCTCTCCGGCGGCACCGCCAGCCAGCATCGCAATCTCGCCGATGTGCTGAAGCTCGCCGGCCGCGCGGACGAAGCGTGCGAGCACTACCAGCAAGCGCTCGCGTGCGATCCCTCGCTGCATCAAGCGGCGCGACGCCTTGCCGATCTGCATCTGCAAGCCGGGCGATTCGCCGATGCCGCGCAATCGTTGCAAGGCGCGTGGTCGCTCGACGAGGCGACCGCGCAGGATGGCATCGACCTGCTGAATACGCTGGCGCGTCTGTCGCCCGAGCCCGAAGCGGACATCGACGCGCTGATCGTCGCCTACCGCGCGCGTTTTGCCACGCATGCCGTGGCGCTCAAGGAACTCGCATTCGCGCTGAACTGCCTCGATCGCTTCGATGCTGCGCTCGAGGTCGCGCGGCAAGGCCTCGCCATCGACGCCACGCTGCCGCTGCTCCATCACAACGCGGGCTACGCGTTGCACATGCGTGGCGATTTCGCGGGGATGCGCCGTCACAATGTGGAGGCTGCGCGTCTCGCGCCGCATGACGTCGCCGTGCAGTTCAATCTCGCGATTTCGCTGCTGCGCGACGGCGAGTACGAGGCGGGCTGGAAACAATATCGCTGGCACGAACGCTTCGATCACAGCCGCACGCTAGCTCGGCCGCCGTTTGCTGAGTGGCAGGGCGAGCCGGTGGACGGGCGGCGCTTTCTGCTGCTGGGCGAGCAGGGTTTCGGCGATCAGGTGCAACTGCTGCGTTGTGCGGACTGGCTCGCGCGCCGTGGGGCGATCGTCGATGTCTGGGTTCATGCGGCGCTGGTCGGCATCGCGAGCCGTGCGCGCGGCGTTCGGCATGCGAGCGCCATGCTGCCGCCGGGACCGTACGACTACTGGTGCCGCATGTTCCGCATGCCCGAGCACATGGCGATGACGCTCGATACGCTCGCGGACGCCGTGCCGTATCTGCGCCCGGCGTCCGGGTCCGTCGCGCGCTGGCGTAACCGGCTCGACGCGGTGGCGCATTGCGCGCCTGGGCGTCTGTGCGTGGGGCTCGTCTGGGCCGGCAATCCGGATTACGACCTCGACCGCTATCGCTCGATGAAGCTCGCCGCGCTGCTGCCCGCGCTGTCCGCGATCGACGGTGCGCCGGTCTCATGGTTCGTGTTGCAAAAGGGCGTCGCGGAGCGTGAGCTGGCCGCGTTGCCCGCCGGTATCGACATCACGCCGCTCGGCCCCGAGATCGAGACTTTCGACGACACGCTGGCCATCGCGCAGTCGCTCGATCTGGTGATCACGGTGGATACCTCGGTCGCGCATCTGGCGGGTGCGTCGGGCGTGCCGGTGTGGGTGTTGCTGCCGTTGTGTACCGACTGGCGGTGGATGAGCGACCGCGACGACAGTCCGTGGTATCCGTCGGCGCGCCTTTTCAGGCAGCGCGAACTGGGCAATTGGGATGACGTGGTTGACGCAGTCCGCGTGGCGCTACGCGCGTTAGCGGCTGCACGCCGCTAGAGGAGAGGGAGAAAAGCAGCCGGAAAACAAAAAGCCCAGTCCGAAGACTGGGCTTTTTGATGAAACTTGGTGGTGCCGGAAAGAGGAATCGAACCCCCGACCTTCGCATTACGAATGCGCTGCTCTACCGTCTGAGCTATTCCGGCGTCACATCAGAGAAGAAAGATTATAGAAAAGTGCTCGCAGGAACGCAAGCCCTTTTCGCATCTTTTTTTACTTCTTGGCTTCGCGGTGATAACGCGTGACGCGTTCGACCTCGTTCTTCGAGCCGAGGAATACGGCAACGCGCTCGTGCAGGCTGGTCGGCTGGATGTCGAGAATGCGATCCACGCCGTTGGTGGCCATGCCGCCCGCCTGTTCGACGATGAACGACATCGGGTTCGCCTCGTACATCAGGCGCAGCTTGCCCGGCTTCGACGGATCGCGCTTGTCGGCCGGATACATGAAGATGCCGCCGCGATTCAGGATACGGTGCACGTCGGCGACCATCGACGCGATCCAGCGCATGTTGAAGTTCTCGCCGCGCGGGCCGTCCTTGCCTTCGTTCAGCTCGCCAATGTACTGCTGGACCGGCTCATACCAATGACGCGCGTTCGACGCGTTGATCGCGTATTCGCGCGTGTCTTCCGGAATGCGCATGTTGCTTTGCGTGAGCACCCACGAACCGAGTTCGCGGTCGAGCGTGAAGCAGTTCACGCCGTTGCCGGTCGTGAGGACGAGCACGGTTTGCGGGCCGTAGACGGCATAGCCCGCCGCGACCTGCTTCGTGCCCGGCTGCAGGAACGATTCCTCGGTGGCTTGCTGGCCGTCCGGGCAGCGCAGGACCGAGAAGATCGTGCCGATCGAGACGTTCACGTCGATGTTCGACGAGCCGTCGAGCGGATCGAACACCAGCAGGTATTCGCCCTTCGGGTAGTTGGCCGGGATCGGGAAGAACGTTTCCATTTCCTCGGACGCCATGGCTGCGAGATTGCCGCCCCATTCGTTGGCGTCGAGCAGGATTTCGTTCGACAGGATGTCGAGGTTCTTCTGCACTTCGCCCTGGACGTTCTCGCTGCCCGCCGTGCCGAGGGCGTCGCCGAGCGCGCCCTTGCTGACGTTGAAGCTGATCGCCTTGCAGGCGCGCGCGACGACTTCGATCAACAGGCGCAGGTCGGCGGGCAGGTTCTTGTGCTCGCGTTGCTGCTCGATCAGGTATTTCGTAAGAGTGGTACGACGGTGCAAAGCCATTGCAGTACTCCGGGGAGCTTGGGGAATAGCGCAATTCTACCCGCTGGGCTGTGACTGCCCGATGCGTAAAACGGCAAAAAGGCCGCCAGTGCACGCTCCGGCGCGCCGGGCAGGGGCTGCGGCGAGGAAAATATTCGAAAAAAATCCGCGAAAAAAAGGCCGAAAAAAAGCCGGCCCCATGAAGTTCACGGGGCCGGCCTTGCGTGCCGTGCTGGATGCGTCAGCGCATCAACGCATCAACGCATCGCGCGATGGTCCGTCAGGCAAGCGCCTTTTCGACGATCTCGCGCACATCGCGCGACTTCGCCTGCTTCGCGACCTGTTCGAGCGCCGCGCGCATCGCGTCGCGCAGCTTCGGCGTGAAGCGACGCCACAGTTCCAGATTGCGCGCGAGGCGCGCGGCCACCTGCGGGTTGATCGCGTCGAGCGCGATGACCTGCTCGGCCCAGAACGCGTAGCCCGAGCCGTCGGCGGCGTGGAACTGCGCCGGATTCGCCGCGCAGAAGCTGAAGATCAGCGAGCGCGCGCGGTTCGGATTCTTCAGATTGAAGGCCGGATGGCGCATCAGCGCGCGCACCGCGTCGATCACCGGACGCTGCGCCGTGCCGCGCTGCGTGGCTTGCAGCGAGAACCACTTGTCGATCACGAGCGGCTCGTTTTCGAAGCGCGCGTAGAAGTCTTCGAGCGCACGCTTCGCCGCGTCGCCGCCCGAGGCCGCCGAAGCGTTCAGCAGCGCCGACAGCGCAGCCGCGCGATCGGTCATGTTGTTCGCGGCGTCGTACTGCGCGCTCGCGAGGCGCAGCGCGTCGGCGGGATCGTCGAGTTCGGCGAGGTACGAGAGCGCGAGGTTCTTCAGGCCGCGGTGGCCCGCGGCTTCCGGCGTCGGCTCATAGGCGCCCGGCGTGACGTTCTGCGCGTAGGCGGCGAGCCACTCGGCCTTGAGCGCGTTCGCGAGCTGCTTGCGCACGAACTGGCGCGCGGCGTGCACGGCGGCCGGATCGGACTCGGCCATCTGCTCGGCCAGGTAGGTTTCCGACGGCAGCATCAGCGCGAGTTCGCGGAACGACGGCGAGAGCGAGGCGTCGGTCAGCACGCGGCGGAACGCTTCGACGAGCGCCTGGCTCATCTCCAGCGGCTGGCCCTGGCTCGCGCGCGTGGCGAGCGTCAGCAATTCGCGCGTGGCGAGACGTTGACCCGCTTCCCAGCGGTTGAACGGATCGCTGTCGTGCGCGAGCAGGAAGGCGAGTTCATCGGCGGCGTAGTCGTACTCGACGATCACCGGCGCCGAGAAGTTGCGCAGCAGCGAGGGTAGCGGCTTCTCGTTCACGTCGACGAACGTGAAGGTCTGCTGCGCTTCGGTGAATTCGAGCACGCGCGTCGTGCCGCTGGCGGCGCTTTCGCCGTCGAGCTTGAGCGGCAGATCCTGGCCGTTCGCGCCGATCAGGCCGATCGCGAACGGAATATGCAGCGGTCCCTTCTGCGTTTCGCGCGCGGCGGGCGAGCCGTTCGCGTAGCCTTGCGTGAGCGTCACGGTGTAGCGCTTCGCGGCTTCGTCGTAGCGCGTGGCGACGGTCACGCGCGGCGTGCCCGCCTGGCTGTACCAGCGCTCGAACTGCGCGAGGTCGCGGCCGTTGGCGTCGGCCATCGCGCGGCGGAAGTCGTCGCAGGTCACGGCCTGGCCGTCGTGGCGCTGGAAGTACAGGTCCATGCCCTTGCGGAAGCCGTCGCGGCCGAACAGCGTCTGATACATCCGCACGACTTCCGAGCCTTTCTCGTAGACGGTCATCGTGTAGAAGTTGTTGATCTCGACGTAGCTTTCCGGACGCACCGGATGCGCCATCGGACCCGCGTCTTCGGCGAACTGCATCTGGCGCAGCACGCGCACGTCTTCGATACGCTTGGTGGCGCGCGCGGCTTCGTTCTCGTCGCCGCCCGACATCGCCGCCGAGAATTCCTGGTCGCGGAACACCGTGAGGCCTTCCTTCAGGCTCAGCTGGAACCAGTCGCGGCAGGTCACGCGGTTGCCGGTCCAGTTGTGGAAGTACTCGTGGCCGACCACGGCTTCGATGTTGGCGAAGTCGACGTCGGTGGCCGTTTCCGGATTCGCGAGCACGTATTTCGTGTTGAAGATGTTGAGGCCCTTGTTCTCCATCGCGCCCATGTTGAAGTCGCTCACGGCGACGATCATGAAGCGGTCAAGATCGAGTTCGAGGCCGAAGCGCGACTCGTCCCAGCGGATCGAGTTGATCAGCGAGTCCATGGCGTGCTGCGTCTTGTCGAGATCGTGCGGCTCGACCCAGACCTGCAACAGCTTTTCCTTGCCCGAGCCGCTCTGGATGCGTTCTTCGAGCGCCACCAGCTTGCCCGCGACCAGCGCGAACAGATAGCTCGGCTTGCGGAACGGGTCTTCCCATTTCGCATAATGACGGCCGTCGGGCAGGTCGCCTTCGGCGATCAGGTTGCCGTTCGAGAGCAGCACGGGATAGGCGGTCTTGTCGGCGCGCAGCGTGACCGTGTAGGTGGCCATTACGTCCGGGCGGTCGAGGAACCAGGTGATGCGGCGAAAGCCTTCCGCCTCGCACTGCGTGAAGAAGTTGCCGCCCGACACGTACAGACCCGAGAGCGTGGTGTTGGCGGCCGGATCGCAGGCGCCCGTGAGCGTGAGCGTGAACGACTCGGGCACGTTCTCGACCGTCAGGCCATGCTCGTGCGTGCGCACGTGCTCGTAAGGCTTGCCGTCGATCGATGCGCCGATGAACTCGAGCTGCTCGCCCATCAGCTCCAGATGCGCGGCATGCTTCGCCGCCGGATTGCGGCGCACGGCGAGCGTGCTCTTGACGATGGTGCGCTCGGGCACGAGGTCGAATTCGAGGTCGACGGTGTCGATCAGGAAGGCGGGCGGCGCGTAGTCTTCGCGGCGGATTACGTTAGGCGTAGCGGTATTGGACAGGGTTTGCATGGGCGAATGTGGGTGAGCGGCTCGAATCGGATAGGGTAGGCCGCACTGCGATGGCCTGTCGTCCCATTGTACAAAGGCGCGGGCCGCTTGTCCGTCGGGGCAAAAAGCGGGGACAAAAAGCGGCGGGGTTCGCGACAGAAGGCGCATCATGAGCAAATGGCCGCGCGCGGCGGCGCCGAACTTTCCCGGCGCCGCGCGAGTCAGTATGATCGTGCTGCCGCAAAACGAGCGCGACCCCGATTTCAGTCGGCTTTCGACGCACCGGCGCGCAGCTCGCGAAACTGCATCAGACAGGGAATAAGCGAGGCGGCTGATTCGTAACGCAAACAGGTGAAGCACGCGGTCCCCACGACTGCGCTTTTCCCACCACTGGCACTACTGCAACGAGAAGACCATGATGCCCGACCGATGGACCCGCCGCGCCCTGCTGATGCTGGCGGCGCTAGCCGTGACGATGTCCGGCTGTACCACGTACGTGACGAGCCAGGTGACCGCGTTCTCCGCCTGGAACGGCGGCAGCGACGCCACGCGCACCTATGCGTTCACGCGCAATCCCACTCAGGAACACAGCATCGAGCAGTCGACCTACGAGAATCTCGTGGCCGACGGGCTCGACGTGCAGGCGTTCCATCAGGTGCCCGAGCCGCAGGCGCGCTATCTCGTGGGCCTCGCCTACGGCAGCCGCATGGACACCGTGACGGTCGCCCAGCCTGTGTTCTACAACCCGTGGCCGAGCCCGTACTGGGGGCCGTTCAATCCGTGGGGTCCCTGGGGACCGTACGGTCCGGCCTACGTGAACCAGAGCTATCCGGTCTATTCGCATGCGCTGTCGATCCGCATCACGGAGAAGGGCAGCGGCAAGGAGGTCTATAACGTCTCCGCGCGCACCTCGGGCGACGATCCCTCGCTCGTGCGCGTGATGCCCTACCTCGTGCGCAGCGCGCTCGCGAATTTCCCGCTGCAGAACGGCACGGTCACGCAGGTGAAGCTGCCGCTCGACAAGCAGGGCGGCGCGCCGAACGAGGCGGCCGCGCCGGTTCCCGCTTCGGCGCCCGGCAACGCGCAGGCGAAGTAAGCCGCGCGATTCCACTCGCCGCAGCGCATGAAAAAAAGCGCGCCGGACCCACAAGGTCCGGCGCGCTTTGTTTTGGGCTGTTCGCTCCAGCGCCTGGTTCGACGCGATAACGCCTTAACGTCGCGCTTGCTCGCGGCTATGCACGCGCGCGCCTGCCGCATACGTTTCGTAGACGGCGCGGTCGTCGCCGAGCAGGGCGAACGCAAACAGCAGTTCTTCGAGCGAGTCCGCGCGCGCGGTGCGGCGCGCGAGCAGCGGCGTCGCCTTCGGGTCGAGCACCACGAAGTCGGCTTCGGACTGCGGCGCGAGCGTGCCGATCTTGTCGGCGAGATCGAGCGCCTGCGCCGCGCCCGCCGTCGCGAGCCAGAACATGCGCGTGGCCGTCAGATGATGACCGCCCATGCGCGCGACCTTGTGCGCCTCGTTCATGGTTTGCAGCATCGAAAACGAGGTGCCGCCGCCCACGTCGGTCGCGAGCGTTACGGGCATCTGCGTCTCCTGCGCCTTGGCGAAGTCGAACAGGCCGCTGCCGAGGAACAGATTCGATGTCGGGCAATGCGCCGCGACCGCGCCGGTTTCGGCCATGCGGCGGCGGTCCTCGTCGTCGAGCCAGATGCAGTGGCCGTAGACCGCGCGGCGGCGCAGCAGGCTGTAATGGTCGTAGACGTCGAGATAGCTGCGCTGGCGCGGAAACAGCGACTTCACCCATGCCACCTCGTCGAGATTCTCGGCCACGTGGCTCTGAATGAAGATGTCGCCGTGCGCCTTCGCGAGCGCCTCGCAGGCTTCGAGCTGCGCCTCGGTCGAGGTCGGCGCGAAGCGCGGCGTGAGCGCGTACATCTGGCGGCCGTTGTTGTGCCAGCGCGCGATCAGCTCGGCGCTGTCGTCGTAGCCGGTTTGCGGCGTGTCGCGCAGAAACTCGGGGCAGTGGCGGTCCATCAGCACCTTGCCCGCGACCATGCGCAGGTTCTTCGCCTCGCTCGCCGTGAAGAGCGCGTCGGCCGACTGCTTGTGCACCGTGCAGTAGACGAGCGCCGTGGTCGTGCCGCTGGCGAGCAGTTCGTCGACGAAAAAGCGCGCCGTGTCGGCGGCCACGGCTTCGTCGGCGAAACCGCGCTCGGTCGGGAACGTGTACGTTTCCAGCCACGGCAGCAGGCCCGGCGCCGGCGACGCGATCATGTCGGTCTGCGGATAGTGAATGTGCGTGTCGATGAAGCCCGGCACGATCAGCTTGTCGCGCAGGTCCTGCACGCTCGCGCCGTCGCTCACGCGGTCCTTGAGCGCGGACCACGCGCCGGACGCGGCCACGCGGCCATCCTCGACGATCACGACGCCGTCCTCGTGGAACACGGCGGCGTCGGGCGACTGCGCGGGGTCGCCGGTGAACGTCAACAGTTTTGCGCGAAAAGCCGATTGAGTCATGAGTCCTTCGTCTCCGGAAAATTCAGGTATTCGTCAGCAGCTTGCGTGCGCGCTTCGTCATGGCTTCGTCATCGCATTGGCGCGCATCGCGCGCGCCGCTCCTGAGAACGCGGCGCGCCGTCGTCGGTCCGGCGTCGGCTTTCTTTATCGGCGGCGAAAACCGGGCGTCGACAAATCGAGGCGCGACAGCGCCCCAGGCGCGGCGCGCGTGCGCCGTTCCCTGAAACTTGCTTCGTGCGTCATGGGCGCTGCCCGGGCCGATGCGTCTGGTGCAGATGCGTTCCGTGCCGATCAGGCAGCGCGGCGGCGAGGCCTGCTGCAACGCGTGCAGCGCTCGCCGCGCTTGCCGAACGCGTTGCGGCTCAGTTCGCCGTCCAGTAAGCGTCGAGCTTCGCGATCAGCGCGGCGCGCTCCTCCGGCGTCACGAACGACGCCTCGAAGCCATTGCGCAGAATCGTATAAACCTCCTGATCGTCGAGCTTCAGCGCGTCGATGATCGCGCTGTAGTTCTCGTTCACGTAGCCGCCGAAGTAGGCCGGATCGTCGGAATTGACCGTGACCGCGACGCCCTGGTCGAGCAGTTGCTTGAGCGTGTGCTGCGTCATGTCGTCGAACACGCAGAGCTTCGTGTTCGAGAGCGGGCAGACGGTCAGCGCCACGCGCGTGTCGGCGAGGCGCGTGACGAGCGCCGGGTCCTCGATGCTGCGCACGCCGTGATCCACACGGTCGACCTTGAGCAGATCGAGCGCTTCGTAGATGTAGGCGGGCGGGCCTTCCTCGCCCGCGTGCGCGACGAGCTTCAGGCCCTTCGCGCGCGCCTTCTCGAACACGCGCTCGAACTTCGAAGGCGGATGGCCGCGCTCCGACGAGTCGAGGCCCACGCCGATCATGCGCGGATAGCGGTCGAACAGCGGCAGCGCGGCGTCCCACGTGGCGAGCGCGTCGGCTTCGCTCAGATGGCGCAGGAAGCACAGGATCAGCTTGCTCGTGAGGCCGCGCTTTTCGGCGTCGGCGAGCGCGCGGTCGATGCCCGCGACCACCGTGTCGATCGACACGCCGCGCTCGGTGTGCGTCTGCGGATCGAAGAAAATCTCGGTGTGCGTGACGTGGTCGGCGAGCGCGCGCTCGCAGTACGCCATCGTCATGTCGTAGAAGTCCTGCTCGTGCAGCAGCACGCTCGCGCCCGCGTAGTAGATGTCGAGAAACGATTGCAGGTCGGTGAACGCGTAGGCCGCGCGCAGCGCGTCGATCGATTCGTACGCGAGCGTCACGTTGTTGCGCTGCGCGAGCGCGAAGATCAGTTCGGGTTCGAGCGAGCCCTCGATATGGATGTGCAGCTCGGCCTTCGGTGCGCCGAAGGCCTTCTGGACCAGCGGATTGGCGTGGGTCGTGATCGTCATGGTGTGGTCGGTCGATTCTGTTCGTTCAATAAGTGACATCACGCGGAATGGGGCATGGCGGCTGTCGAGCGCGCGGGCGCCGAGGCCGCCTCGATCGCCTGCAGCAACTGCGCGGCGGCCGAAATGGCGATGACCTCGGGCGACTTGTCGACGATGCCGTCCACGCCGAGCGGGCAGTTCATGCGCGCGATCTGCATCGGGTCGATGCCGCGCGCGGCCAGCCGGTGCTCGAACTGCTTGCGCTTCGCGTGCGAGCCGATCATGCCGAAGAACACGAAGTCGCCGCGTCGCAGGATGCGTTCGGCGAGATCGAGGTCATGCGCATGATCGTGCGTCATCACGATGAAGCTGGTGCCGGGCGGCGCGGCGTCGACGGCGTCGTCGGGTGCGTCGCTGGCGTCGATGACGACGTTCGGCGCGCCCAGCGCCGCGAACGCTTCCGGCGAGGGAAACGCCGCGTCGCGCGCGTCGACCCAGCGCACGCGGCAGGGCAGCGTGCCGAGCACGCGCACGAGCGCCGCGCCGACGTGGCCCGCGCCGAACAGCACGACGGGAAAGTCGTTCGGCGCGATGATCTCGGTGAGCAGGATCGTGCTGGCGCCGGGCGAGGCCGCGCTGGTGTCCCAGAGCAGGCAGTCGGCCGCTTGCGCGCCCGGTTCCGGCTCGGACAGCAGGACGGCGTCGACGCCGGTGTCCGCGCTGCTTGCCGGATTCGCCGAGCTGGTCGGGCTCGCAGGTCCGCCGGACGGGTCGCCATTCCGCGAGGAGCGGAATGATACGCTACGAACGGTCGATGCGCCCGCGGCGAGCCGGCGCGCCAGCGTGGCGAGCCAGCCGAGATCGGCCACGTCGAGCCGCTCGAATGCCAGCACGACCGCGCCGCCGCAGCACTGGCCGAGGCTCGGGCCGAGCGCAAGGCGCTCCAGACGGCGCGCGTGCGGCGTGCGCATGCCGTCGCGCAGCACCTGGCGGGCGATCTCGATGGCTTTCCATTCCAGATGGCCGCCGCCGATCGTGTGCCGCGCGGCCTCGCGCGTGACGATCATCTTCGTGCCGGCCTCGCGCGGCGCCGAACCTTCCACGCGCGCGACGGTCACGAGCACGGCGGCGTCGCCATGCGCGAGCAATTGCTGCAGATCGGTGAGCCAGGCTTGCATCGGGTGCTTCTCCTACAAAACGGCGTGGCGGCGCGTCGGGCGCGCGGCCGGTGGATCGTCATGGCGTGGCGCGCGGCGTGACGCTGCCGCGCGCTCAAGGGTTCGAGCATGCCAGAACCCAAGTGGTTCGCGACGACGCAGCGTCATTGCGCGTGCGGCGCGGCGGTCGAGCGCTCGCGAAGCGTCGATATCGACGAGATGACGGATCCGCACCTGGAGAAGATGCGTGGACGGACGGCCAGAGGCGGGAAGAAGCCGGAATAGACGCGTCAAGCGTGCATTGGCGGGCGCTGCATGCACTAGATGCACTGAATGCACGGCGCCTCGGCGGACGGATCGGATGGTTTGCGTTGTCATGTGAAGCCCGGGAGACATTGCGGATCAGGCGCGCGTTACGCAAAAACCAGGCGAGCCTTGATCGGCCTCGCGCACGTAGATCGCCATCCAGTTGCGAATTTAGCACTGACAGCGCCTGAAAAGTATTCCCTGCGCATGATGGGGGTTATCAGCCGGCGACCATGTCAGGCGCGGCGTAGCGTTGACTTTGCAGCCGCTTCGCGGAGCGTGTTGCGGCCCTTTGAGCGGGCCCGGCGAGCGGAAACCACCGCCGCAAACGACCGCGCCGCCCAGGGCGGGCGGCGCGGCAGGCAATCCAGATCGACGTGGTGGATCAGCGTCGCGGAATCAGCGACGGATGCCGGGCCACGACACCTGACGGCGGCGGTTGCTCCACAGGCTTGCGAGCACCGCGAGGAAGATCACCGCGAATGCCACCAGCGACCACAGCGGCAGCGACAGACCGAGGATCGGCGGGTAGGTGGTTTCGCACAAGCCCCGCACCTTGAAGACGCCGGGCAGCCAGTGCGCGGGCGGCAGGGCGTCGACGATCGGCTGCAGCGTATCGAAGCCGCAGCTGAAGCTCGGGAACGCCTGCACCCAGGCGAGACGCGCGGAGGCGACCATGCCGCCCGCCGCCGACAGCACGACGAGCGCTTCGAGCACGCGCACGCCGCGCCAGCTCGTCAGACGCGCGCCGAGGAAGGCGAACACGGCGATCAGCAGCGTGAAGTAGCGCGTGAGAATACACAGCGGACACGGGTCCTGATGCTCCACGTACTGCATATAGAGTGCGCCGGCCAGCAGCGCGAGGCAGATCAGACCCAGCAGGACCAGCAGGCCGCGTTCGCGGCGCAACAGCGCGTTATCGTCGTTCATGTGGCGTTTTTCTTCGGGTGAGTGGCGCAGCGCGCGACGGGCGCGGCGGCGACGGCGTGACGGGATTCTAGCGCGAAGGCTGCCCCGCGCGAGGAAGCGGCTTGTCGCGCAACGCTGTGCGATGCGATCCGCGAGGGCTTCGGCGGGCTTGCGGCCGCCGCAACCCGCCGCAACCCACACGACACGCTCGCGTCCCGAGCCTCAGCGCAGCGGCGCGAGCACCGCTTCCACGCCCCGGCCGATGGCCAGCAGCGCGTCGTCGGCGTAAGGCGCGGCGGCGAGCATCAGGCCGACGGGCGCGTCGCCGGGATGATGGATCGGCAGTGACAGCGCGCAGGCGTCGAGGAAATTGAACGCGCTCGGATTGCGCAGCACCAGCGCGTTGGTTTGCGCGAAGACGTCGTTGTCGGCGGCGAGCGGGGCGACGGAGGGCGGCGCGATCGGCACCGTCGGCGCGATCACGGCGTCGAAGCGCGACCACAGCGTGGCCTGCGCCTGCTCCATCACGGCCGCGCGCGCGGCGATCAGATCGAGGTAGTCGACGGCGCGCGCCGCCTCGCCCTTCAGGATGCGCGCGAGCACGCGCGCGTCGTACTGGTCGCGATGCTGCGCGATCAGCTCGCGATGCCACGCGTACGCTTCCATCGACGAAAAGCCGATGCGGTTGATGTCCGCGAACTGCTCGAACGGCGCGAAACGCACCTCGTCGACGATCGCGCCCGCCGCGTCGAGATGCTTGAGCGCCGTGTCGAGGCTGTCGGCGACGGCGGGATCGATGCCGTCGGTCACGTAGTTCGTCAGCACGCCGATCCGCACGCCTTCCAGACGGCGCGCGCCCGGCACGACCGGCGCGAGGCCGGCGAGCAGGCGGTCGACCAGCGCGCAGCACGCCACGCTGTTGCCGATCGGGCCGAACGAGTCGAGCGTGGTGGAGAGCGGCACGCCGCCCGTGCGGGGAATGCGCGCGGCGGTCGGCTTGAAGCCGGTCAGGCCGCAGAACGCGGCGGGAATGCGGATCGAGCCGCCGGTGTCGGTGCCGAGCGCGATGGCGGCCATGCCGTCGGCGACCGACGCCGCCGCGCCCGAGGACGAGCCGCCCGCGACGCGCTCGTCGCCCTTCACGTCGCGGCGATACGGCGAGAGCGGCGTGCCGTAGTGCGGATTGAGGCCGAGCCCGGAAAACGCGAACTCGCTCATGTTGGTGCGGCCGATCAGCAGCGCGCCCGCGCGGCGCAGGCGCGCGACCACGGGCGCATCGGCCTCGGCGGGCGCCGCGCCGGCGAGCGCCGTGGAGCCCGCGCGCGTGACTTCGCCTTGCACATCGAACAGATCCTTCACCGACACCGGGATGCCCGCGAGCGGCGAGAGCACTGTGCCCGCCGCGCGCAGGCGATCGTGCGCGTCGGCGGCGGCGCGCACGCGTTCGGCGTCGACGTGCGTGAACACGGTCGCGCCCTGGCCCGCCGGATCGGCAATGCGCGCGAGCGCGGTTTCGGCGAGCGCGCGGCTCGTGGTGCGGCCCGCGGCCAGATCGGCGGCCAGCTGGGCGAGCGGCGGGAACGGGGCGAGCGGCGTGGTGGCGGAAGCGGAGGAAGCGGAAGAAGCAGCGGAAGCGGTCATGGCGAGAGGCGGCTCGATGGCGGTTCGTTGAGCGGTGATGGAACGGTGACGGAGCAGTGACGGAGCGGGGCGGTGCTTGTGCCGGATTGCGCGGCGGCAAGCCGGCAATGGGCGCGCCGAAAGATGCACGTGCGGCCCGCGCCGCCCAGGGACGCATCATTGTAGGCCGTGCTTTTTTCGATTGCGACGATTTGGCCGACGCCGATCATCGGGTAACATTCAGGCATCAGACAGCGTTTTGTAAGGAATATCGTACATGCATCAAGGAATCGGCTTCATTCAGGATCTGGCAGTGGTGATGGCGATCGCGGGGATCGTCACCGTGCTGTTTCATCGCCTGAAGCAGCCGGTCGTGCTCGGCTATATCGCGGCGGGCGTGATCATCGGGCCGTACACGCCGCCGTTCCAGCTGATCCACGACGAGCAGACCATCCAGACGATGGGCGAGCTCGGCGTGGTGTTCCTGATGTTCTCGCTCGGGCTCGAATTCAGCCTGCGCAAGCTCTTTCAGGTGGGCGCGACGGCCATCGTCGCCGCGATTTCCGAAATCGTCGTGATGCTCTGGCTCGGCTACGAGATCGGCCGCGCGTTCGGCTGGGCGGCGATGGATTCGCTGTTTCTCGGCGCGATCCTGGCGATTTCGTCGACCACCATCATCGTCAAGGCGCTCGCCGATCTGGGCGTGAAGCGCGAACCGTTCGCGCAGCTCGTGTTCGGCATCCTGATCGTCGAGGATATTCTGGGCATCGCCATGCTGGTGCTGCTCGGCGGCATCGCGCAGACCGGCGAGCTGTCGCCCGGCATCGCGCTCATCACGCTCGGCAAGCTGCTCCTGTTCATGCTGGTTTCGCTGCTGGCGGGCATTCTGATCGTGCCGCGCGTGCTGGGCTACGTGGCGCGCGTGGGCAGCGACGAGATGCTGCTGGTCTCGGTGCTCGGCTTCTGTTTCGGCTTCTGCCTGCTGGTCGTGAAGCTCGACTATTCGATCGCGCTCGGCGCGTTCCTGATCGGCGCGGTCATGGCCGAGTCGCGGCACCTGGAGCGCATCGAGCATCTGGTCGCGCCGCTGCGCGACGCATTTTCGGCGATCTTCTTCGTGACGATCGGGCTGATGCTCAATCCGCTCGTGCTGGTCGACTACGCGTGGCCGATCGCGGTGATTTCGCTCGCCGTGGTGTTCGGCAAGCTCGTGTCGTGCGGACTGGGCACCTTCCTCGCGGGCCGCGACGGCCGCACGGCGATGCGCGTGGGCATGACCGTTTCGCAGATCGGCGAGTTCTCGTTCATCATCGCCTCGCTCGGCTTGACGCTGAAGGTCACGAGCGGCTTTCTCTATCCGATCGCGGTGACGGTCTCGGCGATCACGACGCTCACCACGCCGTATCTGATCCGCGTGGCCGATCCGCTGTCGCAGCGCCTCGCGCGCGCGATGCCGCCCGCCGTCTCGAACGTGTTCGGCCTTTACAGCCAATGGCTGCGCGCGCTGATGCCGCGCTCGAACGGACCGACGCTCTTTTCGCTGACGCGGCGCATCGTGGTGCAGATCGCGGTGAATCTGGCGCTGGTGTCGGCGATCTTCATCGGCATGTCGTATGGCGCGCGTTACGCCGCGCCGCTGATCGCGAACTGGGTGCCCGACGAGCGGATCCAGCGCGTCCTGCTCTGGAGCGCGGCGCTCGTGCTCGCGATTCCGTTCCTCGTCGCCGTGTGGCGCAAGACGCAGTCGCTCGCGCTGATGCTCGCCGAGGTCAGCGTGCAGCCGGAGAAGGCGGGGCGCTTCACGCGCGCGCTGCGCCACGCGATCGCGGAACTGGTGCCGGCCGTCTCGATGATCGGCGTGTTCGTGCTGGTGGCGGCGCTCTCGGGCACGATCCTGCCGCCGACGGGTTTTCTGATCGGCGTGCTCGTCTGCGCGGCGCTGCTCACGATGCTGCTGTGGCGCTGGTGCGTGAGGATCCACGCGAGCATGCAGATCGCGCTGCGCGAGACCTTCGACGAACGGCAGGATTCGTAGCGGCGCGTGGGACGGCGCGCCGAGGCACGCGTGCGCCGGGGCTGCCGCGCGGCATGGCGCTTGCGCGGCGGCGCGGCGGGTTCGCGGCGTCGTGTGATGCGTAATGTCACCGAGTGTGAGCATTTGTGCATTGGGGTGGCAACGGCCTGCGGTGCGACGCATAATCGGAGGCCTGTTCATTCGTTCGCGCGCGCGGCGCGCCCGTCCCCACGTCATGAGCGATAACAAGACCGACCACCCCGAGATTCCCGACGGCGCTGGCCGTCCCGCCCAGTCCTCCGAGCCGGGCGCTTCCGCTCCTCCTGTTTCCACGCCCGCGGCTTCGGCGACGCCCGCCGCTTCCGCCGCTTCCCCCACTTCTCCCGCTTCCACCGATGAAGCCGCGCGACGCGCCTCGACCGATGCGCCCGCGAGCGCGTCGGCGGTGACGGCCGACGTGCCGGGCGCGGACAGTTCGGGCGGCGGCGCCGACGAGGAGCCGGGCGGCGGCCAGCCTGTCCAGCCCAGCCAGGCGCAGGAGGCGGCCGAGGCGCGCGAGGCCGCGGCGCAAGCGGTGGCGCGTCAGGAAGCCGAAGTGGCCGCGTCGCGCAAGCCGTCGGCGAGCGTGCCCAAGGTGCAGATCGAGGAAACGGCGGACGCCGGTCGTCAGGCGCCCGCGCCGGCGGGCGACGCGGCTGCCCCGCACGTCGGTGCGAACCCGGCCGCCCAGCCGCCTGCGGAAACCGCCGAGGCGCAAGCCGCGGCGGGCGCGCGGCCCGGCGCCGCGCCCGCGGGCTTTGGCCAGGCGCCCGATTTCAGCGCGCAGCATCCGCCGCCGCCGGGTGCGCTGCCGCCCGATCCGCCGCGCTATCTGCGGCCGAGCGATTCGGCGTGGTCGGTGCTCGGACGCATCATCGCGGCGCGCGCACGGCAGCTTTTTGACCGCGCGGGGCAGCGCATCACGCAACGCACGCTGCGCATCGGCGTCTCGGCGCGCATCTTCCACCCCGAGCCTGGCGCGCAGGGTCTGCGCGGCAAGACGCTGCAATATCTGGAGGAGTCGATCGCGCACTGGGTCATGTCGCGCGACGTGATCGTCTTCATGATTCCGACGGTCGGCCATCAGGGGATGCTGCATCCGAGCAACATCCGTTTGCGCGATTACGCGAAGCATCTCGACGGTCTGTTGCTGCAAGGCGGCGCCGACGTCTCGCCGCAGACCTACGCCGAAACCGCCGCGCGCCCCGAGTGGCCCGGCGACCGCGTGCGCGACATGTACGAGCTGGAACTGCTGCACGAATTCATCGAGTCGGGCAAGCCGGTGCTCGGCGTGTGCCGCGGCTGTCAGCTCATCAACGTGGCATTCGGCGGCACGCTGTATCAGGACATCGCCACCGATGTGCCGACGGCGGGCGTGCACGTGAGCGAGCACTACGATCAGCATCGGCATGCGGTCACGTTCCCCGAGGGCTCGTCGCTCGCGAGCATGTTCCCGGGCCATCGCGAGGCTGTCGTGAACTCGATTCATCACCAGGCCGTGCGCACCCTCGGCCGCGATCTCACGGTCGAGGCCGTGTCGGCCGGTGACGGGCTGATCGAAGCGGTGCGCTATCGCCGTGCGCCGTTCGTGGTGGGCGTGCAGTGGCATCCCGAGTTTCATCGCGCGGGCGGCGCCGAACTGCTCGACTGCACGCCGCTGCTCGACGCGTTCCTGCGTTCGGCGCGCGAAACGCGCTTCTGATGCGCTTTCATGCACTTTCATGCGCCCGATGAGCGTGTGGTGAGCGTGTAGTGAACGTGTGAAGCGCAGCGCAACGGGGTAAAAAAGGGCGAGATATTCGCCCTTTTTCTTTTCTGGGCATTCCTGCGCTTCGGCCGCGAATTCCTGGTCGGGAGTCAGTGATATCGGATAAGCGTCGGATGGATTCTTCGGTTATCCGAATTTAATGCCGTTTTTGAGATTTTCGGGCGGCGATAATAAGCGGTTACTCGGAATCGACAACGGAACAGGCAGTCATGAAGCAAACCCTTCCCGTGCGCCGCGCCTTGCTGGGGGCCGCAGCCATCCTGTTGATGCAGCATGGCGCGGCCGCATGGGCCGGCGCGCCCGCGAGCGAGGCCATGCCGGTCGCCGGCAGCCGTCCGTCGCTCGACAGCCTGACACCCCAGCCGGCCGGCGCATCGCCGCGCGCGGACATCGTGGACGATCAGGCCACGCTGGGCGCGACGCAGGGCGATGTCGCCACGCTGATGCAGCTCATCCACGATCAGCAACTCGTGGAAATGCGCACGACCTACAACGCCAGCTACGGTGCGAGCCTGTTTTTCTATCCGCCCGAGATGACGTATTACATCGTGCTGTTCCAGGACAAGCACTTCTGGCGCGTGATCCGTTCGCAGGACGAAACGCGTGCGGAGGCCATCTACGCCAACTTCGCGCAGCAAACGCAGCGGCTGTCAGACGTGGAAATCCGCCGCACGCAACTGGAGGCGCAGAAGGCGTTCATCGAACGGGTGATCGCCATTAACGAAGATCGCGCGCGCCGTCTGCAGGCGGACCTCGACGTGGCGCGCACGCAGCAGGCGCGCGTGGACGATTATCAGCGTCAGATGCAGGTCGACGCGCGGGCGCTCAACGCGCAGAAGGTGCAGGCGCAGGTGCAGTTGCGCACGCTGCAGAATCAGGTCGATCAGTTGCAGCGCGAAACGGAACTGGGTTTGCCCGGATCGCGGCGATAGCGTGCGGCGCGGTAGTCGCGAGGAGAAAAAAAGTAAAAAGCCCGGCCAATCTGCCGGGCTTTTTTTCGGTTGTCTGAAGGTTGTCTGAATCGTGCAGCGTGTACCGGACGTTATTTCGAGAAACGGTCCGGCACTTCGGTCACGCGCCGCTGCGAAACATGATTGACCCAATCCGTGCTGTCGACCGGCGCCGATGCGCGGCTGGCCGGTGCGGCGTGCGTGACCGCGTAGGTCGTGATCGAGGTGTAGTCGTTCGCCGCTTCGATGCTCGGCTGGCGCGGAGAATACGCCTCAGCCGTGGAATAGCCCCCATGCGCGCGCTGCGTCGTGGCGAGGGGCGCGCTACGCGAGGGCGCAAACTCATGCGCGACGTGGCGGCCGATGTCGCCGCGTGCGGAGCCCGCGCGCGACTCGACCGACGCGTGACGCGCTTTGGCCGTATGCGAGGCGCGGCTGGCCGGCTCGGCTTTGCGCGAGAGCGGGGCGCGCAAGGGCGTGTTCGGGTTGGCTTGGGCCGCGTAGTCGTGCGGTTCGGCGCGCACTGTTGCGGCCTTGGGCGGGCGCGGCTCTGTGGGCCGCGCGCTGACAAGCGGGGCAGGCGGCGCTGATGAAGCCGGCGTTGCCTTCGAAGGCGCGACCGCCGCATCGGGCTGCCGCGCCCCGACGCTCGCGCTGGCCGCTACGCCGGCGTCCGCCGTGTTGCGTGCGGAACCGGTGGGCGGGGCGTTGACCTTCGGCGCGCTTGCGGTGACGCTGCCCGAATAGCTGAGATCGTGCAACGCCCGCGCTTCGGCCAGTCGTTGCGACGCCGAGGCGCCGTGACTGACCGGCGCGTGTGTTAGCGCGTTCGCGGGTAGCTTGGTGGGGGGGCTGTCGGGCACGCTCGCCGGCGCGTCGGTGCTTGCCCTCGTTGCGTTTCGGTGTTCGCCTGGCTGCGTGTGGCTGGCGACGATCCACGCAAGCACGGCCGCGCCGCCGATGCCGACCGCGGTGGCCGTGAGCTTGTGATTGCGCGGCGGCGTGCGTTCGAGAGGCGCGAGCGGCGAAGCGTCTGCCGCAGGCGGCGCGCTAGCCGTCTTGCGCTGCAACGCGGCTGCGGCAGCCTGCTGGGCCTGAGCGACATTCAATGTTGCACCGACGGGTGCGGCGGCCGGGCGACGCGTCTCGCTACGCGTACGGAGCCCGGTTTCCCAGCGACAGACCTTGCGGAATGCCTCGGCGCTCAGGCAGGCCGTGCGCAGCAGAGCGGCGTAAAGCGCGTGGAGTTCGGTGCGCAGGCTGAAGTGCGGCGGAATCAGCGCCCATTCGCGGCCGAACGGCGGCGGGACGCGGTTGAGCGGGCGCATATGCGGCATGGCCAGTGCGCCTTCCACCTGAACTAATGGATAAGTTGACATGAGTCTCTCGCTGCATCGGCAAGGCAGGTGCAGGCATGCCGTGATGGATTGAGCGCGCGCGATCAGCTGGCCAATGGCGCGCCACATTAAAGAAATCAATTCTTTTTAATGATGCGAGCGACTCTGTCTCGGGTCTATCGGATAGGTCTGAAAAAAGGCGTGGATCGGACGCGTACTAGGCGCGTGCGTCGAGGCGGTAGACGTAGCGCAGCGCCGTGATATCGACGCCGCCCATGTGGTCGGGTTCGGCGCCCGAATACTCCCAGCCCTGGCGCTCATAAAACGCGATCGCGGGTGTATTGCCGTCGAGCACATACAGATAGAGCTGCGATTCGCCTTGTCCGCGCGCCCAGCGCCGGGCCGCCTCCATGAGCGTCTTGCCCACGCCGACGCCTTGATGCGCGGGCAGCGCGTGCAGATTGTCGAGCAGCACGCCCCAGGGCGAGTCGGGCTGGCGCTCGACGCAGACGAAGCCTGCCGGCGTGCGCGGGGCCTCTTCGTCCGCGGCGTTGACTGCGGCGATCTCGGCGATTAGCACGAGGCGGCGATCGGCGCCCGGCGCTTCCATGCGCGCGCGCCAGTACGCGGCGCGTTCAGCGCCCACTTCGCGATCGAGAAAGGCGGCCGGCAGCAAGCCGCGATACGTCGCCTGCCAACTGGCGGCGTGCATGGCGGCGAGGAGGTCGGCGTCGGCGGCGGTGGCCGGGCGCAGCAGCAGGGAAGTGGCGATGGGCATGCGTGGCGGTGGTCGGCGCGAGCGAAGGTGCTGTCCCGTTCGCATCGCCGACGAAAGTCCGGATCGGCTCACTATTGTGCACGATAGGTCAGCGGCGGCTGCGCGCAAAGTGCGTGCATCAAAGTGAAAGTGTAATGAAATAATTGAATGGTTTTGGAAAGAAATACGCGGCGTTGACGGACGTTGATCGCAGCTTGTAAGGTTTTCCCCGATATATGGCGATTCAGGCCAGCCGGATAATGAGCGCCCGCCGGGCGCGCCCGCGCGCGTTGGCAGGTTCAACGTCGCACGATCACAGGCGATCGAGGCCGAGCGTTGCGGCCGAACGTTGCGGCCGAACATTGCGGCCGACCTCGCCACCCTCCGGCTGTCTTCACCAGAGAACGTCATGTCTACCGCGTCCCACGCAGCATCGAGCGAATCGAAAGTCCGGACGGTTTTCCGCGTAACAAGCGGCAACTTCCTGGAAATGTACGATTTCATGGTCTATGGCTATTACGCTTCGGCGATCGCCCGGACCTATTTCCCCAGCAACAACGCCTTCGCCTCGCTGATGCTCTCGTTGTCCGTGTTCGGCGCGGGCTTTCTGGTGCGGCCGCTCGGCGCGATCATCCTCGGCGCCTACATCGACCATCATGGCCGCCGCAAAGGCCTGATCCTCACGCTCGGCCTGATGGCGCTCGGCACGCTCGCGGTCGCCGTCGTGCCGGGCTACGCGACGATCGGTTTCCTCGCGCCGATGCTCGTGCTGCTCGGGCGTTTGCTGCAAGGCTTCTCGGCGGGCGTGGAGCTGGGCGGCGTGTCGGTCTATCTGTCCGAGATCGCGACGAAGGGCAACAAGGGCTTTTACGTGTCGTGGCAGTCGGGCAGCCAGCAGGTGGCCGTGGTGTTCGCGGCGCTGCTCGGCGTGCTGCTGCATCGCATCCTGCCGGTCGAGGAGATGACGGCGTGGGGCTGGCGCGTGCCCTTCATCATCGGCTGCCTCATCGTGCCGTTCCTGTTCATCATCCGTCGCTCGCTGCAGGAAACCGAAGAATTCGCGAAGAAGAAGCATCGTCCGTCGATCAGCGAAATCATGGCGTCGATGGTGCAGAACTGGGGCATCGTGCTCGGCGGCATGGGCATGGTCATCATGACGACGGTCTCGTTCTACATGATCACCGCCTATACGCCGACGTTCGGCAAGGAAGTGCTCAAGCTCGGCGAACTCGATACGCTCGTCGTGACCGTCTGCATCGGCTTGTCGAACCTGTTCTGGCTGCCGGTGTCGGGCGCGATTTCGGATCGCGTCGGCCGTCGTCCGGTGCTGCTGACCTTCACCGTTCTGACGATCCTCACCGCCTATCCGACCGTGCAATGGCTCGTCGCCGATCCGTCCTTCGGCCGCCTGCTGACGGTCGAGCTGTGGCTCTCGTTCCTGTACGGCTGCTACAACGGCGCGATGGTCGTGGCGCTGACCGAGGTGATGCCCGCCGACGTTCGCACGGCCGGCTTCTCGCTCGCCTACAGTCTCGCGACGACAATCGGCGGTTTCACGCCCGCGATCTCGACCTACCTGATCCACGTGAGCGGCAACAAGGCCGCGCCGGGCGCGTGGATGGGCGTCGCGGGCATTTGCGGGCTGATCGCCACGCTCGTGCTCTATCGCACGCCGGAAGCGCGCAATCAGTACAAGGCGGTTTGACGTCGCCTACGTCACACGCCGGCTGCGCCAACGAAAAAACCCCGCTGATGCGGGGTTTTTTATTGCCTGCGCGGCGTGGGCGGTGTGTGGGGCGTCAATCTTCGCGCAGCGCGCGGGCGACGTGTGCGACCACCGCGTCCCAGTCGCCCGGGCGCGGCTGGCGCACGAGGCGCGCGCGCGGATACCACGGGCTCGTGTCGGTGCCGGTGAACCAGCGCCAGTCGGCGGCGAACGGCAGCATCAGCCAGAGCTTCGCGCCCAGCGCGCCCGCGAGGTGGGCGATCGACGTGTCGATGGACACCACGGCGTCGAGGCGCTCGATCACGGCGGCGGTGTCGGCGAAGTCGGCGAGCTTGTCGCCGAGCCGATGGATCGTGCGCGCGCGCGGATGGGCGTCGAGCGCTGCCTGTTCGGCGGCGGTCAGATTCGGCTGCAGCACGATCCAGTCGATGCCGTCGAGTGCGAAGAGCGGATCGAGCGCGGCGAGCGGCAGCGCGCGGTTTTCCTGCTTCTGGATGCGGCCCGACCACGCGAGGCCGATCTTGCGCCGCGCCTGGCCGCCGAGCGAGCCGCGCCATTTGCGCCGGTACGCGGCGGGCGCCGACAGATAGGACGCGGACGCGGGCAGCGTGTCGGGCGTGGCGCCGAGCGCGAGCGGCAGCGACAGCAGCGGAATATGCAGGTCGGCGTCGATGCTCGCGCGCGGCGCGCCTTGCGGGATCAGTCCGACGCGCGCGGCTTCGGCGGCGGGCGCGATCAGCGGGATCAGCGGCGCCTGTACTTCGAGCACGACGCGCGCGCCGCTTTGCTGCGCGCGCGCGGCAATCTGGGGCGCGAAGCGCACGAACTGGAGCGTGTCGCCGAAACCTTGCTCTGCCTGGATCAGCAGCGTGCGGCCCGCGAGCGGCTCGCCGCACCAGCGCGGCAGCGGGCCGTTGGGCAGGCCGGACGCATCGGCCGACGTCTCAGTCGACGCATCGGCGGCAAGCGCGACGGGCGTGCCGCGCGCGGCCGCTTCGTCGCGGAAAGCCGGATCGAGCCGCCATTCGTACTCGGGCAGGCCGCGCCGGAAGTCGCCGAGCGTGAGCCACGTCAGCGCGCGGTTCAGGTGCGCGGCGGCCAGTTCCGGGCGCACGCGCAGCGCTTCGTCGAAGGCGCGCAGGGCGGCGGCGTGGCGGCCGAGCGCGTGATGCGCCGTGCCGAGCGCGAGCCAGGCCAGCGCGAATTTCGGATCGAAGCCGATCGCACGTTCATAGGGCCCGATCGCTTCCGCGTAACGGCCCTGCGAGGCGAGCGCGTTGCCGAGCCCGAACAGCGCGGGCGGAAACTGCGGCTGGAGCGCCAGTGCGGCCTCGAAACCGGCGACGGCCTGGGTGTGGTATCCGGTTGCGTCGAGCGTATTGGCCAGATTGAAGTGCGCCGCAACGAAGCGCGGCTCGCGCCGCAGCGCCTTCTGGAAGTGCTCGACCGCGCCCGCGCTGTCGCCGAGCGCGTTCAGCGCCATGCCGAGATTGTTGTGCGCCCCCGCGTGGCCGGGGCGGATCTTGAGCGCGCGGCGGAAGGCATCCGCGGCTTCGGCGTGACGGCCGAGCGCGTGCAGCGCGTTGCCGAGGTTGTTGTGAGACGAGGCGTCGCCGGGTTGCAGGCGCACGGCGTGGCCGAACGCGTACATCGCGTCTTCGTGGCGGCCGATCGACGCGTAGGCGTTGCCGAGGTTGTAGTGCGCGAGCGCGAAGGCGGGCGCGAGCGTGAGCGCGTTGCGAAAGCGCTCGATCGCGCCCTCCAGCTCGCCGAGCGCCTTGAGCGCGTTGCCGAGGTTCAGCTGGAGCGCGGCGTCGTCGGGACGCAGCTCGACCGCGCGGCGCACGAGGTCCGCCGCTTCGGCGTGCTGGCCCTGCTGGTGCCGCAGCACGCCGAGCAAATGCAGCGCATCGACGTGCACGGGATCGGCGGCGAGCGTCGCGCGATAACCGCGCTCGGCATCAGCCAGCCGGCCGTCGCGATGAGCGGCGTACGCGCGGACAAAAACCTGTTCCATGAACCAGAGGCGAGACGTAATGAAAACGAACCCGTCATTTTCCCACACTCGGAGGAGCCAACCACGAAGTTGAAAGGTCTCGTTGCGGTTTTGTCGCATCGCGCCTAACGTATGAATGAGGGTTCATATGTTTCCGATCCTGACCATGCCGACGCTTTCCCGCAATTTTTCCAGCGAATTTTCCGGCGAATTTTCCGGTGATGTTTCCGTCGACGAGCGCATCGCGCCGCTCGCCGTTCTGTTTCGCCTGCTGGGCGATCCGACGCGCCTGAAGATCGTGCTGGTCTGCGTGGCCGGCCGCCGTGCGGTGGGCGCGATCGCCGATGCGCTGGGGCTCTCGCCGTCGCTCGTCAGCCATCATCTGCGGCTGTTGCGCGCGGCGCGCATCGTGCGGGCGGAGCGCGAGGGCAAGCAGGTGTTCTACGCCGCCGCCGACGCGCATATCGGCGCGATGCTGGCGGGCATACTGGCGCATGTGGCCGAGGCGGCCGAAGTTGCGTCATCCGACGTTCAGGAGCGTGGACGATGAGTTCCGCACGCGAGCGTCCGCACGATCACAACGACCACCACAGCCACGATCATCACGATCACAGCGGCCACGCGCACGGACACCACCACACCCACAACCCCGCACCCGCGGCGGGCCAACATCGCGCATTCGCACTGGCCGTCGCGCTGAACGTCGTGATCGTGGTCGCGCAGACCGTCTACGGGGTGCTCGCGCATTCCACCGCGCTGCTCGCCGACGCGGGCCACAATCTCTCCGACGTGCTCGGCCTGCTGCTCGCCTGGGGCGCTGCCTGGCTCGCTACGCGCGCGCCGTCCGCGCGCTTTACGTTCGGCTTGGGCAGCTCGTCGATTCTCGCGTCGCTCGCCAACGCCGCGCTGCTGCTCGTGGCCTGCGGCGCGATTCTCGCCGAAGCGGTGGGGCGGCTCCTGCATCCGGCCAGCGTCGCGGGCTTCGATGTCTTTGTGGTCGCGACCCTCGGCATCCTCGTCAACGGCTTTTCGGCGTGGCTGTTCATGCGCGGCCGGGCCGACGATCTGAACATTCGCGGCGCCTTCCTGCACATGGCCGCCGACGCCGCCGTATCCGCCGCCGTCGCCGTGAGCGGCCTCGTGATTCTCGCGACGGGCTGGACCCGCGTCGATCCGCTGATGAGCATCGCGGTCGTCTGCGTGATCGTCTACGGCACGTGGGGCCTGCTGCGCGAGTCGGTGCGGCTCGCGCTCGCGGCGGTGCCGCAAGGCGTCGACATCGAGCGTATTCGCGTCTTTCTCGCAGAGCAGCAAGGCGTGACCGACGTACACGACCTGCACGTCTGGGCGCTCTCGACCACCGGCACCGCGCTGACCGCGCATCTCGTCATGCCCGCCGGCCATCCGGGCGACGCCGCGCTCGATGCGATCGTCACGTCGCTCGGCGAGCGCTTTCGCATGACGCACGTGACGCTGCAAGTCGATCTCGGCACCAGCGCGCATCGTTGCTCGCTCGATGGTGCGACGCAGATCCATCGCTGAATCGATGCCAGGCGGCGTCGGATCCGCGCGCCATGCGCGGCAGGGCACGTTGAACCCACGACGGTCATAGGGGTTGCGGGCGTACACTACGACTCATGTTGACCGCATGGAGGTCTGCATGACCGAGGCTTTCTCCCAGCCGTCCGTGCTCATCGTCGGCGCGGGACCCACGGGTCTCGCCGCCGCGCTGAGTCTTGCCCGCGCGCGCATTCCGGTCCGCGTGATCGATCGCGCGCACGAGCCCGGACGTTATTCGCGCGCCATCGGCATTCAGGCGCGCACGCTCGAACTGTTCGAGCAGCATCGCATCGTCGAGCCGTTTCTCGAACGCGGCCATCGCGCGCACGTCGCCAATCTCTATTCGAACGGCCAGCGCCGCGCGCGGCTCGATTTCGATCCGCTGTTCACGCGTTATCCGTATCTGCTGTTCATCGATCAGACCGAGACCGAGCGCATTCTCACCGCGCAGCTCGCGACCTTTGGCGTGCAGGTCGAGCGCGGCGTGCAGCTGATCGAATTCGTGCAGGGCTCGGCGGGCGTGAGCGCCGACGTGCGTCGCGCCGACGGCCGCACCGAGGCGCTGCGCTGCGCGTATCTGATCGCCGCCGACGGCGCGCACAGCACGGTGCGCCATCGGCTGAACATGAAGTTCGATGGCGAGACGCTCGCGCAGTCCTTCCTGCTTGCCGATATCAGTGCGATCACGCCGTGGTCCGACGACGAATTCCATATCTTCGCCTCGGGCGACGGGCTGGCCGCGATCTTGCCGTACGGACACGGCCGCTATCGCCTGATCGCCGATCACAAGGCCATGCTGCCCGCCGCGCCCGAAGGCGCGATGCCGGTGCCGACGCTCGAGGAATGCCGCGCGGTCGTGCAGCATCGCGTGCATCATCCGGTGTCGATCAGCGACATGAGCTGGGCGTCGTACTTTCACGTGAACAGCCGCATGGTGCGGCACTTGCGCATGGAGCGCGTG
This sequence comes from Paraburkholderia sp. SIMBA_027, assembly GCF_046535315.1. Lineage (NCBI taxonomy): Bacteria > Pseudomonadati > Pseudomonadota > Betaproteobacteria > Burkholderiales > Burkholderiaceae > Paraburkholderia > Paraburkholderia sp. SIMBA_027. Next base: position 478,440 of record NZ_JAWRWY010000005.1, read on the forward strand.
TTCTTCGCGGGCGACGCGGCGCACGTGCATAGTCCGGCGGGCGCGCAGGGCATGAACACGGGGATTCAGGAGGCCTTCAATCTGGGCTGGAAGCTCGCGCGCGCGCTCGGCGGCGCGCCCGACCGGCTGCTCGACACGTATCACGCGGAACGCTACCCGATCGAGCGCATCGTGCTGCAGCAGACGAGCTTCATGACGCAACTGGTCGAAGCCGATCACGGCCCGCTCAAGCTGCTGCGCGAGCGCGTGATGCCGGCGCTGGTCGCGCTCGGGCCGTTGCGCGACGCGGCGCGTCAGGCCGTCAGCGAGTTGTCGATTCAATACCGGCGCAGTCCGCTCACGCTCGAACGCGTGCTCGACGGCGGGCCGCGCGCGGGCGAGCGTGCGCCCGATGCGCAGGTGCGCGTGGTCGACGGTCCGCTCGGCAAGGCGCCGGAGAAAGGGCGCATTTTCGATCTGCACGATCCGGCGAGCTTCTCGCTGTTTCTGCTCGTCGACGACGACGTGGCGCGCGAAATGGATGCGCTGGCCGAAGGCGCGAGCCTGAGTGCGAGCCCAAGCGCAAGCCCGAACGCGAAGAACGGCGTCGAAGCGTTGCGGCGATTCGCCGAAGCCGTCGAACGCGTGCTGCCGCGCGCGGTGCGCGTCTGGTGGCTCGCCGATCTGCCCGAGGGCGAAGCGCCGCCCGTCGACGGCGGCGCGGCCTCGCTCGGCGATGCGTATGGCCGCACGCGGCCCGCGTTCTATCTCGTGCGCCCCGATGGCTATCTGTGCGCGCGCGGCCGTCCGCATTCGGATCTGAACGGACTGCTGCGTCACTGCGAGACGTGGTTCTCTCCGTCGGCGTCGCCGCATCCGGTGGCGGAGTGAACGTGAAAACGCCGCGCGGCCCGTCGAGGCCGCGCGGCGTCGAGCGTGAATCTGCTTAAGACGGCTAAGCCGCGGCAGGCGCCAGCGCTTCGCGATGCGTCGAGAGCGCCGCGAACACGATCTCGCTGAAGCCCGCGTCTTCCCGCGCGTGAGCGTCGAGCGCCGCGAGCAGCGTGCGGCGCATGCGCGGCTCCCAGAACTTGCGGATGTGCTCGGCAATGCCCAGCAGCGCTTCCTCGCGATCGGGCAAGGAATCGAAGAACATGCCGATCTGGTTCGCCATCTCGATCAGGTGATCTGCTTTCATCGCTTATTTCCCTGAAGTGGTCAGCGGTTCGCGCGAGCGGTGCAATTCGAGCTGCGTCTCGTTGAAGCGCGAGTACTCGCGCTGCCAGTCCGATGGCTGCTGCACGTGGTTGACCTGCACGGCGGTCACCTTGTACTCGGGGCAGTTGGTGGCCCAGTCCGAGGCGTCGGTGGTGATGACGTTCGCGCCCGACTCGGGGAAATGGAACGTCGTGTAGACCACGCCCGGCTGCATGCGCGTGCTGACCTGCGCGCGCAGCACGGTGTGCCCCGCGCGCGATTCGATGCCCACCCAGTCGCCGTCGCGGATACCGCGATCGTCGGCGTCGACGGGATGGATCTCCAGCCGGTCCTCTTCGTGCCAGCGCGAGTTGTCGGTGCGGCGCGTCTGCGCGCCCACGTTGTACTGCGACAGAATGCGGCCCGTCGTGAGCAGCAGCGGGAAGCGCCGCGTGACCTTCTCCGGCGAAGCGATGAACTTCGTGATGACGAACTTGCCTTTGCCGCGCACGAAGGCGTCGATGTGCATGATCGGCGTGCCGTCCGGCGCGTCTTCGTTGCAGGGCCACTGGATGCTGCCCATTTCGTCGAGCCGCGCATACGAGACGCCATGGAAGGTCGGCGTGAGACGCGCGATTTCGTCCATGATCTGCGACGGATGCGTGTAGTCCATCTCGTAGCCGAGCGCGCGCGCGAGCAGGATCGTCGCTTCCCAGTCGGCGTAACCGGCGATCGGCGGCATGACCTTGCGCACGCGCGAGATGCGGCGCTCGGCGTTCGTGAAGGTGCCGTCCTTTTCGAGGAACGACGAACCCGGCAGCAGCACGTGCGCGTACTTCGCCGTTTCGTTCAGGAAGATGTCCTGCACGACGATGCATTCCATCGACGAGAGCGCCGCCGCCACATGCTGCGTGTTCGGATCGGACTGGACGATGTCTTCGCCCTGGCAGTAAAGACCCATGAAGGTGCCGTCGAGCGCCGCTTCGAACATGTTCGGAATGCGCAGGCCCGGCTCGCTTTGCAGCGTGACCTGCCAGGCGTCTTCGAACAGCGCGCGCGTCGTGCTGTCGCCGACGTGGCGATAGCCCGGCAGTTCGTGCGGGAACGAGCCCATGTCGCACGAACCCTGCACGTTGTTCTGGCCGCGCAGCGGGTTCACGCCCACGCCTTCGCGGCCGATGTTGCCCGTAGCCATCGCGAGGTTGGCGATGCCCATCACCATCGTCGAGCCTTGTGCGTGTTCCGTCACGCCGAGGCCGTAATAGATCGCCGAGTTGCCCGGCTGCGCGTAGCGCCGCGCGGCCGCGCGCACGAGCGCAGCGGGCACGCCCGTGACGGCTTCCATCGCTTCCGGCGAATTCTCCGGCAGCGCGACGAAATCGCGCCACTGCTCGAACGCGCGCGTCTCGCAGCGCTCGGCCACGAAGGCTTCGTTCACGAGCCCTTCGGTGACGATCGTGTGGGCGAGGGCGTTGACCATCGCCACGTTGGTGCCGGGGCGCAGTTGCAGATGATGCTCGGCCTTCACGTGCGCGGTATCGACGATATCGATGCGGCGCGGATCGACGACGATCAGCTTCGCGCCCTGACGCACGCGCCGCTTCAGACGCGAGCCGAACACCGGATGGCCGTCGGTCGGATTCGCGCCGATCACCATGATCACGTCCGAGTGATCGACCGACGCGAACGTCTGCGTGCCCGCCGATTCGCCGAGCGTGGTCTTCAGGCCATAGCCCGTGGGCGAGTGGCACACGCGCGCGCAGGTGTCGACGTTGTTGTTGCCGAACGCGGCGCGCACGAGCTTCTGCACGAGATAGGTTTCCTCGTTCGTGCAGCGCGACGAGGTGATGCCGCCGATCGAATCGCGGCCATGCTTGGCCTGGATGCGGCGGAACTCGCTGGCCGCGTAGGCGATCGCTTCTTCCCAGCTCACTTCGCGCCACGGATCGGTGATCTTCGCGCGGATCATCGGCTTCTTGATGCGGTCCTTGTGCGTGGCATAGCCCCACGCGAAACGGCCCTTCACGCAGGCGTGGCCTTCGTTCGCCTGACCGTTCTTGTGCGGCACCATGCGCACGACCTGGTTGCCCTTCATCTCGGCCTTGAACGAGCAGCCGACGCCGCAATACGCGCAGGTCGTGACCACCGAATGTTCGGCCTGGCCGAGCATCACCACGCTCTTTTCCTGCAGCGTCGCGGTCGGGCAGGCGGCGACGCAGGCGCCGCACGACACGCATTCCGAATCCATGAACGCTTCGCCCGCGCCGGCCGCGACGCGCGATTCGAAACCGCGCGCGGCGATGGTCAGCGCGAACGTGCCTTGCGTTTCCTCGCAGGCGCGCACGCAGCGGTTGCAGACGATGCACTTCGACGGATCGTAGGTGAAGTACGGGTTCGATTCGTCCTTCTGGTTCTTCAGGTGATTCGCGCCGTCGAAGCCGTAGCGCACTTCGCGCAGGCCCGTCACGCCCGCCATGTCCTGCAGTTCGCAGTCGCCGTTGGCGGGGCAGGTGAGGCAGTCGAGCGGGTGATCGGAGATGTAGAGCTCCATCACGTTGCGGCGCAGTTTCTGCAGACGGTCGGTTTGCGTGCGCACCTTCATGCCCGCTTCGACGGGTGTCGTGCACGACGCCGGGTAACCGCGCCGCCCTTCGATTTCGACGAGACACAGACGGCACGAGCCAAACGGTTCGAGCGAGTCGGTCGCGCAGAGCTTGGGCACGTTGACGCCGGCTTCGATCGAAGCGCGCATCACCGAGGTGCCTGCCGGAACCGTCACGGACTGACCGTCGATTTCGAGCGTGACGTCGACATCGGCGTGGCGCAGCGGCGTGCCGTAGTCGGTGTCGTCGAAGGGCGAGCGGGCGTTGGCTTTGTTCATTGCCGCGCTTTTGCAGGCGCAATTGCCGGAACCGCAACCACCGGCTTGGGACATGAGCGTGTCGGACATGGTGGTTCCTCGTTCAGGCGGCCGCGTTCGGTTGCGCGACGGGTTCGAGACCGAAATCTTCCGGGAAGTGATTGAGCGCGGAGAGCACGGGGTAGGGCGTCATGCCGCCCATCGCGCAGAGCGAGCCGGACACCATCGTGTCGCACAGATCGCGCAGCAGCGTGACCTGCTTTTCCGATGTGTCGCCGCTACGGATCTTCGCGATCACCTCGACGCCGCGCGTCGAGCCGATGCGGCAGGGCGTGCACTTGCCGCACGATTCGAGCGTGCAGAATTCCATCGCGTACTGCGCGAGACCGGCGAGATTGGACGTATCGTCGTGCACGACGAGACCGCCGTGGCCCACGACCGCGCCGACTGCCGCATACGCTTCGTAGTCCATTGGAATATCCCACTGGCTCTCGGGCAGATAGGTGCCGAGCGGCCCGCCCACCTGCACGGCGCGCGCCGGGCGGCCGCTGGCGGTGCCGCCGCCGTAGTCGACCATCAGTTCGCGCAGCGTCACGCCGAACGCGAGTTCGACGAGGCCGCCGCGCGCGATGTTGCCCGCGAGCTGGAACGGCAGCGTGCCGCGCGAGCGGCCCATGCCGAAGTCCTTGTAGAACGCCGCACCCTTCGCGAAGATGATCGGCACGGTGGCGAGCGTGATGACGTTGTTGATGACCGTCGGCTTGCCGTAGAGACCGGCGAGCGCGGGCAGCGGCGGCTTCGCGCGCACGACGCCGCGCTTGCCTTCGAGCGATTCGAGCAGCGCCGTTTCCTCGCCGCACACATAGGCGCCCGCGCCTTTGGCGACGAACAGATCGAAGCGCTTGCCGCTGCCGAGGACGTTGTCGCCGAGCCAGCCCGCGACGCGCGCGCGGCGGATCGCTTCTTCGAGCGCGGCGATCGAATGCGGATACTCGCTGCGCACGTAGATATGGCCGATCGTCGCGCCCACGGTGAGGCCCGCGATCGTCATGCCTTCGATCAGCACGTAGGGATCGCTTTCCATCACGAGACGGTCGGAGAAGGTGCCCGAGTCGCCTTCGTCGGCATTGCAGACGATGTACTTCTGGTCGGCCTGCGCCTGCGCGACGGTGCGCCACTTGATGCCGGCGGGGAAGGCCGCGCCGCCGCGTCCGCGCAGACCCGATTCGACGAGCGCTTCGCAGGCGTCGGCGCTCGTCATCGTGAGCGCGTTGCGCAGGCCGTCGAGGCCGCCGTGCGCGACGTAGTCGTCGGTCGAGAGCGGGTCGGTGATGCCGATGCGCGCGAAGGTCAGGCGCTGCTGCTTGCGCAGATACGGAATCTGTTCGACGAGGCCCACGCCGCGTGCGTGCTGGCCGCCTTGCACAAAGTTCGCGTCGAACAGCCCGGCGACGTCGTCTTCCTCGACGTTCGCGTAGCCGACGCGGCCATCGGCCGTCGCTACCTCGACGAGCGGTTCGAGATAAAGCAGACCGCGCGAGCCGTTGCGTACGAGTTCAATGTCGATGCCGCGCGCGGCGGCTTCGCGTGCGATGGCCGCGGCGATGTCGTCCGCGCCGAGCGCGAGCGCCGATGAATCGCGGGGAACGTAGATGCGCGTCATGCGGCCTCCTCGGTGCGCACGACGGCGGCCAGCGCCTTCGCGAGCAGTGCGTCGAACTTCTGCGGGCTTACTTTTGCGTGCAACGTGCCGTTAATCATCATGGCGGGCGAGAGCGCGCACTGGCCGAGGCAATAGACCGATTCCAGCGCGACGTCGCCTTCGTGCGCTTCGTGCGCCTGGTGCGCGTGTTCGTCGCCGTGACCGTGCTGCGCGCCGAAGCGGCAACCGGTGCGCGCTTCCACGTGCTGCGCGAGCGCTTCGCTGCCCATGCTGCGGCACGCTTCGGCGCGGCACAGTTGAACCGTGACGGGCGCGGGCGGCGTGGTGCGGAAGTGGTGGTAGTAGGTCAGCACGCCGTGGACTTCGGCGCGTGAGAGATTCAAGGCTTTTGCGAGCGGCGCGACGGTGGCCGGCGGCACGAAGCCGGTCTCGTCCTGGATCGCATGCAGGATCGCAATCAGGTTGCGGCCGGGCTGCGCGTGCCGTTGCACGAGGGCATCGGGTGCGATGGCCTGTGACCCGGCGGTCTGGGTTGTCTCGTCCATTGTGGGGCTCCTCCTGGCACATATATGCACTTGTTATTCATAAAGTGTGCATCTATGCTGGGGTTGTCTCGTTGTATGGACGAACAATAGGCCCGTAGAATGGCGGACGCAATAGGAAGGAAGACTTCATAATGATCAAGGTGGAGTGCCAGGCGCAACTGGTCGTGCGCGACGCGGATGGCCGCGAGGCAAGCCTGACGGACGTTGTACCGCTGCTCGCGCTCGTCGCGGAGGAAGGCAGCATCGCGCAGGCCGCGCAGCGTAAGGGTTTGTCCTATCGCCATGCGTGGGGTTTGTTGCGTGAAGTGGAGGAGCGTCTGGGCGGCGCGCTGATCGCGAAAGCGCGCGGGCGCGGGTCGGTGCTATCGGAACTCGGCGAGGCGGTGCTGCGTTCGCAGCGGCTGTGCGGCGAGCGACTTCAGGGCAATCTGCAGGCGCTCGCGAGCGAAGTGGCGAGCGACCTCAATCGATGGCTCGCGCCCGACGTGCAGGATCTGCGCATCCATGCTTCGCACGGCTACGCGGTGGCCACGCTGGTGACGGCGCTGGTCGGCGATCAGGTGCCGGTGGAGATCAAGTACCGCGACAGCGCCGACGCCATTTCGGCGCTCGCGCGCGGCGAGTGCGATCTGGCGGGCTTCCATCTGCCGCGCGGCGATTTTCGCGAGGCGTGCGCCGACGCGTATCGCAACTGGCTCGACCCGCAGCGTCATGTGCTGATCCATCTCACGCGGCGCAAGCAGGGGTTGTTCGTCGGACGCGGCAACCCGCGTCAGGTGACGGGCCTCGCCGATCTCGCGCGCGGCGATATCCGCTTCGTGAACCGGCAGCCCGGCTCGGGCACGCGCATGCTGATCGATCTGCTGCTGACGCGTATCGGCGTCGATCCGGAGCGTGTGAACGGTTATGCCTCGTCGGAACTCACGCACTCGGCGATTGCGGCCTTCGTCGCGAGCGGCATGGCGGACGTGGGCTTCGGCGTGGAGCCGGCCGCGCATCACTTCGGCCTCGACTTCATTCCGATCGTCGACGAAGACTATTTCTTCGCCTGCGATCGCGGGCAGCTCGAACGCGAGCCGCTCGCCGCGGTGCTCGAGTTGTTGCGCGGCGCGCCGTTCCGGCAGGCGGTGGCGCAGCTCGAAGGCTACGATCCCGACACTTGCGGCGACATCGTGCCGCTCGACGAAGGCTGGGCGGGCGCGCGCTGACGTGTGCCGGCCGAGGCCTCGCCGGCCGCGCGCTGTAATACGACGCAACATGTCCAGCGGGTGGGGCTGCAGAGTGCGGCGCTTTTTGTGATACTTTCAGACCGTATAGGTTCTTCCGTTCCAGATGCGCGTTGAGCGCGCCGATCGACCATGAAATTCCTGCTTAATGTTTGTGCAGCCGCCGCGACCGCGGGTGTGCTGTTCGCCACCGTCAACGTCGCCTTCGCGCAGAACTCGCCGGGCGTGCCGGGCGGCATCCTCGACGACGAGTTCAAGTTCAACGCGCATCCGCAGATGCAGTTCGCGGCATCGGCGCCGGATGCCAAATATCAGCACGGCAAACCGACTTCCGCGCGTAAAAAGGGCGATCTCGGCGATCCGAATGGCTGTAATCTGCAATGCCCGCAGGACAATTGATATTTTTATGACAATTTAGTGAAAGCCGGTGCGATTGAGTTCGATTGAATTCGATTCGCGCCGGTTTTGATTTATCGCAGATTATTGCGATGCAAAAACAAAAAACTCGCGAAGCTTGTAAAAGCTTTCGCGAGTTTTTTATTTGCTGCGCAGAATTTTGGTGCCGGCGGCAATCGCATCTGGCTATCAGGGGCTTTGTGGACGGGGGCTCCATGTTGCGATGCTGCGGAAATACCCCCAAAAATACCCCCAAATTAGGGCGGATTTAATGCCATGTCGCTGGATGCTGTGGGACAGCACAACCGGAAAGGGGCGCGCAGCTGGGTCTGGCAAGCATAGCTGAGCATTGGCTTCGGCGCACGATCGGCTGATCGTCGCCATTGCGACGCCTGATTTTTGCGGTTTTCCAGACTCGACGGCGCGAAGGACGTGCTGCGATCGACGAACATAGTCGGAGGCAGTCTTGCTTGCTGGCCTTGGCAGCCATTCCGCTGGTGTCGAGATCGGTTGCTCTGCAAGTTTTATTCAGCTTGCTTTAGCGCGAGTCGTAGGAGTTCGCGCAGCTTCTCCCCAATCGATGCATTTGCCAACATTTCTCCGATTGCGTCAGCCAATGCGGTTCGGTCGTGACATCTGACGTCCGCCCTATCGTAGACGATCTGACATGGATATCCCTCCTGCGCTCGATCCCATTTCGCCAATTTGACCCAATCCGAGTCGACAGCCTTCGGGTTTCGCCCTGCGATCCACATCTCCATCTCTCGAGGCTCCAACGCATCCAAAGCACTGAAGGCCACCCCAAGAATTAGGTCACCAGGGTTTCTTTTTCTTGGCTTGGGAAAATTTTCTCTGCCGAGTTCTAACTTCCCTTCGGTGGCAGCTAGCAGTTGCTCTTTTGCTTCTTCAAATACCTCATCGATTTCGGTGCGAGCTTGAGCCGCAAGTGCTGCGGCGTCTTGCCCACGCTTAAATGCATCGGCGAAATCGGTCACGATTCACTCCTAAGTTCGACTGTGCCAAGCACAGGAAGATGATCAAAAATCTCACGGCGGCTAAGCAGCTTAGTTCGCAAACTGGTCGGTGCAACAATTCCGCAAAGATTCTCTTTGAGGCTCAGAGACTTTTCCCGCAAGAACGCTGAGGAGAAAATAATCTGGTCGGTAAGCGACTGGGCAACCCATCTTGAAATGCCCTAAAGGTCTTGGGAGTATCGTGTCCACCTAACGAATAAGCGGAC